>CAYZAE010000185.1:0-12638 GCA_964476125.1 uncultured Verrucomicrobiota bacterium | reverse complement strand
GGCGGCAGCCTTTGGGTGTGGCGCTACTCGTCGCAGCGCGACGAGTTCCACCTCCAGGAAACCGCGGAGGCACCGCACCGCCGCTGCACCCGTGCAGTCAGAGATCTGACCACTCTTCCCTAGAAACCGGGATCACGAAGCCCGGGCCACCAACTGAAGCGGCCCATGGTCATCGCAGTGTCCTCCATGGGGATGGTGCAGGTGACCGTCCACGAGATAATCGACATGATCGCCGTGAGGAACGGCGGGATGTCCGCACCCGGGGCCATGCACGTGGTCCTTGGAATGTCCGCTGCACGCATGTTCCGGAGTGCACCGATTCGGATGCTGGGCATCCACCTCGATCACATGTTCGTCCACGTGCCCGCCATGGGGATGGTGCAGATGTCCATCGTGCAGATAATCGACGTGGTCACCGTGTTGCACCGCTGTGTGGCCGCAGCCTGGGCCATGTTTGTGGTCGTGGTTCGGATGAATACTGCAGGGTGTCGTGTTCATGATTTCTCACTCCATGGGCCGCGAAGGCGATGAGACTCGCCACTCGCCAGCAGCGGGAATTCTATAGGAGGAGCTCCGTTTCCAGGCAAGTGAAGTCATGCTCCACACAAGTCGTTTGCAGGAAGCGGAAGACGGGGCCGGGCGGATCCCGGACCCCGATTGGTCGGATACGCCCAAAGTCCGATACCGGCGCGTGATGGCTTGCGTACACTTCGGGCGTCGGCGGACAGCCTCCGCCGGCTTGCCCAAGTCATGAACAGTCATCCTCCCCTTCTCGAAGCCCCGGCCTCCGTCCCGGGCGGCGCAACCTACCAGCAGCTGGCCTATCTCGACGCCTACGACGCCGTGCTGAACTGCGACTACGCCTTCGTCGCCTACAAGGAAACCGACAGCAACGGCGATTGGCGCGTGCGCATCAAGTCGTCGCAAACCGCCGGCGCGGTCTTCGAACCGGCCATGATGAAGAGCAACGCGCGATCCGCAGCCGCCCAGGGCAACCCCTGGTTTCCATGGGGCTACAGCTTCGACCCAAGCCCCGCGGATCCACGCTGCATCCAGTTCCGCGTGCACGTGAACAACGGGTTGCCGGTCGAAATCGAGATCCACGTGCAACTGCGCAAGTTCGACGGAACCGCCGACACCCCGAAATCGGTGCGGTTCCCCTGGCCCGCCTAAGCTCCCCCCATGGCCTGCACGATCGATCATCTCCGTGTCGGTCACCGCGTGCTGGTACTGCGTGATTTCACCGATGCCGGCGGCCACAGCCTCCAGGCCGGCGACTCCGGCATCGTGCGGGAGCTCGGGAGCGACTTCGCGAGCATGGAGTTTTGGATCGACCTTGAGCGGACCAACGCTCGACAGAAGTACCGGTTCGCCCTCCGCGCGGCCGACGGTCCGGGTGTCGGGCGGATGAAGGACTATTTCGAGATGGGTGAGAGCGTGGAGACGGCCCCCACCCCAGCACCGGATCGGGCTGCGCCGTCGTCGACACCTCGGCCGCCAACGCCAACGCGGCGCCGGGAATCCTCCTTCGCGAACGACGTCGACGGACAACCTCCCAACAACACCCTGCTTGGGGAGGTTCGGGTGGCCTGCGACTGCGACCCGGCCTTTCACCGGGAACTTCTTCCGGCACGGGGCAATCTGCTGGTGTCGGCGTGCCTTTGCTGCGGCACGGTGACCTGTTCGCAGAGCTTCGGCGATGATGGCCGATTCACGGGCAACGCCTGGCAGGAGTACCGGAGCGTCCGTCTTTCCGATGCGGTTCACCGCTGGATCTCGGACTTGCCCCGCGTACGGATCGACCACACCGGTCAGTTACGCTGGCCGATGAGCGCCGACCTGGCCCGGTACCCCACGCTGTACTACCCGGCGGACACGCGTTGCCGCGATCTCGAGGAGCTGGGCCGGCTGGAAGCTCGCCTGGCCCGGGAACAATCCGGTCAATCCACGGCTGCCCTCCTGCGCGCCACCCATCGGGTGCGCCAGGCTCCACCGAAGGAGATGCCCGGGGACCTGTACGGGTACGTGATGCTCTGGGAGGCCCTTCCACTGGAACCGCGAAGTCCGCTGAAGGACCTTCTCCACCTGGCTCAGCCGAAAAGCCCAGGCCGAGACCTGGCGGCCGAGGCTCTGGCCCAACGTCCGGATGCCTATGAGCGCATCGTCGAATTGCTGGGCAGTTCGGACCCCACCCAGCGCGGGACAGGCTACGAGATTGCGCGTGCCCAACGCCCTCTCGATCCCCGTCTCCCGGCCTTCCTCCTGGAATTGATGGGGCGACTGTCCTTCGAACCGGCCTCGGAGGGTGCGATGGGCATCGTGAGCCGCAGCCATTTTGAAATCCTTCTCCTGCTGATCGCGGATCTGAGGCTGGCCACGCCGGAGATCGAAGCCGCCCTGAAGGAATTGATGCACAGGTCCGCTCGGCACGACGAATTCCTGACCCAAATGGTGCGCACCGTCCTACAGGAACTCGCCGCGGCTCCGCCTCCACCCCCAGCTCCGATCCGCCCCTCTCCCAACCCTTCCCACTCCGCCATGAAGCCCCTGCTCATCACCACCACCCTCCTGGCCATGATCTGCACCGTGCTCGCCACCCTGACGGCGGTCGTGTTCTGCCTCGGCATGGGCGCGAACTCGACGCCCGCGCAGATCCGGGCGCTGAAGCTGTGGATGGGTGGATTCTCCCTGCTGGGAGTGGCCGGGGTTGGATCGGGCGTCTTTCTTCTCCGCGCCGGGCAGCTGGGTTGGGCGGCCGGGGCCAGCTTCGCGCCCGTGGTGGTCATTCTCCTGATCTTCCTCATCGCCATGATCATGAAGTGACAAGCGGAGCCCTCTCGCAGCTCCGACCGCATTCCAAGCCGGGTGAAGGAGCGAACCTGGCCTGTGGACTGCGGGGACATGTCACCGCTTTGGATTCACCGCGGACCAGGGACCCAACGCAGGCCAGCGCTCCGGCATCAGGGGGCGATGCGTCGGCGAATCAAAAGCTGCGACATGTCGCAGCACTCCAAAGCGACTTTCCTCCGGCGATCCTGATCTTCCCCTGCTGCGATCCAGATCCCTCTTCGGGTCGATCACTCGGAGATGCCCCCGAGATCCTGCCAATCGCCCACCCAACCCGGCCCATTGCTCGACACGCTCTCCCCTCTGCGACGCGGCCCGCCAGGGATGCTCAGGGTCCTGCCTGCACGCGGTAGAACCCGACCGATCCTCCTTCGGACGCCACCACCCCCTCGAAGGGCATCGCCACCGGATGCCCCGTCCACACCGGCGTCCATTGACGAAGGTCCGCCGATCGTTCGATGCGATACTCGGCACCGGCATCACCCTCCACGCGAAACCTGAGCGCCCCGGCCTCCCATCGGACCCGATCAAGCTTTGGCGGCGTGAGTGTCACCGTCCCATTGCCGCGGCCTGGAGTCGGGCGGGAAAACGTCTGAAACGGACCGCCGGCGCCATCGGGCCAGCGCCCGGCGGAGACGTCCTCCTGCTGCGCGGAGTACTCGACGATCTCGAATCTCTGTCCGGACGCATCGTGCAGGGCGATCGATCCGCCGCCTGCGGGGAGTTTGAATCCCAGCTGTCCCACCCCGCCCCCGCCGTCCGCCTCCAGCACCAGAAAACCACCCGGCGCAAGAAACGCCGCCGTGCCCAACCGGGAAACCTGGCCACCCACCACGAATTGAAGTCCGGCCAGGGACACCGGACGGCTCGTGTCGCGGTTGTGCACCTCCACCCAGTCCGGTTCCCCCGGCCTCGCGTTCGCCAGCCATTCGTTGATCACCGCGAAACGTTCACCGGTCAGAGGGACCGCTTCGTTCGGCTTTCCCGGTGTCGGTTGTCCCAAGGTCCACGCCGCCTCGGGCCCCCAGCGTCCCAAGGTGTAGCCCGGGATCTGCGGGCCGTAAGTCGCCGCATCGACCCGATTCCCGCCGGCATCGAAGAGCGACAACGTCTCGCCGCGTTGTTCCAGTCCAAATCCGGCCACGAGAGCCGGCAGGCCTGCCACCGCCGCGGCGTCCGGCAATGAAGCATTGGGGTCGAGCGCTCCCCGACATGCGACCAGGAGATACCCACGCGAAGGGAGCACCGTGCCTGCCGGAAAGACGGCCTTCCGGGGTTCGCTGTCGTCCGTGAGGCTCCAGCCTCCCAGATCCACGGCAGTCTCCCCCGTGTTGTGCAGCTCCACCCAGTCGGGTTCCCCAGGATCGCCGCCCGTCCGGATCTCGTTCAACCGGATCGGGCCCGGTCCCGAGGAAGACTCGAACCGGCCCGGGGATCCTTCCGTCACGGCGCTGGCGCGCCAGTTGGCCGGCGCGTCGGGATCACCCCACGGATCCATGAGCTCAAGCGAAGGCCCACCCCCATCCGCGGCCCGCGGCCAACCTCCGGTATCGTCGTAGGCCACCGACACCACCGGATGCCCCTCCCGGTTCAGCAGGGTGATTCGTTCACCGCCATCCGCGAGGCTGCCGTCGAACCAACCGAAAACCGGTACCCCCGGATGCCGCGCCGCGAAGGTCGCGGGCGCCAGTCCCGAGGCGATGACCACGGTTTGTCCCGGGGCCAGAACACTGCCCACCGGAAAGAGGAAACCAATCCCCGTGAACCGGAAACCGGTGGCATCCACCGGCACCTCCCCGGCGTTCCGCACCTCGACAAACTCGTAGGGTTCGCCCCCAACCGGGTGATAGTGGATTTCCGAGATTGTCAGGGACGGAACGAGTCTCCCGATCTCGAACCGGCCTTCCGCCAGCGCGCTCCATTCGGTTCCGACCCGCGACCGGGCCTTCAACACGGTGGTGGATTGCACCTCCAGGTCCGAGGTGTAAGCCCGAGCCCCTGCCGACACCTGCCCCGTGAATGCAACCCGCGGATCGGATCCGTCCGTGGTGAAGTAGATCGTCCCTGAAGGCGCCGACAGCCCCAGCCGCGAACCTGGAGGGACGCGACCCGGAGCCAGGCTGAACCCGGGAGCCACAGCCGTTCGCGGAAACAGACCCGCCGCCTGCAGTTGGGAAATGAGAACGGACGTGCGCACCGGAAAGTAGGCGGTCAGCAACCGCTGGCGTTCCGCCCGGAAATGAACGTCCGGCAGATACAACTCATACGGCCCGCTGGAGTAGGGATGCACATCCCGCCGGTAGTCCCCCCAGCGCGCGGACTCCGCGACCATGGCCAACTCGATGCGGGAGGCCCAGGCTTCGTAGCGGGCGGCCACCTTCACGGGAGTCAGTGCCCCCTCGCCCTGGCAGTGCCGCTGAACGCGATCCGCAAATTCCATCCGGTATTCCGCGCTGACGAGCAGGCGAGTGTGCAGGCCGGAGGGCTGGTCGATGCGGGTGACAATGTTCGCGTTCGGCGAATTGAGCATCAGCTCGCCATCCCAGCTCTGGTACCGGAACCCCGCCCCCGGAACCCGCCGCCGGCTGGCGTACCAGTTCTTGTCCGTGAACCAGTCCTCGTGACCGGTGTAGAAATGGAGCAGCAGGTAATCGATGTACGCGGGCACATCCAGGTACTGCTTCATCCGCTCGTAACCCGCCCGCGTGTCGAGGGCGGTCAGGGAACGCATGGTGTTGTACGCGGTCATGTTGCCATCGACCAACTGCCCTTCGTTCACCACGTCGTACTCGTCCTTCGTCCCGCCCTGATACACCGCCGCAAAGGAGGCGTCCGGCCGCTCCGTCGCGTCGTACAATCCCCAGTACAGGCCGTTCACGTAGAGATGGAAGAACCGGCTGTGCGACGCCAGACCGCCCATCGCCCGCTGGCTCTCCTTCATCCACGCATCCCGCACCCGCTGGCCCCGCGGACGCTGCGTCCCGTTCCAGTGCATCCAGGAATTGTTGAAGTCCGCCCGCAAGGTCAGGGTGTCGAACTCCTCCAACGGCGAATCCGGAAACACCCGGTGACGCAACTTCGACGCCCCGTAGTCCCCCTTGAACACGACGCGAAACGCGTGCTTCCCCGTCTTCACCGGATCCCGCACGGAGTTGCCCTGCATCTGGACCCCGCCATTCGCCTGCACCGAACGCTCCACGCCGTGGGCCAGAATCTCCACCGAGGCCGGCCGCTCCCACGACGGTCCACGAGCCTGGGACTTCGGGTAGATCCCCGTCGTGTTGTCGAACATGTCCGACGGACGCGTAACGATCGACATCGACGGCAACGATCGCAGCGCCGGAATCACCCGGTCCCGGTAGGTCGGCGATCCCACGATCTCCGGGTCCATCTCGTAATCCGCGGTCCAGGTTCGTCCCGTGGTATCGATCCACGTCGCCGGCACGCCCGGCGGCTTGGCGGACTGTCGTGCGACATCCGCTGGAAACACATAGGTGTGGGTGGCCGTCGGAGAGGCCAGCCAGCCCTCCCGAAAGGCCGCGGCGCGAAGGATCCGTGTCCCGGCGATCTCGATCTCTCCCGTATAAGCCGTTCCGGTCGTCGGGGTCGGCTCACTGCCGTCGGTGGTGTACCGGATGACCGCCCCGTCCACCGCGCAGCGGAGTTGCAGTCGGAAGGGCGCCTCGAAAAGCCCGCGCTCCACGCTGAACCCGACGCCCGGCAAAGCCCCCGTGATGGTGCTCGTCCCATTCGCGGCCCCCGGCGTCGGCGTCCGGAAGTATCGCAGCGCACCCGCCGTATCACGGCCATACGAGTAATCGTTCCGCTGTTCGGGATAGGACGGTTCGAAACCATCCACCCGTACGCGCGGGGACTCAGGAGCGAACAGGCCTAGAAACTCGCCACCCGCACCCAGCTTGAAGTTCGTGTGCAACCGCCCGGCTCCACCCGCCGAACGACGGTCCTTGCCCGAGGCGAACACCACCAGAAACCGGCCCGGAGCCAGGCGCACCGACGGAAACACCCATTGCCCGGGGTTGTCCGCGTCGTCCGACAGCGACCAGCCGGCGAGATCGACCTCCGTGGTTCCCCGATTCTCCAGTTCGATCCAGTCCTGCAACTCCCCATCCTCGTCCCGCAGCCCCGACGCACCCGACGTTCCTGCGAGAATCTCCGAGATGCGAACGGTGGCCGGCACGAAGGCCGGATCGATGGTGTAGGACCAGCCTTCGCCGGCGAAGTCATTGGGAGGCTCGGCCAGGTCCCGGATATGCGCGTCGGCCGACCACTCCATCCGGACTGTTCCCGGGGCAACCGGTTCGAACCGGAAGGTGTACGGTCCGGCCTCCGTCCCGGAAACCGAAGCCGCGGGCCGGCCATTCAGCCGGAGATCCGAAGCCTCAACGCCCGACACCGGTTCGCTGAATCGGACCTCCACCGAATCCAGGCTTCGCAGCGTCGTGCCGGGTACTGGAGTCAGACCGGTCAATCGCGGGGCCGCGTGATCCACGAGCCGATAGACCCACGAGGCCCCGGGAGCTGCCGGGTCGAAACGGTTGGGCGGCTGTCCCTGGTCCTCAATCCCGGCGCCGCCGTCCCAGGTGACCCGAACCTCGCCGTAAGCCGGTGGTTCGACCGTGAAGTGATACAAGGATCCGGAACCCTCGATCCCCACCGCGGGCCGTTCGTTCAGGCGGAGATCCGAGAAACCCACGCCCGTGACCGGTTCCGAGAATTCCACGGTGATCCGGGTCAGTTCACCCACCACCCCGGGCAACGGATCCACCCGGATGATCGTGGGCGGCGTGGTGTCGGGGATCACCGACCTCAACTCCATCTCGAAGACGAAATCGCTGCTCGAACGGGAGCTGTTGAAGGCCTGGACCGCGACGTGGTTCGTGCCGGGCCGCCACCACGATTCCGGGTTCGCCAGAAGAGCTTCCCTCCAGGCGAGCGGTTCGCTCACCGCCGCATCCGCCACCGCATTGAACCGCAGATCGGCCGGATCCTTGTTCACCTGCGCGACCAGCACCCCGTTGATCCAGAGCACGAACCCATCGTCACAGAACGAACGCAGCCGCACCGTCGCGGGCGCTGGACCGGACCCGGCATCGAAGCCGGTGCGCAGAGACACCGAGGTGTAGCTGTTGATCATGTCCGGCAGCTCGGTGTTGCCGTAGTACACATCGTCGCCGTCGTAGAAAAACGGGGCCCGCCCGCGCAGCCAGCCGGAGTCGTTGAATCCCGGATTCCGCCAGGCCTCGCTGGGCGACGACGCTTCGGCGGTCCCCTTGTGATACGCCCAGACACTGTTCGTGCCCACCAACGTGGCGGCCCGTGCGGACGTGGGAAACAAGCAGGGACTGAGGACCCAGGCCGCCGCCAGCACCCAACACCACGCGACCCGCCTTCCCTGGCGGCAGGCCAGGGCAGAACAATGGGCAGAACCTCGGAAATCCATGGGTCCCCCCAATGAAGGCCATCCGCGTCCCCGGCGAAAGCGCTTTGTGGGTAGGGCGCGATCTTCGAGCGCGCCACCTCTTCGAAAAGTCGCGGAGCGACGGGACGATGGTAGCCAGGGGCTTCAGCCCCTGTACCCAGTGCGAGTTTCGGGTGCGTCGCAGCGCGACGCCGGAATCGATTGCCTGCAATTCCTCATGAACCCTTCGATTCGCCTCTATCTCCCTCAAGGGTCGTACGTCGCTCCGCGACGCCAACCTAAAAACCCATGCAAACCGTGGGCGTTGCCCACGGCTACCATCCCCTGTCGCTCCGCGACGCCTGAAAATGGCCAAACTCCAGTCAACGCCAACGGCGTTGCGGCATGTAGCCCAGGGTTGGCCGGCCGACGGGCCTGCCAACCCTGGGTGCTGGTCCCATCTGACGTATTTCAACCTCGAACGAGGTTGCGGCGTCCCGGCGTGGGGCGTGGCGGGACGGTTGATTCGACGAAACCCTTGCAGGGTTTGGGACGTGGGGGGGACGGGTTCCCGGGGTAGCCCCGCGCGGACGCGGTCCAACCCCGGGCTGGAGGACGGAATCCCGCTGGGATTCGCCGAGAACTCGCCTCCCGCATATCCCGCCCTATCCGGAAATCGATGGAGCCCAGGCCGGGTGGGTGAAGAGTTTGCTCACGATTCGCCACGAACCCTCGGCGTGGATCAGGGAGAGGATGTCGAGATAGTCGAAGCCCAGCATGGGACATCGCGCACGCACGGAGGCGATGCCGTTCACGCATTCGATGGACAACACGGTCATGCGCAACGGCTCTCCAAGGCTATGCGGACTGCGCCGGTTCCTCACCACCTCCAAGTAATCGTCGAGCGTCCGGAACACCGTCTCGCCGTCGAGGTCCCCATGCAGCACGGCCTTCGGATGAAACACGCGCCGAAGACGTTCCACGTCACCGAAGTGGATGCCGGCGAAGTAGTCGGCGATCACCGCCTGGATGGCGACGGACGCCGATTCGAACCGGGGTTGGGTGGCCTTCATGAGCGTTCCTCCCGGACGGCAGCGGACTGGCGGAGTGCGGTCACCACTTCGCCGCCGACACCCCAGTTGTCGGTGTCGATTTCCTGGATGACGACATGCGTGGTTCGGGAGTCCTTGTTCAGCACGTCCTGCATGAGGCGGGTGACGCCGACGATGATGTCCCGCTTTTGGCGGGCAGTGACTCCTTCACGGGTGATCTGGACCTGGATGTAGGGCATGGCATTCGAGTGGATGAATCGACAGGCCGGGCTTGGCTCTGTCATGCGGTGATCCTTCCACGGGTGCGCAGCCACCGACCAATGCCTTGTTCCTTGAGCCGCGATGCCGTTTCGGCATAGAGCGTGCCCGCAATGGAACTGCGGCATCTTCGCCATTTCATCGCGGTGGCCGAGGCCTCGAGCTTTACGGAGGCGTCCGCGCGTCTGCGGATCGCCCAGCCGGCCCTGAGCCGGCAGGTGCAGAGCCTGGAGGAGGAGATCGGTGTGGATCTCCTGCGCCGCGGTCCGCGCGGCGTGACGTTGACGGCCGAGGGGAGACTCCTGCTGGCGGAAGCACGGATTCTGGTGAGTGGCGCGAAGGAAGCGGTGGAGAAAGTCCGGGCCCTGGCGCGTGGGGAATTCGGAGAACTGAATATCGGTTACGCGCCGTCGCCCACCGTCGAGATCCTGCCGCCGGCCCTGGCTGCATTCCAGGAGACCACACCCCGGGTCAAGGTGGTCCTTCATGAACTCTCCAGCAATGAGATCGCCGCCCGGCTGCGGGAAGGTGGCATCGACCTCGGCCTGCTGGTGCGTCCCACGGAGGAGAATGCCGTGGGCCTGAAGTTCGAGACCCTGAGGAGTTACCCGTTCCAGGTGGCCGTCCACGCGAAACATCCCCTGGCCAGGTTGCGGAGCGTTCCGGTAGCCCGCGTCGCCCGCGAGCCGATCGTGACGCTTCATCACGGCACCTACACCGATTTTCACCGGCTTGTTCTGGGCGTTTTCAGCGCCGTTGGAACCCGGCCGCGGATCGTCGCCGAGTGCGACAGTGGTGTTTCGTTATTCGCGGAGGTGGAGTCGGGTCGGGGCGTTGCTCTTCTGCCTTCCGTTTATCGTCATGCGGTCGGCAGACGGCTAAAACTGCGACCGCTGACCCCGCTTTCGCTGCCGGTCCTGGAGGTCGTCGTCGCCCATCGGGCGAAGGGAGACTTAACACCGGCAGCGGCGAAGTTCCTGAGCCAGCTGCTGGAAACTGCTCCCAGTTGCCGCGCTCCGGACCGGCCGAAGTGATCCACGGGCAATCCGCACGGCCCGGTGACAACGTGGCCCGAGGTTCGTTTCGCCGGGCGCGCCGTGCGAAGCTGGGAACGAAAGGCGTTTTGAGTGCGGCGGCCTGACGCCGCTTTCGATTCAACGTCCCTTCGCCTTCCCCGCGCCGGAGCGCCTCCCTACGTGGGTCGTCGAGCCTGCGTCGAATCCAAAGCGGTGCCAGGTCACCGCAGTCCATCCCCCCCGTCGTGCCCGGGCGCGCTCGGAGATCGCGCCCTACCCACCCCATCCGGGACGAACATCCCCGCAAAGAAAAGAGCCGCCGTTCCGGTGCTGGCCGGAACGGCGGCTTACCGAGGGCAGCGCGCTTGAGCCTGCGCGCGGAAGAGGGTCAGCGAACGAACCGGCGCAGGGCGCCAAGGGCGAGCACCGCACCGCCGAGCAGAAGGCCCGTGGAGCCCGCGTCGGGCACGTTGGTGGTGACGTTCGCCGTGATCTTCTCCGAGTTGTCGCCCTTGTTCGAATCCCAGTAGAAGAGGTTCAGGGTGCCCGAGGCCGGAGCGAAGCCGGTGAAGCTGGTGCCGAGCAGGATGTAGGAGCCGCCGATCTGACCGACCAGCGCTCCGTAGGGGGCGGTGAAACTGTTCTGCGTGTGGAGGGAGAACGGGGTGCCGATGTGCGTCCCGACCGGCTGCAGGCTGTCGTCGGTGCCCGTGGCATAGAGGTTGACGATCAGGCCGTCGGCGTTCGACCAGCGGGGAAGCGGTCCCGCGTTCCAGAGGTCGTTCGGATTGACGGACACGCTGAACGACTGGCCGGCGGTGAGGGCGACCGTGGCAAGGCCCGTACCGCCGCTGGAGCTGTTGGCCTGGGCGTAGACGTCGAACAAGGTGGCGTTGGCGGAGGCAGCGGCAGCGAGGACGAGAGCGAAGGCGGAGGACAGGGCGAGGTTTCGGGTGGAGATCATGTTGGGCGGTGGCGTGGGTTGGTTGGTTGCTTGGTTCCTTGTTCGGAGCTTGGTGTGTCGTGAACACCCGGCCTGGCCGGCTCCGACTGACATCCCATTCCTAGCAGAGCACGTGCCAGCAGCAGCAGCATCCCCCCACTGAAAGTCATCCAAGACTTACTCATCCCAGGTCCTATGCGCTGTGATGTGTCATCCGGGTGATAGACCTTGGAAGTGACTGCATTCGAAGGCTCGCAACCGGCGGAGAACAGCCGGGGGTCGTTGAGGACGTCCTGGGGCCGGGGCATTCGGAGGGCTCAGAGCCGGGTTTTCAGGCCCCACTGCATTGCATTCGCAGTGTTATGCAATGCAAACGGTCGTTTTCCCGTCCCATCTCAGCAGCCCCACCGCTTCAACGATGGGCCCGCTGCCCGGCCTGGCGTTTCGCAGGACAGACCCAGGAAGTGACTTCTTGATTCATTAGTTAGGCACATTCCAACCCACTTAGAAGATAGTCATGTCATGATTTCAACTAGCCATTTCGATCCGAGTAAATCCGGAGTGTCCGGGTAGGGATCCGGCACCGGTCCGGCTACCGCGAAAGGGTGCATGCCCACCGTTCGGGCGACGAGGGGTGGAAACGGGCGGACTCCGGCGTCGCGCAGCGACGCTCTGGAGTTTGGCCATTTTCAGGCGTCGCGGAGCGACAGGAGGATGGTAGCCGTGGGCAACGCCCACGGTTTGCATGGGTTTTTAGACTGGGTCCAGGGGCTGAAGCCCCTGGCTACCATCGTCCCGTCGCTCCGCGACTTTTGTGCGTGGGCGAAAATGGCCAATCTCCAGGCAACGCCGTTGGCGTTGAGACACCGGTTGCCTGCCTTTCATCCCCGCCTTTCCTCCGCGCCTCTGCGCCTCTGCGCGATGCCCCTCTCCCACGCCGGCAGGCCCCACACACAGCCCTCGCACCGAGACCGACGCAGGAATCCGCCACACCCTTCATTCCGGTGCCCCCATGATGACCATCGAAGGGACTAAATGCTCCCCGCCCTACCGACCTGACGTCGCTTCCGCGGTGGTCTTCACCTGCACGGGATGCTTCAGGT
>CAYZAE010000184.1:0-12661 GCA_964476125.1 uncultured Verrucomicrobiota bacterium | reverse complement strand
GTCGTGGCCTGGGCGCTGCCGAGCAATCTTGGCCAGGGCCTGATCATCCTCGTCGCCGCCCTGATTGGAACCACGCTGCCCGTGCTGCCGATCCAGGTGCTCTGGCTCAACATGACCACCGGCGGGGTTCTTGGTTTGTTCCTCGCCCTGGAACCGCGGGAACGGGACCTGATGAGCCGCCCGCCCCGGGCCGTCGATGCCCCGCTGCTCGACCGGCGTCTGCTCGCCCAGGTGACCTTGGTGGGTGGGCTCATCCTCCTGGCGGCCTTCGGTCTGTTCCGTTGGGAACTCGCGCGCGGGGCCGGGTTGGATGCGGCTCGAACCGTCGCCCTGAACACCGTGGCGGTGGTCCAGTCGTTCTACCTGCTCAACTGCCGATCCCTGCGTCGCTCGATCGCCTCCCTGGGGATGTTCACCAATCCGAAGCTGCTCGCGGGCATCGTCGGAGCGCTCGTCCTCCAACTCGCCATCACCTACGTGCCCGTGCTCAACACCGTCTTCAAAACCGCCCCCATCGGTGCGGACGAATGGCTGCGCATCTTCGCCGCCGGCCTCTGTGCCATGGCCGCGGTGGAAGTGTTCAAGGCGGCCACCGCACCTTCCAAAGCCCGGTCCTGATTCACCGTCGCGTACCCACCAGAATCCCAAGCCCACCGAAGAGCATGAATCCGACGCCCGCGCCCGGCAGGATCCAGGCGAACGGTCGCACGCCCGGACTCAGCACCGCCGTGTCGGGATCCTCGGGGTTGTAGTGGACCTTGAGCGGCTGTCCCCGGGGAAACTCGCGATCGATCTCGCCCTCGGAATTGTTGCCGCTGGCCGTCCCCTGCCCGAACCACCGGATGCACTGGTAACGCATCTCGCCTCCGGCCTCGTAGCGATACACGTAGTCGAAACCCCGGTGCTCCCGCACCGCGTCGATGCCGGGAACCTGGTTCGCCGGAATGTCCCCCAACCAGGCGCCGGAAACCGACGGCCAGTTTTGGCTGCGCCAAGCCCGCAGGAGATTTCCCGAACCCACCACCAACATGGTCACGCCCATCAGGATCGGGATGCAGAGAAACGCCGCAATGGCCGGCCCCATGCGCAACGAAGCCGGCCCGCCCGCCGCTGCCCCGGACGCAAGAAACATGCGCCAGATCACGAAACACGCGGGACCGAGAAAGAGGAGAAAGACCAGGGCGGCCCCAGGCAGGAGAAACGCACTGCCCGTCAATCCAGGTCTCACCACGGCTTCGTCCGGTCTGCCCGGATTGTAGTGAACGCGAACGCGCCGGCCCTCCGGATAACTGAGGGCGAGTACCACAGCCTCTGTCGGATCGCCGCTGCCGAGGGTTTGGCCCCAGCGCACCTGGTCGGTGGTGTACTCACGCCCACCCACGGCATACCGGAACGTCAGATCGGCATGGTACGTGGTGGTGCTGGTCTGGCGACGCGTGTCCCGGCTGGTGGAGGAGGTCATCTCCACCCGCGACACCACCGCCTCGGCGGTCGGCCAATCCCGGCTGAGAACCCCGCGACTCACGTTCTTGAGTCCCACCCCAAACAGGGCCGCCATCCCAAGGGCCATGGCACCGACGATTCCCAGGGCAAAAAGTCCGGCGAGGGTCATGGAGAGTTTTGGGCGCATGCCTGCGTGCACCCAAGGGCCCCGGACAAGTCCGAAGGCCGGGGCCACGCGCGGCGACCTTCCACGCGTGACTGGAATCCGTCCAGTCACGGATCCAGGCAATCGTATGCATCCCGCCCAGGGCACCCCGGCGCAGGACTGGATCAGAAGCCTTCAGCACGCTCGATCGAACCGCCCCGCCACCCAGTCGCTCCAAATTCCTCCAACAGCGAACCCGGACTCCGTTCGGTCGAAACCGGAAACCAAAACCAGGAAACTCTATGGCAGGCGTTCCCGGACCCATTCACCCTTCGCCCGTGCATTCTCCCGACGCCTCCGCCGCAGACGTCGCCCCGGTCTCGTTCCGAAAGCTTCCCCGGGCCTTCTTCGACCGCGACACCGCCCTCGTCGCCCGGGAATTGTTGGGGCGATGGATCGTGCGAAGGGTCGACAGCACCTGCCGTGTCGGCCGCATCGTCGAAACGGAAGCCTATCTGGGCCCGCACGACCTGGCCTCGCATTCCTCCAAGGGTTGCACCCCGCGCAACCGGTCGATGTTCGGTCCCCCGGGGCATGCCTACGTCTACCTGATCTACGGCCTGCATCACTGCCTCAACGTCGTGACGCAACCCGAGGGCCACGGGGCCGCCGTGCTGCTCCGCGCCCTCGAACCGGTCCTCGATCTGCCCGGAAACACCCGTGGCCCGGGCCTTCTCTGCCGGGCCTTGTCCGTGGACCGTTCCCTGGACGGCGCGGACCTCCTGGGCGACACCCTCTTCCTCTCTGAACCTGGAACTCAGGCCGGCTTCAAGATCGTGAAAACACCACGAGTCGGCGTGGATTACGCGGGGCCGTGGGCCCGTCGACTTCTGCGCTTCCACATCCGGGACAACGCCTGGGTGTCACGCCGCTGAAGCGCTCGGGGTCAGATCTCTCGAACTCACTTCCCCGACGGCTTGCCCTTGGCTTTGCCTTTACCCTTGTCCTGGTCCTTGTCCTTGCCGAACACGCCGACGCGAAGCGCCCGAAGGGTGTAAAGCGGCGTATCCGCCAATCCGCGCATGCGCCGCGCCCCGGTCTTGCGCTTCGAACCGAACACCTCCCGGTTCTCCTGAAAAACTCCCTCCACGAACTCACGTCCCCCGAACACCGCCCCGTCGCAGAAATACCGGACCCGGCACTTCAGATACTCGCCCACGGGCAATTCGCCATTCTCCGCCAGAACCTTCGCCGCCTTGTCCGATCCCAAGGCACCCTTCGCCGCACGACCCGCCTTCCCGCGGCTCCCGTCGCCGTCCAGATGCAAATGGCCACGGTAAATCTCAAGGGAACGCGCCGGGCTTTCCTCGCGGCCGCCGTTCAGGGCGGTCACCACTGTCTGCAGCCCCGCCCTCGCCCGCCGGCTTCCCGACTCCGCCTCCGCGTAGCCGCACCAACGGTAGTCCTTTGGATCCTTCACCACCCCGGCCCGCACAGGATTGAGATCGATGTACGCGGCCATGGTCGCGAGCGCACTGCCCGTACCGTCCACCAGCACGCTCTTGAATCCGCTCTCCCAGAGCGTGCCGCGTCGGCCGGCGTGGGGATTGTACCACTGCGAGAAACGCTGCTTCAGCGTCTTCATGAACGCCGAAACGTCGTACATGCGGCGGTGGAAGGTGGCGAGGTATTCGGCCAAGGCGGCATCGTCCCCGGCCTCCCGCAAACGCTCGAACGTGGCGCGGATGGTGTCGGGGAACTGAAAACCCGAGAGACGCTTCACGTCCTCCAGGATCTCCTCCGGCCCAGGAAGGGTGGCCGGAGGCTGGGGCACTTCCACGAGAAGGTGAAAGTGATTGGACATGACGCAGTAAGTCAGCACCCGGACCCTGCAGAAGCGCTCGCATTCGCGCATCAATGACAGGAACTGCTCCGTCTCGGCCTCCTCGAAAATGTACCGCCCATCCACGACGCGGGAGATGCAGTGATGAAAGCTGGTGGATTGGCCACCGGGAACCTTGAGTCGGGGCGTCTTCGACATGGCCAAACCGTTGCCACCCGCCACGAAACCCGGCAAGCCCATTCCCCCCGGGTCAGCGCGTCAGGCGCCAGCGGGAACCGGGCCGGATCGACACCGCCTGATCGGCTTCGAGCGACAACACCACGCGGCCGTCCTCCACCGGAAGGACCGCAGCACGGGGACGCAATCCCTCGGCGGTAATGACCGAAACGTCCACCCGTCGAACGCCGCTCCAGTCGGCCGGCAAACGCCACGCGCGTCCTGAATAGCCGCTGCGGCTGTAGGCGATGATTTCCCTTTCCCGCCCCTTCCAAAGGGCCGGCACGAAGAGATGGTCGTCCTCGCGCAACACGAAATCGCCCTGACGGATGATCCGCCGCCCGTTCTCCGTACCCGCCGTAAGTCCACCGCTGTACACCAGTGTGCCCTGCTCAAGTCGAACACGCTGGTGGCGGCTGAGGTAGTACCAGGGAAGCGTGGTGCGGCAGAACATCCCGAGAAACCCGGACATCCCCTCAAGATCCCGCTGCCAGATCTCCTCGCCGTGCATGCTCGAGCCGAATCGAAAATCGCCGTCGCCGTCGCGATGGGTGCGCCCCCGGGCCATGAGAACCTCCGGAATCCGCATCTGGTATCCGGAATCTCCGGGGTACCACCAGGACATCGACTGCAGCCCGGTAAAGCCTTCGCCGGGCGGGTGGGCCCAGAAGATTCCCTCGCCCGTGACGTCAAAACCCCGGTCGCGCCAGTATTTGAAGATCAGCCGCTGCGTCTCGACATACCGGGCGGGATCGAGACCACCGTGGGCGGGTTGGGCATGCCAGGGACTGATCGGCTGGCCTCCCTCGCGTTGGGCGATGAAGACATCGATATGAATGGTGTGGCCTTCGCGTAGTTCGGGGACCCGCGCGATCAGGCGGTCGATGCGGCGCTGGGCAAGTCCCTCCGCCCATTCGCGGGGGAACACCACGTTGTACATGGGCTCACCCTCCATCTGGATACCCGGGGACAGGAGCTTCCCCTCCGCATCCTTCGCCAGGCAGTCCTTGGCGACGTACTCGTCCCAGAGCGGACTCTGCTGGTAGGCATCGGTCATGTTGAGGTGGAGGCTGACCGTGGTGTTGTAGCGGCGCGCCTCGCGGATGAGCCAGCGCAGGCTGGTGAGCGCGTCAGTGTCCGAAGCCCGCTTCAGCCGGGGATTCACCTCATCCCACGACGGGTAGCCATGGTCGTGACCTCCCTTCTGCCAGCCGACCAGATACACGATCTTGGGAATGCCGCGCGTGAGCTGGTCGGTGCGTCGCACCGTCTCCAGAGCCTGCTCGAAGGTGCACAGCACGTCGTGCGGTTTTCGGAACAGGGGTTCGTTCCGAAGGCGCTCCACCGGCGTCCCTTCCATCCCGAGAAACAGCTTCAACACCAATGTCTGGTGGTAATCCCGGTAAAAGGGCGCCACGACCACGTCGGCGCTCGAAACGAACTCCCGACCGCCGGTCTTCCAACGCGCCTCGATCGTGGCAACTCCGCCCTCGCGCGGGAGGATTCGTTCTCCCGCCACTTCCGCCACCACCACCCCGCCGCTCGCTTCCCTGGTCCGTGCCGTCACCGAGATCTCCGCCGGCCGGAGCCGCTCGAGCACGCCATCCTTGCGAACGGCCACCACCCGCCAGGTGGCGTGTTCGCCCGAATCCCGGACGGGATGAAGCACCGGTTTGTCGAGGGTCAGTTCGATCGACTCCACGTCCGCCGGTGCGGTGGCGGCAAGGATCGGCCCGCTCAGGATGGAGCTCAGGAGCAGCCAGAGCGTCCGACACCCTAACGCGCGGAAGGCCGTGGGACGGCGATGGGGCGAATGCATGCGGCCACGACGCTAACGGGTCCCCGTCCCCGGCGCAGCGCGAATGAGGTGCAAGCTGGCGCTTCTCAAGATCAGGAGTCGGCCCCCGAATCGCTTCCCAGGGTATCGCCTCGGCTCCCGAGCGGAAGTCTTCGCCCCACCGTTGCACGGTTGTCACCCAAGGACACCGCTTTCCCGGCAGGATGAACCTCCACGACAGCCCCCGCCGCGCGCGAACTTTCGATTCGATTTCTGGTTGCTCGGACTCAGGTCCGATCGCCGGGGAATGGATCGAGGGGAGACATCACTGTCCATCGTTCCAAATTCCAGCCCACATCATCCAACATGATCGATTCGACACCCAACCCAGACTGGGCAGAGACGAGACCTGGCACGCGCCTACGCATGGCAGCCGAGCCTGGATTCCTGAACGTCTGCTTCTCGATTCTCCTCGCGAGCCAGGCGCTCTCCCAGGGGTGGGCAGCCGCAATACCTCTGGAGGCCCAGGGGGCCGCCAATCACGGCCTGGTTGCGGTCGGGCGTGTTCCTGCAGACTCATTCGATGCTCGAGGCGAACGCCTGGACACGCTTGGAGGCATCGGCTCTGGAATGTACTTCGACGCGGCAAGCTGGACGGTTTCCGGGGATTCGCAGAGCGGGATGACCTACCGTGGCAACCTCTACGCGCTGCCCGACCGCGGGTTCGGCGATGGGACCCAGAATTACCTGCCCCGAGTTCAGACCTTCCAACTCGCGGTGACACCCTACGTTGGCCCTGGTCCGGTTCCCCAGACCCAGATTGTCCTGACGAACACCTCCAGCCTGCTGCTGAGCCGGGAAGGCCAGCCTCTCACGGGATTTGACGCTGGGGATGCCACCTTCGCGGAGTACCCCAAGTCGACTGCGGGCAGCCTGGGAGCGGGCCGGCACAGCCTTGATCCGGAGGGTATTGTTCGCCTGCCCGACGGCGGCTTTTTCATCAGCGACGAATACGGTCCGTTCATCTACCGATTCGACGCCCAGGGCGCGCTTCTGAAGATCCTGCGGCCCCCGGCCTCCATCCTTCCCAAACGGGGCAACTATCCCGGGACAAACTATTTTTCAGCGACCAACAGCCCCACCTCGGGCCGGCGGAACAACCGCGGGCTGGAGGGCCTCAGCATCACTCCGGACGGCAAGCGCCTGTTTGCCATGCTTCAAAGCCCCACCATTCAGGATGTGGGCGCGGGCAACTCCGGACGGAACACGCGACTGCTGGTGTTTGACATCGAGGCCGGTTCGCCGACCGAAGGGCTTCCGATTGCGGAGTATGTCTATCAGCTGACCTTGAAAGGAAATGCGGAGGGGAACAGGAACACCCCGGTGAGCGAGGTCTTTGCCTTGAACCGAGAGCAGGTGCTCGTTCTCGAGCGAGACAGCGGCCAGGGTTTCGGCACGGGAACCAACCTGGCCTCGACCTACAAGCAGATCGTTCTCGCGACGACAGTGGGTGCCTCCAACATCATTGATTCCCCTTACGACCTCGAACGATCCGCCCCCGGGCAGACATCGCTCGCCGCGGGAACCCTGCCGCAGGACATCGCTCCCATGCCGCGGCTGGATTTGGTGAACATCCTGGACGCTGCTCAGCTCGCCAAATTCGGCCTGAACAACAGCACCAACCAGGACCAGAACACGCTCTCGGAGAAGTGGGAGGCCCTCAGCCTGATGCCTCTCAAGGATCCGGCCGCGCCGAATGACTTTCTGCTGCTGGTCATGAATGACAACGACTTCAAGGCCTCGGTGGTGATCCATAACGGTGTGGAGGTGGGGCGGAACACGGAGGCCGTCGACAACATGATCCTGGGCTACCGTGTCACCCTGCCGATGTACGGTGCGCCGGCGCCGACGAATTCGCGGCCCTCCATCGCCCTCGTGGGACCCACCAATGCCGTGCTGGGTTCTCCGGTCACCTTCACCGTCACCGCCCGCGCCTACGACCAGGACGGGCGCATCACCAAGGTCGAATTCTGGAGCGGCGCCACCCGGTTGAGCGAAGACACCACCTACCCCTTCCAGCATACCTTCAACGAGCCGCCCCTGGGGCCGGTCTCCCTTCGAGCGGTCGCGTTCGACAACGAAGGAGCCAGCGTCACCTCCGAGAACTACACGACGACCATCGTGGGAACTCAGCAGCGGCCCACGGTGGCTCTCACCTTTCCACCAACCGGAACGACGCTCACCGCCCCAGCTACCTTCACTTTGACCGCCGCGGTGGCCGACCCGGACGGCTGGATCACCCGGGTGGAGTTCTTCCGGGACTCGAACCGATTGGCGATCCTGACGAACGGCGTTTCCAGCCTGGCTGTCAGCAACCAACCGCTCGGCTCCCTCACTTACTCGGCGATCGTGACCGACAACCATGGCCTGATGACGACCTCCGCACCGGTCGCACTCTCGGTCGTGCGCAACCTCAACACGGCGCCCGTCAGGCTTCAGATCCTGCACGCCAGCGACATGGAAGCGGGTCTCGACTCCCTCTCCGACGCCCCCGCCTTCTCCTCGGTGCTTGCTGCGCTGAGGTCCAGCCTCCCCACGAACACCCTCGTTCTCTCCTCCGGCGACACCTACATTCCCGGCCCGTTCTTCAACGCCGCCGGCGACGTGAGCGCAGGCTACAACCTCGTATCGGGCAGGGCCGATATTTCGATGCTGAACGCCATGGGCTTCCAGGCGTCCGCCTTCGGCAATCATGAGTTCGACCTGGGAACGGCCCAGATCCGAAGCCTTCTGCTGCGCGACACGACCGTGGGATATGCGGGCGCGCTGTACCCCTATCTCAGTGCCAATCTGAACTATGCCCCGGACTCCAGCCTTTCCAGCCTGGTCAGTGCCGACGGCCTGAATGCCGCCTCCCTTTCCAATCGAATCGCCCGATCCTGCGTGATCGGGGTTGCCGGTCAGCTCGTGGGAGTGGTTGGTGCCACCACGGTGGAACTGCGTCAGATCTCCTCCCCGGGTGCGGTTGGAATCATCAATGATCTCGTCGGCGCCATCCAACCGGCGGTGGACGCCCTGCTGGCCCAAGGCGTGAACAAGATCATTCTGCTGGCCCACCTCCAGCAGTTCGCCAACGAATTCCAACTCGCGCAGCAGCTTCGGGACGTCGACATCATCATCGCGGGCGGATCCCACGCCGTCTTCGCCGGTCCCCGGGATCGTCTGCGCACCGGTGATATCGCCGCTGCGGAGTACCCCACCTGGTTCACGTCCACCTCGGGAGAACCCGTGGCCGTGGTCAACACGGGGGCCAATTACCGGTACGTCGGCCGCTTGCTCATTGATTTCACCCCCGCTGGTCTGATCAGCGCCGTCGATCCGGTGAGCGGACCTTACGCCACCGATCCCGAAGGCGTTCAAGCGCTCGGAAATGTTCCGCCCAATCCCGCCGTCCAGGCGATCGTCAATAACCTGGGCGCCATCATTGCCGCCAAGGATGGCGCGGTCTTCGGCCGCACGGAATTCTACCTGAACGGCCTGCGCGCCACGGTCCGGACGGAGGAATCCAACCTCGGCAACCTGACTGCGGACGCCAATCTGTGGTGGGGTCGGCAGGTGGATCCGACCGTGTCAGTCTCACTCAAGAACGGCGGGGGCATTCGTGACTCCATCGGCGCGGTCCTGGGCTTCGGGGGCGGCGCCGAGTATGTCCCGCCGCTGGCCAACCCTTCCGCCGGGAAGAAATTCGGCGACATCTCGCAGTTGGACATCGAGAACTCCCTACGCTTCAACAACGGGCTTTCCCTGATCACGCTGTCGGCCCAGCAACTCCGGGACGCCATCGAATGGGGTGTCGCCGCAGCAGCCCCGGGCGCCACCCCCGGACAGTTTCCCCAGGTTGGAGGCATCTGGTTCGGCTTCGTTCCCACCAATTCCCCCATGACCTTCACCCGTGCCACGAACAACGGGGTGGTCGCCATCACCGGGATCGCCAATCCAGGCTCCCGGGTCCGGACCCTGGTCGCTCGCCGGGGCGACGGCAGCCTCGATCTGGTCGTGGAAAACGGCAAACTCGTGGGAGAACCGGGACGTCCGTTCCGCATGATCACCCTCGATTTCCTCGCCTCGGGCGGTGACAGCTATTTCCCCCTGACCTTGGGACTCAACCGCCTTGATCTCGCTCCGCTCCCGGCCGGAGCCACGGTCAGGACCTTCTCCACGCCGGGCGCGGAACAGTGGGCACTTGCCGCCTACCTGACCAATATCCAGACGTACGGCCAGGCGGACGTCGCGGCCTCTGGCGACCAGCGAACCCAGAGCCTGGTTCTCCGTGACGACACAGTGGGTGCACCTCTGCTGACGAGAATCGTCCCCGGCAACGGAGTGGAGGTGACCTTCACCACCCTGCCTGGTAAGCGCTACCAGGTCGTGGCCGCGAATGAGATCGAAGGACCGTGGGTGCTGGTCAGCCCGACGGCGATTTCAGGCACCGGCTCCCTGGTGACCCACATGCACGTCACCCATCCCGGCAGCCACCGCTTCTACCGCGTTTGGCGCGTGGACTGAGTTCGAACTACCTGAGCCCGCAGGAGCATTCTTCGCGGGCTCAGCCGTTCGCACTCCCTTATCTCAGGACGCCCCCAGGAACAGGGTACGCCTTCACCACGTCGTCAAGCACCAGGACCCAGTCGAGCATCTCGCCCGGGTCCGGAGGCGTGAACTCGCGTTCCCCGGTGTTGCCAAAAACACCGATCGCCATGGCCTTCCCGTCGCGCGGGTTGAACCACCAGGCCTTCACCTGGCTGCCTCGGATAACGTCCATGCGCACCTTGAAGCTGCGACCGACGGGCGCGTAAACCATGGCGTAGCTGCCGTCGGTGTCCCGCGTCGCGGCAAAGTGATAACGCCCGGCGCCCGGCACGCTGGTGGGAACACGATCAGTCACGACAACCGAGTCATCCGGAATGCGCGTGAGAAACGGACGCGATTCAAGGAGCGCGCGTCCGTGCCGCATCTGGGCCGCGCCCGGCTGCTGGATGGCCTCGGACCACGGCTGGAGCGGGTTGTTGATCGGCTTCCGGTCGGGCGTCCACATCTGCCAGACGGAATGGTGGCCATAAGTGTGGCCGAAGGCTCCGGTAAAGAGATCCCAGTAAAGCGGCCGACGAACATCCGCCGCGATGGAATGGCCCATCTTTTTCGCGTCGAACGACACCGGGTGATCCTCGTAGATCGGCTCGGCATCCAGAACCGGTTTCACGGGCGTCCGGTCGTAGTCCACGCGGGTCTGGTCATAACGTCCGGTGAACTCCGCCACATGCCCGTTCTGGCGCATGTTGAAGTCGAGCCAGTCCTCGCCGTGAAAGTGTTCGCTGGAGCCCGCCCCGCCGGGAGGGTGGTAGGTGATCAAATGCGCACCGCCATCCCCTTTGCGCAGACCGCGGGCCATGGCGCGGATCACGTTCTTCTGATCCTCGGCGCGGGCCTTTTCGATGGGACGATCCCCGCCCAGGATCCAGATGATCCCGGCGTCGCGATAGCGTCGTCCGAGCCATTCCCCGTAAGCCTCGGCATTGGCGGGCGTGAAGATTTCAGGACCGCTGCCCCAGGCCTTGTTCCACTTGTCCCCCCAGGTGGGCAGAAAACCGAGGTAGATCCCGAGTGCGTTGGCCCGTTTCACGATCCAGTCCACGTGCTCGAAATACGCCTCGTTGGGCCGCCCGGGATCGTTCCCCGCCAGCGGCACATGGCCGTAGGCGTTGGGATCAGTGAGCCCGTCCAGTTCCGCAAGCGCCACCGCCTGCACCACGTTGAAACGCAGCTCGGCGCGGTTCCGAAGGTACTTCTCCGCCTCCTCCCGGTTGAGGCGATGAAAGAGTTCCCAGGCCGTGTCACCCTGCCAGAAGAACGGCTTGCCTTCGGCAGTGACCAGGAAACGGCGGTTCTCGGAAACCCGGAGCCGCGGAAGAACCTGCTCCGCCGCCGCGGATTCCAGGGACGCCGCGATGAAGCCCGCGAGGGCCACCAGGGTCCACCCCAGCCGCGCCATGGCCATGACCATGGCCTGGGCGCCGAACGGGAGGATGGGACGACTGGACCCTTCAGGTTGGGGCATTGCTTGCGACCGAGGACTCCATCGATGCGCCAGCCGAGCGAACCGGCCGGCCTGAAGGCTGCGGGTCTTTTGGGTTTTCATAGGAAGCGATTGGGAAGGGGGAAATGGGGAGCTTCGGATGGGACGCAGTGACGATGCCCCAGGAGGAGCAGCGGTTCAACCCCGGCACAGCCGCGATCCGGCGCCTCCGCTTTTCACGGGTGGTGGAACTCGTCGCGCTGCGACGAGTTGCGCCGCGTCCAGCGGCGCGGGGGACCCGACGCAGGCCAGCGCTCCGGTGTCAGGAGGCGATCAGTTCGCGCTTCTTTTTTCCATCAGCCCCCCTAACGTCCAGGCATCCCAGAGAACGAATCCGCACGCCACGGACGGACAGGACCCAGTTTCCATGAAATCCACCCCTGCGTTTCCCCGTCGCGATGGCACCGGTCGTCATGGGGCTGCCGCCTTCACCCTGATCGAACTCCTGGTCGTGATCGCAATCATCGCGATTCTGGCGGGAATGCTCCTGCCCGCACTGGCCTCTGCGAAGGAGAAGGCCAAGCGGGCCAACTGTGTCAGCAACCTGCGCCAGCTGGGCATCGCCACCCATGTCTATGCGCTCGACAACGCGGACCGGGTCTTCGACGGGGTGCGAAACGGCGGTGATTCCTTCCTGATGAGCATCTCGACCCTCATGTACCAGTCGATCAGCAATAGTTACGGCGACCGGGTGTTCGACTGTCCGAATGTCTATCCCATGTCCCTGCCCGGAATCACCGACAAGGCGAACGGCCGTTTTGAAACAGGCACCGGATACTACATCGGTTACCACTATCATGGCGGCCGGAAAATGCCGCCCGAGGCCGGCTGGGAGTCGATGAACAAGCTCACCGACATCCCCTCGCAGGCCAACACGAACGCCCTGGCGGGAGGTCAGGTCATGGTGCTTTTCTCGGATCTCAACAGCTGGGCGGCCAATGGTGTGGGTGGCTATAACTGGGTCATCGCCCCCCATGGAAAGGCGGGAGCCATCAAGCGGCGTGGACATGTGTACCACTATCCCCAGCGCGACCCCACGACCTCGCGGCAGCTGGGGGGTGTGGGCGGTCACGTCGCGTACGCGGACGGATCGGTCACCTGGAA
>CAYZAE010000183.1:1816-12720 GCA_964476125.1 uncultured Verrucomicrobiota bacterium | reverse complement strand
CCCGGACGGACGCCTTTTGTCTAGAATCGAATTCTGTGGGCCAAGAGGAGAGCCCCCTGCCGCTTTTCTACCACCGCCTCCTCGCCCCCACTCCCCGGAGTACCCACCCGCGCCGTGTGGAGTGCGGCAGCCCTCTGCCGCTTTCCTGCCACCTTCCCCCCGCCCCACCACCCACCGCCTGTCCTCCGTCCCACGCCAAAGCGGCAGAGGGCTGCCGCACTCCATACCTACCGACCTCGCGCCGTCTCCTGCACTCCAACAACGGCTCTCCCTTCAGGAAGGCTTGGCGGTTGATTAACGCTCCTCCGCGCTCTCACGGATTCCTGTTCTCCGAAACCTTCACTTCGGTCGCCCCCACCGGAATCGCCGTCGAGGTCCTCTTCCCCCCCGGCCATAGCACCTCAAGACTCGTGGGTGCCTCAGGCGTGGCCAAAACGGTCACCGCGCTGTCCTGGGACCAATACCCGGATCCCGCGTGCACCTCGCGGGCCGGCCCGAGTCGTTCTCCGAAGCGAAGCCGAAGGACGGCTCCGACACCCGAGGCGTTCGCCGGCGAACCGGCCAACCGAACCCGGAGTCCGGGGCGGCCGCGAGCATTGTGGAACAGCCGTGTCGCGGCACCGTTCTGGGTGACGACCAGATCCGGGCGACCATCGGCGTCGTAGTCCGCCACCGCCGCCCCCCGCTGCTCGCCATAGATCCTCAAGCCACTGCGCCGGCCATCCAGCGGTCGCAGCCCACCCTTGCCATCGCCGTTCCCGAGCAGACAGAGACCACGGCCGCCATCGTACCGGCCGGTCTCGGGTTCGGTGGCGAAGAAGTTCTGCGACAGAAACGCGTCCTCATGGCCGTCCCCGTCGAAGTCCGCCACCACCACGCCAAAGGCCGGAGACGCCTGGGCGAGGGCGGGCAGGGGCAGAACTTCGAAGGTATTCGACCGGTTGAGAAAGAGCGTGGTCTCAAGCCAGGTGGCCTGGAACTCCCGGGCGCTCGAAAGGCGGTCCCCGAGGATTTCTGCGACGCTCGCCAGTCCGAACTCGCGAAAGGTCCGATAGCGTCCCGCCAGACTGGGGATGGCCTCCATGAACCGGCCGAGATGCATCCATGGAACCACCTTCCGAAGAGGTGGCTCCCAATAGGCCTCGATCGCCTGGAGTTCGCCCGAGTCCGAGAAATCCCCCGCGAAAACCCGCAGCGGTTGCGTCCGATGCGCTTCGTACTTGGTGTTTCGACCCCAATTGGAAGCCAGCAGATCCAGTCGCCCGTCCCCATCGAAATCACCGGCAGCCACGCCATTCCACCAACCCGTGAGCTGGTTGAGCGTACCCGACGCGGCGGCCACGTTTCGAAGACCGACACCGTCGGTGTCGTGACCGGAAAAGGAGACTCCCGGATTCCAGGGTTCCAGCCGTCCCGCAGTGTTCCGAAAAAGCCGCAGAGGCCCCCACTCGCAAGCCAGGATCAACTCCGGGTAACCGTCCCCTTCGAGATCGGAAAAAATCGCGCCACTGACCAGGCCGACCCCGCTCAGGAGCGGACGGACCGCGGCATCCTCCACCCAGCCTCCGTCGCGCCTGCGGTAAAGGTGGGAATCGGCAGGCTGGGGATATCGCCCGCCGACCGACCGGCCACCGACAAAGAGTTCCAACGAACCGTCGCCATCGATGTCTGCGAGGGCCAGCGGGCCCGTGGCGGAGGACGTGTTGGTGAGCACGCCAGCACGGGATTCCTTCCACGCGAGCAGCCGAACCACGCTCGGCCCGCCGGCAACCTCCTCGTAGTTGGACTCCCCCACCAGCACACGGCTTCCACCCTCCGGATCCGGCATCGTCACCACCCCGGTCAGGTCCCGGGCCGTCCGGTTCGTGGTGAAGGCATGGGCCAGCGGCACGAACCCGCCCCGACCATCGTTGTGGTACGCCGCCATCCTTCCCCCGGCTCCAGCCCCGATCAACAGATCGTCCCACCCGTCCCCGTCCAGATCCGCCCACGCCACGCCCGGACCCAGCTGGCTGAGCTTGCGGGGAAGCAGCCGCTGGCGCGCGAAATCGTCGAACTCCTGATCTTCATGCCGGTGGCCGATCGCCGCGTCCCGGGTTTCAAAAAGCGTCTCGGAAAAGGCCGGTCGCGGCACCGGCGAAGGGCGGGCGGGCGGTCTCGCCGGCTCGGAAATCCTCACGATCGAGTTGGCGGGAACATTCGAGACCACCGTCGTCGCACCCGCGCGCCAGTCCACTTCGATGCGGACCAACCTGTTGGTTGCCCCCGCCGCAAACGCGCGCACCGGTTCGTCTCCCGAAAGATACCGCCCCCCGGACTGGATCTCCTGGCTCTGTTCAAAAGGGGCGCCGTCAAGGACCCGGATCCGGGCCCCGATCCCGCGGGTGTTCCGCCCGGCCCCCGCCAGGCGAACCGCCACGCGCGGAGCGGCGGATTCATTGCGATAAATCCCCGCCGCGTCGTTCATGTTGTTCACCACCACGTCCAGATCGCCGTCCTCGTCGAGATCGGCGAGCGCCATGCCCTGCGACACCCCCACGCTGTCGAATCCCCACGAACGCCCCACCTCCTCGAACGTCCGATCCCCACGATTGCGGAACGCGAGGTTCGGCAACGAGAGCCGCGGGAAACGGGCCCGCATCTTCAACGCCTCGAGGTCCGGGAGTTGCCGATTCTGGCGAATGGCTTCGAGCTGGTTCGCCATGTCGACGTCCTGCACGTCCCGCTCGAAACCCGTCGTGACCAGCACGTCCTCGTACCCATCCAGATCGACATCCAGGAAGACCGGCGACCACGACCAATCGGAGGCCTCCAGCCCGCTCAAGTAAGCCGCCTCGAGGTAATCGCCGTCGCCGCAGTTCCAGAAGAGGGTGTTGCGCGGCGTTTGCGGCCGGTCCTCGATCGCTCCGATCCGCGCGAAAACCGGCTGATGATCACTGACCTGCACCTGCCGCAACCGATGCTCCCGGCTGACCATGTCGGTGACGAACAGTTCATCATGGCCGTCGCGATCCAGGTCCGCACAGTCCACACCCATCGAAAACCAGCTGGTTTTGCGCAGGGCCGTGGCCGGCGCGGGGCGAAACACGCCATCGCCACGATTGAGCCAGAAGCGGTCCGGGGAACTCAGATCGGAACAGACATACAGGTCGGGCACGCGATCTCCGTCGAGGTCCCGGAACATCGCGGTCAGGGTCCAGTCGTAGGGGGGCGCCTGGAGCGGACGTCCTTGCTCATCGAGAAACGTCCCGCGCGTGAAGGGCAGATGAACGAACCGCCCACCCCCCTCGTTCCGGTAGAGCGCATCCGGCTGGCCGTTCTCCGAAATGTTGCCCTGTTCATCCAGGGTCACCCAGCCCTCCAGGTCCGGATCGGAAAGGGATCGGTTGTTGACCCGGGTGACCACCCGCCGCCCGTTCACAACCCCCACCCGGATCTGCATGCGAAAACCGTCCCGCAACGTCTCGTTCCGGTAGTTGGAAACGTACAGGTCCAGGTCGCCGTCCCCGTCGATGTCCGCGAGCGCCATCGACATCGCCGCGGACGTCGACGCCAGCCCCGACTCCCGGGTCACGTTCGTGAAGTGACCCTGGCCATCATTGAGAAAGCACGAAACCCCGCCCCGGATCGCACTCACCAGCAGGTCCAGGTCCCCGTCCCCATCAATGTCCGCGAGCACGGCCCCCGTGGCATCCAGTCCTGGACAGGCCACTCCGGCCGCGGCGGCCACCTCCTCGAACTTCCAGTTGCCCCGATTCCGGTACAGGGCGTTCGGACCATCGAGGGAGGAAAAATAGAGATCGCAACGTCCATCGCCATCGATGTCCCCCGCGGCCACGCCCGAGCCGTTGAGGAGAATGTGGTTCGTGAGGGAACGGGATTCAGCGACGAGATTGGTGAAGCGAATGCCGGTCACTTCCGACGGGAGCCGACTGAAACCCGCGGGGCGCGAGCTTGCGGGAGCGACGCGGGTGAGTTGCATCCCGGGCGCGGCCTGCGTGGCGGCGAAACCCGACCGGGCACCGACGCACGCGAACAAGGCCGAGGTCAGGAAGCAGAGAATCACGCCGGAATTCAGCGGAATGCGCATGGTCCTCCGGCGACCGCAGCGGGGCTTACGGGGCGAGTCGCCGGACGGTCGCGGAGCGACAGAACGAGGGTAGCCGTGGGCGAGGCCCACGGTTTGCGTGAATTCCGGATGAGCGTCGCGGAGCGACGCCCGATCGCTTGAGTGCTCACTCGACTCGGTGAGTGTCATCGACATTCGTGAAGAAATGACAGGCAGCTGATTCACGCGTCGCGCCGCGACGCACCGGAAACTTGCGCCTGGTCCAGGGGCTGAAGCCCCTGGCTACCCTCGTTCTGTCGCTCCGCGACTTCTCTGCGACAGGCGAGAACGGCCAAACTTCGGGTGCCGCTCGGCGACGGGTGAACGCGCAAAAAAAAAGGTGGCCGCCGCAATGCGGCGGCCACCTTGGGCGAAACCGAGTTCAGCGGACAAGCCGGTAGAACTTGGCCGGGGCTGCGGCGGAAACCGGAGCCTGATAGGGACTGGCGGGGGTTCCCGCGACGTTCGACCACGACTTCAGGTCGACGGATTCCTGGAGGGTGCCGCCACCGGTCCAGGAGATGGTGACGTTGCCGCCGGCGAGCGCCGGTTTTCCGAACACGGGCGGTTCGTTCACGATGCGATAAGCCTTGAGCACGCTGCCCGGGATGGGCGTGAGCGAAGCGGCGGCCGTGGCATCGCCTTCCTTGCGCCAGGCCACCTGGGCCCAGTCGCCGCCGCCACCTTCCTTGTACACCATGGCGAAGTAGTAGGACGTGCCAGCCTGCAGCGAGACGGGCTCGGAGGTCTGCTGGCTGTCGTTATTGCCAGGATTGATCGCCGCAGGCTCAAGGAACGCCTGGCAGCAGCCGTTTTCCGACGCGATCAGGGACGCCCCCGAGGCGTTCGCGCTGGTCGAGAGATAGAACCGCGAAGCGTCATCGCTGCGGATGAAGAAACGGTACTGGGCGGTCTCGGTCGGGGTGATCCAGCCCGAGATACGGGCTCCGAACCGGTCGGCCACCTGGCTGAGTCCCGCGGCATCGGTGTTGAGGATGGTCATGTATTCCCAGCGGGAAGCCTGACCCGGATAGCTGGCGTCGCCCTCAAGGCCGTCCACGCTCGTGCCATCAATGTTCGGGTAGAACTCCCACAGGACATAGCCGTCCGTCAGGGCAGGCCCGGTGATCTCCACCGGCGTGTTGGGTGCGATCACGTTGCCGCCCCCGGAGCCGATGTCCCGCACCCCACTGATGGTCAGGGTCGCCTTGGCGCCCGGGTTGATGTGGGAGATGTAAACGATCGCGGAGTCGTTTCCGGCCGCCTTCGCGCCCGAGACGGTTCCGCCGGCCAGCTTGTAGTTGTTGGCATTCCCGGCGGTCTCGGGAGTCACGGTTTCGTTGAATCGGATCTGCACAAACGAGGCATCGGCCGAACGACCGTTCTTGAACGAGGCCACGGTGGGAGGCTGATTGTCCACGAGGACCGTGATCGCCGCCTCACGCGTGCTGACCGTGCCCAGCGGGTTGGTGGCCACCAGCTTGTACTTGCCGGAATCCGCCACCGACGCTTTGTCGATCACCAGCCGGGTCTTGTTCACACCCTGCAGAACGGTCGGGGGATAGTAGGGAGCTCCCAACTCGTTGGTCCGCGCACGGTCCAGCGCCACGCCATCCTTGAACCACTGATACTGGTTCGGACTGCCCCGGATCTCGGCGCTCAGAACGAGCTGCCCGTTCTCCGTGAGGGTCATGTCCGCAGGCTCAGCCACGATGCTGGCCGCCGTGTTCTGCACGGCGAAGAGACCGTATCCGAAACCGGAACCGACCCAGGCCACGGTGGACTTGTCCAGGTTCGCGGGAGCCGAGGTGTCGGGATAGATGCCGACGTCACCGTCGTAACCGAAGTCATTGCCCACCTGCGCACCGGCGTCGGGGCTCTGCACATCCATTTCGGTGAAGGGAAACTTGTAACCAGTGTTGGCGGCGATGCTGCCGTCGAGGCGGTGCACCCCGAGCCAGCCCGGCTTCTTGATGCTGCCGAACTGGTTGTTCCAGCTGGGGAAGGAGTAGTTCACCACGTAATCGACCTCCTTGTGGGCATCCAGAATGCCACCCCAGTTGCCGTCGTAGTGCTCCACGCCATCCTTGGCATGATCGATGGAAAGGCCATTGATGCCCGCCGCTTCCCACTGGAACGCCGGCAGGCTGCCCCACGCATCGTTGTTGACCTGGAACACCATCACCGACCCGTTGGGCGCGTAGCTGTCATCATAGACATCCACCGGATTGTCAGGATCCACGATGAACCGGCTCGGACGCGCCTCCCAGCCCGTGCCCGGGTAGCGACCATGATAGCCGGTCATGAGATTGGGATGCGCCGGGTCCTTGCCGTACTGCACGACATGGGAACTCAGGCCGCCCTGCGAGTAACTGCCCTTGCGTCCGCCGTCGCGGTCGTTGAACCGGGCAATGGGATAGAACTTCAACCCATCGGCAGTTCTGAACAACTGCACGTGCATGCTCGCCCGCCACGTGCCACCGCCACCAAGAAGCACGGTGTCCTTTCCGCTGCCGCGAACGCGAAAGTCCCGCCAGCGCCAGCTGTTGTTGCCGTCGCCACCGCTGCTGCCGTCGAGTTCCACACCGGCGCAATCCTTGGCTCCAGGGGTCGGCTCGATCCACGCGCAGGTGGGCGTTTCCTCCCAACCGCCGCCGGTCTTCGGCGCCCAACGCAGAATGGCGTTCTTGTGCGTCGAATAAAGCGCGCGCTGGCCCGCCGGACCGTCATCGATGTCCCAGTTGCTGAAGAAATCGTTATTGTTGGCCTGGCCCGTGGCGACAATGGGGCGGACTCCGAACTTGTGCGCCAGCCCCAGGGGCTTGCCGTCCGTCGCACTGATCCAGATCACCGACCGGTCCGGATAAGCTTCGGCCAAAGCCTTCTTCTCCGCCGAAAGATTGGCATCCGCTTCGTCGATGCCGTTTTCGCGAATACCCATCAAAAAGCGGCTGTCGTCGTAACGCCGCATTTTCGTGAGGGAGAACTGCTGAGAACGACCGTTGCCGTTCGCGGCGTAGGGCGCTCCCACGTTCTTCGCGACAATGGGATTCTTGCTCGCGGGATCCACGTTGACCAATCCGTTCAGGTGCTGCACCCAAACCGGCGTTATCTCCTGCCCGAAAGCCAGAGGACCGGCCATCGACAGAGCAGCGATGATGATTTGTTTTTTGTTCATCGTTTAGGACGGGGTGCAAATTGGAACAGAAAGGTTTGGTGGTCAAACGGCCGCATCCGTCCCCTCCCCCCTCCCCCCTCCCCCCCGGCCCCTTCGAATCACGCCGGTTACGTCGGCTGGCAAAGCTCCCCAAGTCTCTGCGCATGGTAACCATGCAACCATTTCAAACCGCCTCAACGACGGCCAGCCCCAGACCCATCCCCGGCCAACCACCTGCCGGGATTCCCGATTTTCGGCTCGCGCACGCCCCACCCCTGGGTTTGCGATCAACACCGTGAAGTCCACGGCCCGCCGCTCCCCGCGCTCCCGCTTTCTCCCGCTCGCACTGGCCCTCTCCCTCCCCGGCTTCAGCACCCGCGCCGAGGAACCCGATCTCCGACCCGAGGACCTCCCCCACCTGCCCGCCATCGAACCCGCCCAGGCCATCGCCTCCTTCGTCGTCCGACCCGGCTTCCACCTCGAGTTCGCCGCCCACGAACCCGAGGTCATGGACCCCATCGCCCTCAGCTTCGACGAACAGGGACGCGTGTACGTCGTCGAGATGCGCGATTACTCCGAACGCCGTCCCGAACGGCTCGGACGCGTTCGCCGGCTTGAGGACCGCGACGGCGACGGCTATTTCGAAACGTCCATTGTCTACCTCGACAACCTGCCCTGGCCCACCGCCGTCACCTGCTGGAATGGCGGCATCTTCGTCGGATCCACCCCCGACCTGATCTACGCCAAGGACACCAACGGCGATGGCAAGGCGGACCTCCGGGAGGTCGTGGTGACCGGCTTCGCCAGCGGCTTCGCCCCCTACGCCACCAACAAACTCAACGTCCAGGCCATGATGAATTCGCTGCGCTGGGGTCTGGACTGCCGGATCCATGGCTGCGGTTCCATGAGCGGCGGCAAAATCAGCATCGTCGATTCCCCCTTCACCCGCTCCCTACGCGCTTCCCTCCCCGGAGCCCAGCCCGACGCCGCCGTTTCGGGACAGGAGATCGACCTTCGCGGACGGGATTATTCCTTCGACCCGCGCCGGCTCGATCTGCGACCCGAAACGGGCGGCGGCCAGTACGGCATGGGATTCGATGACGTGGGCCGGAAATTCTTCTGCTCCAACTCCGACCATCTCCAGGTCGCGCTCTACGAAGATCGCTACACCCGCCGCAACACCGGCTACGCCCTGCCGTCGCCCCGCGCCAGCATCGCCTCCGACGGCCCCGCCGCCGAAGTCTTCCGCCTCAGCCCCGAGGAACCCTGGCGCGTGATCCGCACCCGCTGGCGGGTCACCGGACTGGTCCAGGGGCTCATCGAGGGCGGCGGACGGTCGAGCGGTTACTTCACCAGCGCCACCGGGCTCACCATTTACCGCGGCGATGCCTACGGACCCGAGTACCTCGGCGACGCCTTCGTGGCCGACTGCGGCAGCAACCTGATTCATCGCAAGAAACTGTCCTCGCGCGGCGCCGAACTCTCGGGCGCCCGGCCCGCCGACGAAACCAACCGCGAATTCATTGCCAGCCGCGACACCTGGTTTCGTCCGGTCGAGTTCGCCAACGCCCCTGATGGCTGTCTCTGGGCCATCGACATGTACCGCGAAGTCATCGAGCACCCCTGGTCGCTCCCGCCCAAGATCAAGCAGCTCCTCGACCTCAATTCCGGCAACAACCGCGGCCGCCTCTACCGGATCGCGCCCGATGGCAAAACGCTTCGCCGAAAGGTGGATCTCGCCTCCGCCTCCACCGGCCAGCTGATCGAAACCCTCGGCCACGCCAACGCCTGGCACCGCGAAGCCGCCTCCCGGCTCCTGGCCGAACGCCGCGATCCCGCCGCCCCCGACGCGCTCCGCGTCACCCTCCGCACCGCGACCGCCCCGTTGGCTCGCCTCCATGCGTTGTACGTGCTCCAGGCGCTGGGCGGCTGCACCGACACCGAGATCGCCGGAGCCCTGGCCGACGCCGATCCCGCAGTGCGCGCCCATGCCATTCGCCTGCTGGAGCTCCACCACACCGGCACCCCCCTCCCCACAACCCTGGCCGCGCCCCTCGCCGCACGGGCCGCGGATGTCCCTACGGTCCAACTGCAACTGGCCCTCACCCTCGGCAGCGTCAGTCACCCGGAAAAAGTCCGGCTGCTCGCCGAAACGCTCCGTCGGGTTAAACGATCCGAGGGCCAGGGTCTCATCGCCGACGCCGCCCTGTCCTCCGCCGGGGCCGATGCCTCCGGCGTGTTCGCGTCGCTGGCCACTGCCGACCCGCGCGCCACCGATCCCCTGGCCAACGAACACCTGCCCGCCCTCGCGGAAATCGTCGGCCGGAACCATCGCACCGACGAAGTGCGCAGCCTCATCGCCTTCGTGGTCAGACCCGGCTTCGCCTCCCGGCCCTCGGCCTCCCCTTCCAGCCTGCGCATCGTCGCCCGTCTCGCCGAGGGGCTTCGCCGCGCCGGCAGTTCCCTCGCCCAGTCCGATCCCGACGGCCGGCTTGAACCGGTCCACATTCTTGCCCGCATCGCCTCCACCAACGCCGCCGCGGGTCAGGACGGTTCCAGCCGCATCGAGGCCATCCGGCTGCTGGGACACCTCCCCCTCGCACAGTTGCGGCCCGCGCTCCAACCCGTGCTCGCGGCCACCAACGGCTCGCCCCAGGCCCAACGCGCCGCGGTCGAGGAAATGCTCCGCACCGAGGATGCCGCCGCCACCGAGGACGTCCTCAACACCTGGTCCACCCTCGCCCCCGAGGCCCGGACCACCGCCCTCGAACTGATCCTCCGCCGCACCGCAGGCCCCGGCCGCGTGCTGGAAGCCATCGCCTCCCGCCGCGTCCCGCCCCGCGACCTTTCCGTCACCCAGCTCACCGCCCTGCGCGGACACAAGGACGCCGCCCTCGCCCAACGCGCCGCCGAACTGCTCGGTCCGGCCGTCGCCTCCCGCGACGACGCCGTGGCCAGGATGCTTCCCGCCCTCAATCTCAAAGGGGATCTCCAGCGCGGTCTCGCCGTGCACGAGGCCCAGTGCCAGCAATGCCACCGTCTCGGCGGCAAAGGCCAGGCCCTCGGCCCCGACTTCGAGAGCGTCAAATCCCAGCCCAAGGAAAAACTGCTCGTCGCCATCGTCGACCCCAACCGCGAAGTCCAACCCGCCTATCTCGCGTCCACGATCGAAACCACCGACGAAGAATCCGTCACCGGCCTGGCCGGGCCCGAGAACGCCTCCGGCCTCGTCATCCGACAGGCTGCCGGGGTCGAACAATCAATCCCCCGCAACCGCATCCGGCATATCAAAGCCGAAGGAAAATCAATCATGCCTGAAGGCTTCGAAACCACCCTCACCCCCCAGCAACTCGCCGACATCCTCGCCACCCTCACCGGAACCCCCTAGGCGCCTCGGAAGGTGTGTCGTTTGTCGTGGCTCGTAGGTCGTTCCGAACGCCAGTGGGGAGTTGGGAGTCGGGAGATGGGAGATGGGAGTCGGGAGTCGGAAAATGCCAGACGCCCCCAAAAGTGTGTCGCTTGTCGAAGGTGGCAGGTCGTTCCGAACCCCAGACCCCAGACGCTAGACGCCAGACCCGAAAGGTGTGTCGTGGGTCGAAGGTGGTAGGTCGTCCCGAACCCCAGATCCCAGATCCCAGA
>CAYZAE010000183.1:0-1716 GCA_964476125.1 uncultured Verrucomicrobiota bacterium | reverse complement strand
CCTTCCCCCGCGATCCCCTGGTACCGGGTCCTGTACGTTCAGGTCCTGATCGCGGTCGCGTTGGGTATTGGCGTGGGCGTGCTCTTCCCCGACTTCGGGCGGTCGCTGAAACCCCTGGGGGATCTCTTCGTCCGCCTGGTGAAGATGATCATCGCCCCGATCGTCTTCTGCACCGTCGTGCATGGCATCGCGTCCATGCGCGACTTCCGCAAGCTCGGCCGGCTCGGACTCAAGACGCTGGTTTATTTCGAAGTCATCTCGACCCTGGCCCTCGCGATCGGGCTGGGGGTGGTGAACGTCTGGAAACCCGGGGCCGGCTTCAACATCGACCCGGCAACGCTCGATCCCAAACTGGGAGCCGGTTACGCCGAAAAGGCGCATGCCGCCTCGGCCACTGAGTTCCTTCTGAATCTCGTTCCCAGGTCGTTCTTCGACGCCTTCGCCTCGGGCGACCTTCTTCAGGTCCTGCTCGTCTCCGCCCTCACCGGGCTGGCCATTGCGGGACTGGGCGACCGGGGACGGCCCCTGCTCCAGGCCGTGGCCCAGGGGGAACAGTTGTTCTTCGCCATCCTTCATCTGGTGGTCAAAGCCGCCCCCCTCGCCGCCTTCGGCGCCATGAGCTTCACCATCGGCGGCTACGGTCTCGAGGCCCTCGGCCGGCTGGCGTCCCTGATGCTCGCCTTCTACACCACCGCGATCCTGTTCGTCCTGCTCGTGCTGGGCTCGGTCGCACGCGCCGCCGGGTTCTCCATCCTTCGCTTCATCGTCTACCTCAAGGAGGAGCTCCTGCTCGTGCTCGGCACCAGTTCCTCCGAAACCGCGCTGCCCGGGCTCATGGAAAAAACGCGTCGACTCGGATGCTCGGAATCGACCGTCGGCTTCGTGATCCCGTCCGGCTACAGCTTCAATCTGGATGGCACGAACATCTACATGACCATGGCCGCGGTGTTCCTCGCACAGGCCACCAACACACCCCTCGACCTCAGACAGCAGATCACCCTGCTGCTCGTCGCCATGGTCTCCTCCAAGGGCGCCAGCGGCGTCACCGGCGCCGGCTTCATCACCCTCGCCGCCACCCTCTCCGCCGTCCCCTCCATCCCCATCGCCTCCCTCGCCCTGCTGGTCGGCATCGACCGTTTCATGAGCGAATGCCGCGCCCTCACCAACCTCATCGGCAACGGCGTCGCCACCGTCGCCATCAGCCGCTGGGAAGGCGAAGTCGGCGCCGACCAAATCCGGCAGGGTCTTTCTTCAAACCGGGACGAATCGACGTCCTCCCGTTGATCCTGGGGATCCTGGGGGTCCTGTTCCTCCTGTCGAAAATCGGATTCTTCCTGTCGTGAGCCCTCGTCAACCGCCCCGCGGTGCCTCCGCAGTTTGTGGGTGGTGGAACTCTTCGCGCTGCGACGTGTAGCACCGCGTCCAGCGGCGCCTGGAGTTTGCCCATTCCTCAGGAGTCGCGGAGCGACAGAAGGAGGGTAGCCGTGGGCTTCAGCCCACGGTTTGGGTGAATTTGGCGATCTGCGTCGCGGAGCGACGCATGAATGGCGCGAGGGTTCACACGAGTCGATGGGTGTCATCGATATTTCAGGAAAGGTTGGGAGGGAGCCGATTCCGGCGTCGCCCGTCCCCCTCGCCCTTCCTCTCGGCCTTTCGTCTCTCGGCCTTTCGTCTTGCCGCGGGGATGCATCGGCCGCTACATCCCGCCCCATGTTG
>CAYZAE010000182.1:0-12784 GCA_964476125.1 uncultured Verrucomicrobiota bacterium | reverse complement strand
CCCCTGGGCGAGGTTCGGTCCACCCCTCCCCCCGGCGGCCGGCGGCCTGGGAGGGGTCACCCTACCCCACCCAGCTAAAGACCTGTCCCCCTGTGGAGGGCTCAACGGTCGGCGACTCCGGAATCCAACCAAAAGACCTGTCCCCCTGTGGAGGGCTTCCCGGAAAGGCGTCGGGGGAAGGGTGCCCTGCCCCCGTGCTCGAAGACCGGAGTGGGTTCCTTCCCGTGAACGTTAAATTGGATCACTGGGCGAATCAGCGCATGTAGTCCATCAGGCTGACTCCGAGAAGGTTGGCACCACTCTGGAGGGCGGCGCGGTAGGCGGTCTGGGTGGCGGAAAGTTCGACCAGGGTCGAAGCGAGGTCCGCGTCGGTGGTGGCCGAGAGGGATTGCCGGATCTGGCTGGCCTGGTTGGTGTTAGTGGAGTCAGCGGCTTCCAGGCGGGCCTGGCTGGCGCCGGTTTCGGCGAGTCGATACAGGACCTGATCCTCGTCGTTCAAGAGGGCTGGACGGTCGGTGCTGGCGATGGCGTCGGTATCGCCCGCGGCGAGGTGCTGACGAAGGGAGAGGAGGTGGCCGAAGATGTCGGACTGGGCCCTGGAATCGGCGAAGAGGCCAGGGGCCCCGGAGCCGGAGCTGTTGGCGCCGGCGACCTGGAGAGGGACGGTGGAGTCGCGCGCGACCTCGAGCTCGGCGACGTCGGAATTGCCCTGGTAGGTGACGCCGGTCACGTTGCCATCGGCATCCTCGGTGAGTGAGAAGGGGGGTTGGTCGGTGCGGGTTCCGCCGAAGAGAAATTCGCCGCGGTGCTTGGAGTTGCCGGTGGAGACGGCCTGGCGGATGAGCTGATCGACCTCGGTGGCGTAGTTTTTGAGTTGTTCGGGGGATTTGGCGCCATCGGCGAGAATGGCGATCTCATTGGCGCGGTCGAGGACGGTATTGACGGTGCGAATGGCGGAGAGGGAGGCGGTGGTCCGTTCCTTGAGGAAGTCGATGTTCTTGCCGTACTGGGTGTTGGAACGGGAGACGTTCTGGAGGTCGAGGGCGCGTTCCATGGACGCCGGATCGTCGGCGGCCCACTGGAGTTTCTGGCCGGTGGCGGCCTGGGTTTGGAGTCGGTTCTGGCGGCTGTTCAGCTGGTGGAGCTGTTGGACGAGCGCGCTGGGGAAGGCGTTGGTGGGGACGCGCATGGGACTCGGGTTTGGCGGTGGGGGACGGGCGGGAAAGGGATCAGCGTTTCAGCTGGATGACTTCGTCGAGCATCTGGTCGACGATGGAGACGATGCGGGCGGAGGCCTGGAAGGCCTTCTGGTACTTCACGAGATCGGCCATTTCTTCGTCGATGGAGACGCCGCTGGTGGCGTTGCGTTTCTCGGCGAGGAGGTTGCTGACGAGCTGTTGGTCTTCGACCTGGGAATTGGCGTTGGCGAGGTTTTCGCCGAGCGAGGTGACGGTCTGGGCATAGGAGGCGGAGAGGGTTCGGTTCCCGAGGGCGTCGAGGGGGCGTTCGGCGAGACGGGCGATTTCGAGGGCGATGCGGTTGTCGCCGACGGCGGCGGGGTTGCCGCTGGCCTGGATGAGGGAGGGATCGGAGACCAGCTGGGCGTTGACGCGGAGGTCGGCGGCGGTGGAGCCGGTGAAGAAGTCCGCGCCGGTGCCGCCATCGAGGTTGAAGCCGGCGCGATGGAGGGTGTTGACCTCGGAGGCGAGGGTGGCGGCGAGCCGGTCGAGGTCGGTCTGGACGCCGGCGAGAGCGCCGTCGCGGATATCGATGGTTCCCTGGAGGGAACCGCCGGTGAGGGTGAGGGCGGATCCGGTGCTGGTCTGGACCTGGAGCCGGCCGTTGCCGGAGTCCTGGGTGGTGAGGGTGGCGAGGACCTGTTTTCCGGTGACCAGGACTTCACCGCCGAGGGCGAGGCTCATCTGGCCGTCGGCGTCCTCGAAAGTGTCGATGGGGGCGATGACGGCGAGGGCTTCGAGTTTTTCCTGGCGACGGTCGCGGAGGTCGTTGGCGGTGCCGCCGGTGCTGGTTTCGGCGCGGCGGATTTGGTCGTTGAGCCGGGCGACGGCGGCGAGCAGTTCGTTGGCCTGGCCGACGCCGGATTGGACGGATTGATTGAGGTTTTTCTCGACCCCGTCGAGGCGGGCGTCGGTGCGATGGAACTGGTCGGCGAGCGTTTGGGCGCGGGCGACGAGGGTGGAGCGTTGGGTGAGGGAGGCGGGGGTGGCGGCGAGGCTTTGGAATTCGGCGAAGAGGGCGGAGAGATCGCTGCCGAGGGAGGCGAGGGAGGCGACGCCGGCGGTGGCGGAGGTGCCGTTGGTGCCCTGGGTTCCGGAGCCGAGGGCTTCGCCGAGACCGGCCTGGGCTTCGCCGAGGGCTTGTTGTTGGGAGTTCCAGAAGCCGGTGGAGCTGGCTTCGCCGCGGATTTGACGGTCGAGCAGTTCGTCGTGAACGCGTTGGATGGAGATGGCGGAGACGCCGGTTCCCTGGGGGCCGAGGGAAGTCGGGAGAGTGGTCGAGGTCTGAACGACCAGCCGCTGCCGGCTGTAGGCCGGATTATTGACGTTGGCGAGGTTCTGACCGGCGATGGACAGGCCCTTGCTTTGGGCCTGGAGGGCCCGGGTCCCGAGATTCAGCGTGCCATAGAGACCTGACATAAGGGCCGATCAGCCGACGGCTTCGTAGAGGGCGGCGGACTGCGCGACGCCGGCGTGGAGGCTGCCGGTGCCGTCGTAGACGGGGGTGAGGGTGGGGGCGAACGAGTTGATGAACCGGTCGAGCAACTCCATGGACCGACGGAGAAGCAGGTAGTTCTGGCGGGCGCGGTGCTGGATGCGCTGGAGCAGGAAGTGGTTTTCCTGGATCAGGGCATTGAGCAGGGGCCGGTAGTCCGGGGGGACGCGGGGCACCAGGTGGGTGAGGGAGGCCGATTCCTCGGTCTGCAGCCGTCGCGCGAGTTCCTTCTGGATGGATTCGCGCTGGTGGCGGGCGGACTCGATGGCGGAGCCCTGGTTGTTGACGGCTGCGGTGGCACCCAGCAGTTCGTCGTTGTGACGCAGGATGATGCGCTCCTGTTGTTCGTCGAGGACGACCAGCATCTGACCGTACTGGTGGAGTTCCTCGCGGAGTGACTCGATGAGGCTCTGGAGTTCGTCATTCATGGCGATACGCCTTGAGGTCGGGACCGGACAGGAAGGGTTTCAGTTTGGGACGGGAAGCGAGAGGGGACGTGGAAGACGGGGATTCGGGGGGTGTGCCTGCCGTCGCGTTATTCTTCGTGGCCCCGGCATGCGGGGGGGTGGCAGGGGCGGTGGCGGCGGTGAATCCCGTGGGCTCCGGAATGGCGGGACCCAAGTCGCGGCCGCCCACGGTGGCGGGCGCGGGGGTGGCGGGCTCGGTCCTGGGCTGTCGTCCCTTGATTTGGTCGAGGAACGACCGGGCGAGTCCGAACTGTCCGGTGGCGGCGATCTGATCGGCCATCTGGGAGGAGATGAGATCGCGGTAGATGGAGGACGAGGCGGAGTTGGGGGTGAGGTTGGAGGCGACGACCTGCTTTTGGGCGCTTTCGAGGATCTGGCGGAGGAGAACGGCTTCGAAGGCCTTGCAGGCGGCGGCGAGTTTTTCGCCCTGGGGAACCTTGGGATTCGCGGCGAGGCGATCGAGGGGGACGTCGGCGTACTTGGCCGAGCCGGTGGCCGAGGAGAGGGGGGAAGTGTTCATGGCGATCAGCGGATGAGGAGTTCGGCCTGGAGGGCGCCGGCCTGTTTCATGGCCTGGAAGATGGCCATCATGTCGCGGGGGGAGACCCCGAGTCCGTTGAGCGCGGTGGCGACTTTTTCGACGGTGGGAAGGTCCGGCAGGTTGACCATGCCGGTCTTCGGTTCGTCGACCTGGGTCTTGGTGCGGTTGAGAACGGCGGTTTCGCCGGTGTTGCTGAGGGCGTTGGGTTGGGAGGCTTCGGGGGTGGAGGAGATGGAAATGACCAGGTTGCCGTGGGAGATGGCGCACTGGGAGATCTTGATCCGGGCGGTGGCCACGATGGTGCCGGTGCGTTCGTTGATGATCACCCGTGCGGGCGTGTCCGGATAGACCTCGATTCCCTCGACGCGGGCGATGAAGTCGACGACCCGGGTTTCGGCGCCGGAGGGGAGGAGGACCTTGATGGAGGTGGCATCGATGGCCTGGGCGCTGTCGGGGAACTTCTCGTTGACGGCGGCGGCGAGGCGGGCGGCGGTGGTGTAGCCGGGGTCGCGGAGCAGCAGTTCGATGGCGTTGTTTTGGACGATGGTGGCGGGGATTTCTCGTTCGACGAGGGCCCCGTTGACGATGACGCCGACGGTGGGATGGTTTTTGGTGACGGAAGCGCCGCCGGCGCCGCCGGTGCCGCCGGTGAAGCCGCCGACGGCGAGGGCTCCCTGGGCGACGGCGTAGACCTGGTTGTCGGCGCCGAACATCGGGGTTTGGAGGAGAACGCCGCCCTGGAGCGATTTGGCATCGCTGAGGGAGGCGACCTGGATGTCGAGCTTGGCGCCGGGCTTGATGAAGGCGGGGATGTCGGCGGTGACCATGACCACGGCGACGTTCTTGGAGGAGAGGGCGGCGGCGGGGACGGTGACGCCGAAGCGCTGGAGGAGGTTGGCGAGGGTCTGTTTGGCGTAGACCGGGTCCTTGTCGCCATCGCCGGCGAGCCCCACGACCAGACCGTATCCGACGAGTTGGTTGTCGCGAGCCCCGGCGACCATGGTGAGGTCACGGATGCGGACGGCGGTGCTGATATTGGCGGAGGCGGGCAGAGCCAGGGCGGGGAGGAGCAGTCCGGCGAGGAGGATCGGTCGGAACAGGCCGAGGGGCCAACGGGACTGGGAGGTGGGGATCATGCGGGCTTCGGGGGGGGTGGTTTCAGAACGGGGTGACCTTGTCCCAGACGCGGGTGAACCATCCCTTGCGCTGCGAGTCGGAGAGGGCGCCCTTGGAGACGAATTTGATGGCGGCGTCGGAGATGTTGAAACTGAAGATCGAGTTGGCGGCGCTGATGTCCTCGGGCCGCACCACGCCGCGGAGGACAATGGTCTGCTGTTCGCCGGAGAAGGCGGTTTCGCGGGAGCCTTCGATGACCATGTTCCGGTTGGGCAGGACATCGATGACGCGGACGCCGATGCGGGCGATGATCCGCTCCGAGTTGTTGATGGCGCCGCCTCCCTCGAAATCGTTCTTGGAGCTGTACCTCAGCGCGGGCATCTGGCCGCCCTTGGTGAGCAGTCCGCTGGCGGCGGGGCCGTAGAGGAACGCGGCGATGCTGGCGTCCATGCCTGCGGACTTCGAGGTCTTGGTGTTCTTGTCTTTCGAGGCGGAATTGTTTTCCTGCACCACGACGGTGAGGAGGTCGCCGACGCTGGAGGCACGTTTGTCGGCGAGCATCGGGCGGGCGACGGCATCCTTCCAGAGCGAGTCGGCCGGCACGCGCGGGCCCACGAGCAGGCTGGAGAGGCCGATAAGGGCGATGGTCTGGAAGGGGCGGAGCATGGGACGGAGGGGGTGTCGGTGCGGTTTCGGGTGGTTACATGATGACGACGATGGATTTCTCATTCTGGACCTTTCCCCTGAGCTCGCGTCGGGACACAGCATTGCGCAATCGGACGACCTGACCGGGGGCACCGTCCTCGAGCACCTCGACCTTGATGGTGAGGTTGAGAAGTCCGTCCTCGAGGGTGGCGGTGGCGGCCTGCCCGCGGAACACCACGGGCTGGAGACGGAGGTGCCGCTGGAGCAGGGCCGCGCCGGCGGGGACATTTTCGGTGATCTGGAGCGCGGCGGAGGCGGCGGTCGGATCGGCCAGAACATCGCGGAGGGCCAGGACGTCACGGCGTTCGCGGGCGACGTCGGATTCCCCGATCCCCTGCCCCCGGCGGAGCGGGGCGCGGGTGACCCAGATTTCGCGCCAGAGCCGGGCCTGGACGAGGGCCTGCCAGGTGCCGACGGTTTCGGCGCCGGCCAGCAGTTCGAAGCGGACGAGCATGAGCGGGGAGAGCCCGCTGGTGGGGAGGTCGAGCAGGCGGAGGGAGAGGTCTTCATCGGGCACCTGGACGGCGGTCCAGGGTCGGCCGAGGCGGAGTTCGAGTTCCCCCCGGTCGCGGGCGCAGCGTTCCTGGAGTGTGCGGGAGAGAATCTGGAGCATCTCGGATTCCTCGAACGGGCGGAGACGCCGGGAGACGAGCACGGCCGGGGCACCGGACCAGTTGGTGAGGCACAGGCCGAATTCGGGTTGGGCGAGGACCTGCTCGATGCGGGTGCGGGTGAGACTGAGCGGGGTGCCGAGGGCGGGTGCGGGAACCAGGCGGATGGCGGGCAGCGGACGGAGGTCCGGAGCGGAGGCGATTTGGTCGAGGAAAACGCCGCGGGAATCTGCGGTGGCGGTGGTTTTGAGCACGAGGTGGGTGAGGGGCGATTCCGAGGGGCCATTTGTCGAACCGCCCGCGGCGAGACTCCGGGGGGCCAGGGCGCCGGCGAGTCCGAGCGCGAGTGCGAGCGCAACGACGACGGCGAACGTTGGCGAGGCGGTGGCGGAGGCGGCGGTGATGGTTCGGGAGGAGGCCATGGTGGGATCAGCGACGGAGGTTGGCGGCGTCGCGGAGCATTTCGTCGGCGGCCTGGACGGATTTGGAGTTCACCTCGTAGGCGCGCTGGGCCTGGATGAGTTTCACCATTTCCTCGACCACCTTGACGTTGGACATTTCGAGGAAGCCTTGCTCGAGGGAGCCGAAGCCGTCGGTGCCGGGGGTGCCGGGCACGGCCTGACCGGAGGAGGTATTGTCGCGGAACAGGTTGCGTCCGATGCTTTCGAGACCGGCCGGGTTGACGAAGCGGGAGAGTGAGATCTGGAAGTCACTGCTTCCGGTGGCGTTCTTGAGGGTGACGAGGCCGGTGCTGGAGATGGTGACGTTGGTGGTGCCGGCCGGGATGGGCTGGAAGCCGCTGCCGACCGTATAGCCTTCGCTGGTTTTGACGGTGCCATCGGCGGAGACCTTGAAGGCGCCGGCGCGGGTGTATCCGATGGTGCCGTCGGGCATCTGGACTTCGAAGAAGCCGTCGCCGTTGATGGCGACGTCCATGCGTTCCCCGGTGTGGGTGATTTCGCCGGTGGTGAAGACGCGGGAGGTGGCGGCGACGCGGGCGCCGTGACCGATCTGGATGCCGGTGGGCAGCTCGTTCCCGGCCCCCTGCTGCGCCCCGGCGGCGCTGGTGGTCTGGTAGAGCATGTCCTGAAACTCGATCTTGGATTTCTTGAACCCGGTGGTGTTGACGTTGGCGAGGTTGTTCGCGATGACGTCGAGGTTCATTTGCTGGGCTTCCATGCCCGCGGAGGAGGAGTAGAGAGCTCGCAGCATAAGGGTCGGAGATCGGGGTCGGAGTCAGTGTCGGTGTCGGTGTCGGTATCAGTCCCGGGTCGGCGGATCGATGGGTGGAGGAATTCGGGGAGGCGCGGATCAGCCGGGAGTGCCGAGTTCGGAAATCAGTCGGCCCAGGCGTTCGTCCTGGGTTTGGATGACTTTCTGGTTGGCTTCGAAATGGCGGACGGAGCTGAGGAGGTCGGCCATTTCGCGGACGTTGGAGAGATTGGAGGATTCGAGGAACCCGTGTTGCACGGCGGGTTTGGCGACGGGGGTGGCGAGCAGGGTCGGGTCATCGGTGACGAAGTAGCCGCCGCCGACGCCCTGGAGCTGGCCGTAGTCGGGGAAATCGACGACTTTGAGGGATCCCCGGGGATTGGCGCCCTGGGAGATATTGCCCTGGGCGGAGATGGAGAGCGGGGCGTTATTGGCGTCGAGCTGGATGGGTCCATTGGCGCCCTGGACGATGAAGCCCTGCTTGGTCACGAGCTGGCCGGTGGAACCTACGTGGAACTCGCCATCCCGGGTGTAGGCGCGACGTCCGTTGGGGAGTTCGACTTCGAAGAAGCCTTTGCCGTTGATGGCGACGTCGGCGGGTCCGGGGGATGGTTTGAGTTCGCCGGGTTCGAAATCGAAGCCCACCTGGCCTGCGGCGAGGGAGAAGTGACGGTTACCGCCCTGGACCACGCCGGGGGAGGAGGTCATGAGGCCAGCTTCCACGGCGCCGAAGGACATCCGCTGGCGTTTGAAGCCGGGGACCGGGCCGGAGGAGAGATTCTCGGCGATCACTTCCTGCCAGCGTGTGGTCGCCTTCATTCCCGCAGCGGCCTGATAGAGGCTGACATTCATCGAAAACCTACACAGCAATCATCGTGCCACCGATCCCCCTGCCCCTTCTTCCCGCGTGTCCCCTGCCCCGACCCGCGCTTTTGCTTCGGATCCGAGCTGAATCCGGCCGAATCGGTTGCTTCCGGCCGGGTTAGCCCGGGGAGCGATCCAAGGATTCACCGGCAATTCGTGCCCGGTCGGAAGAAACGTCCGCCTGGCAGGCACGGGAGTGGATCCGGGAAGAGCTGGGGACGCGACGGGGCGCTGGATGCGATCCGGGCCAAGCCACGTTGAGACCTTGGAGGGAGTCCGGGTTGGCGAGGCTCGCGGAGGGGAGCGCACGCGTGCTGCTTTTGCGTGCCCATGCAGGGATCAGAAACCGCTTTGGAGCGGGGAGCGGGGAGCGGGGAGCGGGGAGCGGGGAGAAGGGAGTGGGGAGAAGGGAGTGGGGAGAGAGGGCCGGGGGGTCAGTAGGCGCAGTCGAGTTCGATGACCTGGCCGCAGGAGCAGCGGAGGGTGATGCGGGAGATGCGATCGCCCTGGCGGGTGAGGGAGATTTCGGGTTCGCAGGCGGGGGTGGAGGAGCTTTCGGGAATTCGGGGCTGGGGTTTGGCGGGGACGAATTCGCGGGCGCCTTCGACGCTGGGGGTGACGGCGAGACGGAAAGGCTCGGACGCGAGGCGGGCCTTGGTCGAGGACGGGTGAACCGGGACGAAGGCCTCGTTCATGGAAGTGGGACGGGTTGGGAGACTTCGGCGACGCCGTTGGTGTTGCGTCCGGTGAGACCCATGCGGATGAGCACGGTGACGCGTCGGTTGGAGTCGTCGGCGGGGGGGACACCGACCATGCCGACGGTGTCTCCGTAGCCGGCGATTTTGTAGATCTGGTTGGGATTGACGCCGTGTTCGAGCAGTTCGCGGCGGGTGGCATTGGCGCGGTCGGCGGAGAGTTCCCAGGGGGTGTATTCGGGGGCCCTGGCTTTGGCGCCGGCCTCGGTGTGGCCTTCGAGTTCGACGACGAATTTGGGATACCGGGCGATGACCCAGGCCATGGTGGAGAAGACCCAGGATCCGTAGGGGGTGAACTCGATGGAGTCGGATTTGAAGATGGGATGGCGGGAGCGGTCGAACACGTTGATCCGGAGACCTTCGTTGGTGTTCTCGATGCGGACGGCGCTTTGGTCCTCCTCTTCGCTTTGGAGGAATTTGGCGAGGTCTTCGGTGACGCGGCGGAGGAGTTCGAGTTGGACGGCGCTGGGGGAGTCGAAGTTGCCGCGTTCCTTTTGGAGCGCGGCGGTTTCGGAGTTGGGGAGGAGGCCGACGGATTCCTTGGTGAGGGAGGAGAAGGGGTTTTTGAAGGAGCGTTCGATGGCTTCCTTGATTTTCACGTCCTGGGCGGTGAGCCAGAGGACGAGGAAGAGGGCCATCATCGTGGTGATGAAGTCCGCGTAAGCCACCTTCCATGCGCCGCCGCCACCTTTGCCTGCCATAGGATCTGGGGGTAAGTCGGGGGGTTATTTCTTGCCGGGGCCGCCGACGGTTTTGAGCAGGGCCTCCATCTCATCCGCGGTGGGGACGAGGTGGGCGTCGAGACTGCGGCGGCCGAATTCGATGGCCATGAGAGGTGCCTGGCCATTGGCGAAGCTGCCGACGCATTCAGCGATGCAGCGGAGGTAGGCGATGCGTGCGGCGTTGACGAATTCGATGTTGGTGGCGAGGGGGTTGAGGAATCCGTAGGCGATGAAGATGCCGAGGAAGGTGCCGACGAGGGCGGCGCCGACCTTGTGACCGATTTCTTCGATGGGACCGGCGATGGCCTGCATGGTGATGACGATGCCGAGCACGGCGGCGACGATGCCGAAGCCGGGCATGGCATCGGCGACGCGGGTGAGCACGCCGACGGGGTGGTGGCTTTCCTCCTCGAGCCGGTCGAGTTCGACGATCATGAGGTGGCGCAGCTGGTCGGGTTTGATGCGGCCGTCGATGATGGGTTTGAGGCCGCCGCAGACGAATTCCATGGCATTTTTATTGCCTTGGAAGGTGGGGTATTTCTGGAAGATGGAGCTGGTGGCGGGGTTGAGCACGTGTTCCTCGAGGGAGACCATGCCGTTGCGGCGGGCGAGCATGAACAGTTCGTAGAGCGCCTTGAAGAGTTCCTCGTAGGAGTTGCGGTTGTAGGGGACACCTTTGAAGGACGCGATCACCTGGTGGAGCAGTTCCATCAGGATTGCCTTGGGAGCCATGATGACCATCGCGCCGAAGGCGGATCCCCCGATGACGAGGAACTCGGACGGGTGCATGAGGCTGCCGATGGAGCCGCCAGCCCAGACGAAGCCTCCGAGCACCGAGCCCAGAACGATGATGACGCCAAGGATAATGGTCATGGCAGGACGGATGCGGCTTCGTACCGCTGCACGAATCCGCGGATCGAGAGGATGGCCTGACTATGGATCTGGCAGATGCGGGACTCGGTGAGACCGAACACTTCGGCGATCTCACGCAACCTGAGGTCCTCGCAGTAGTAGAGGGCGAGCACCTTGCGCTGCATCTCGGGCAGCTTCTGGAGACGATCCATGATCAGTTCCACCAACTCCCGGCGGGAGGCGGCGTCGGGCGCGGATTCCTGGTCCTCGTCCGAGATGAACTCATGAAGCGGGGTGGGATCGCTGCTTTCGCCGTTGAGCACGCTGTCGAGGTGCACGAACGAGGCGGGCCGCACCTCCTCGAGCAGGGAGCGGTAATCGTCGACGGACAGCCCCATTTCGCTGGCCATCTCCCGATCGGTGGGCGCGCGGCCGGTGCGTTGCTCGAGTTCGGACATGGCCTCCTGAAGTTTGCGGGCCTTGTCGTGGACCGAGCGCGGGACCCAATCCATGCGGCGCAGTTCGTCCAGAACCGCGCCACGGATGCGGAACCGGGCGAAGGTTTCGAAAGTGGCGTTGGTTCCGGGGCGGTAGTTGCGGATCGCCTGGAGCAATCCCACGAGCCCGGCGCTGTTGAGGTCTTCGATCGAGACGTGCGACGGCAGGGTCATCGCCAGCCGGCCTACGACCGTTTTGACGAGCGGCAGGTAGTGCCGGACCAGTTCGCCCTCGGCGTCGGGACAGGAATCCAGCCGGTAGCTCCGCCACAGGTTGGGGGACGTGGATCGCGTCGGGGCCGCGTTGACGTCCTGGGAAGGGGAGTGGAGTTGGGAATTCATGTTGCGTTCGCCCGGGAGGCCTTGGTGTCGTGCCGATCCTGACGTTGGGCCATCATCGCCACGTAGCGTTCCTGGTGGGCCAAGCGGAGGCATTCCGTCCATCGCTGTCCCCACCAGCGAAGAAGGACGCCGAAGACAAGGGACGCCGCGCTCGAACGCCAGAGGATCGAGGGCCAGTCGCTCTGGTTGATCAACCCGAGGACTACGCCCCCGAAGAATCCAACGAGAGCGCCGAGGAGCAGGAGTGGTTTGAGGGATTTCACGCCGTGACATCCGGAGCAGACTTCTTGCCACCCGCAGAAAACCGTCGAGGGACCCCGAAAAAGACCGAATCAGGCACCAAACAACGACCCGACGAGCACCTCGGGTCGGGCCACCAGGAATCGACCGGGAATATTTTGCCCGGCACTCAGACGGTTGAGGGGGTAATTCGTCCCCAGCACCAAGTTCCAAAGCTTCCCCCAGGCCGTTTCTTCATCCAGATGCGTGAGCACCAGGTCATCCACGGGAAGTCGTGAGAAAGCCCGGGCCTGGGCCAGCAACAGGGGCACGGTATAGGCCGCATTCAGAACGAGATGCACCGACGCCCCCGGCAACCGCGCCAGGGTCTCGCCGAGGGCGTCGATCCCCTCGGGATCCTGAAAATCGGCCCCCGCCAGATCCACGAATCCGACCTCGCCCGGGGCTCCCCGGCCGTTCCAGGACCGCTCCGCCGGGACGCCCAGGATTTCGGCATAGAGACTGACCCGTTCGGAGACGTTGGTGGTGCGGCTGTCGAGACGCCACACCCGGGCCGGCAGACCATCAACCAACGTATTCTGAGCCAACCATTTGCATAAAGCCGTCGATTTCCCGGACCCGGGCGGACCGAGAAAAACATGGAGGGGTGCGGTCCCGTTGGCTTCCGGCAAAGGCGCCTCCCGCCAAAGCTTCGTCAATGCGGTCCGGGCCAGGGCAAGTTCCTGGGCCAGAGTCTCCGGGGCCCTGCGCCCTTCCCCGTGGATCTCGCGCATTCGCAGCAGAACCTGTTCGGCGTGCAGGGGCGTGAGCCCCAGGCGGTCAAAGACGGCGGCGCACTTCCAGCCTGAGGAAAGCTGGGGTTCGGTGGGTTCGCGGGGCTCGCCGTTGGGCGGGACGGGTGGTGGTGGCAGCTGGACTGAGTCGGGATCGTCGTCGGAGGGATCGGCGGGGACGCTGGCGCGGGCGTAGCGCTGGAGGGCTTCGCGTTGCGGGACGCCGGCGAGGCGGACCCTTGGGGTGGGAGGGGGGGTAGCTGCGGGGATGGCCGGGGGTGGGGGAGGGGGTGGGGAGGGGGTGGAGACAGGGCATGGGGTGGGGGGGGCGGGAGGGCGCGGGCGGGGCTACGG
>CAYZAE010000181.1:0-12819 GCA_964476125.1 uncultured Verrucomicrobiota bacterium | reverse complement strand
ATTACCGGTGGTGCGGGTATGGGGAGGCGATGGCAGGCGTCAGCGCGGCTCTGGAGGGGGTGCAGTTCCTGGCGACAGCGTTGCAGGGAGGGCGCGAGGAATCCCCAGCTGGGTCGCTGGAGGTTTACCGGAGGCACCTGTACCTGGAGGGGGATGAACGACGGGAGGCGGTGGGTCCGGACGGCCGTCCAGTGCGGGGGGCGCTGAGCGCGGAGGAGGTGGCGAAGGTCCTGACGTCCAAGGGAAAGCTGCCTTTGAGCGAATACCTGAGATGTCGGGTGCGGTACTTCTGTGATGGAGCCGTATTCGGGGGGCAGGAGTACGTGGAGGGAATCTTCAAGGAGCACCGGAATCGGTTTGGCCTGAAGCGGAAGACCGGGGCACGGCGGATGCGAGGATTGCAGGATGCTCCGCTCTATACGCTCCGCGCCCTCCGTGTTGGGGTGTTCGGGGAATCCAAGCCTCGTCCCAAGGTTTGAAATCCATTGATAAGTTCGCTCGGGGGTTTTGACGGAAGCACGGAATCCAGCGCATCCTCGGGATGTGTCCGGGACTTTCCCAACGGTGTTTGTTGCCGCCTTGGCGCTGATCGCCGGACTCGGCGTGGCTTGCCCTGCCCGCGCGACGGAGAGCGCCGCGCCAACGCCGGACTCCCGGGCCTGGGCCTTCCAGCCGTTGCGTCCGCTTCCCCCGCCCCAACCCGTCCGCGCGGATTGGGCACGCAACGACCTCGACCGTTTTCTCCTCGCCAGCCTCGAGAAGCGCGGCCTCCAACCCTCGCCCGAGGCGCCACGGCGTCCGTGGATCCGCCGGGCGTATTTCGATGTTCTCGGACTGCCTCCCACCGCCGAGGAATCGGATGCCTTCGAGTCGGACGAGGATCCCTCCGCATACGAACGCTGGGCGGACCGTCTGCTCGCTTCGCCTCACTACGGCGAACGCTGGGGCCGGTGGTGGCTCGATGTCGCCCGTTACGCCGACACCAACGGCCAGGACGAGAACAAGGTGATGGCCAACGCCTGGCGCTACCGCGACTGGGTGGTGCGCGCGTTCAACGCCAACCTGCCGTTCGACGATTTCACCACCCACCAACTCGCCGGCGACCTCCTGCCCCCAACCCGCGACGAACAGGAACAGGCCGACCGCCTCGTGGCCACCGGGTTCCTCGTGCTCGGCCCGAAAATGCTCGCGGAACAGGACAAGCCAAAGCTCGTCCTGGACATCGTCGACGAGCAGATCGACACCGTCGGACGCGCTTTCCTCGGCCTTACCCTCGGCTGCGCTCGCTGCCACGACCACAAATTCGATCCCGTCCCGGCCCGCGACTACTATGCGCTCGCCGGCATCTTCCGCAGCACCCGCACCCTGGAGAACCTCGACTTCGTCTCGAAATCCAACGAACGCCGCATCGCCACGGCCGCGGAGGTGGCGGCGTTCGAGGATCACCGACGGCGGTTCGCGGATCTCACCAACCAGATCGCCACGGTTGTCCGCGAAGCCAACGCCGCCTTCGGTGAATCCCTGGAACGCCCCCCCTCCGACGGCTCCAAGGCCGCGCGCGAGCCTCGGTTCCGTCCCCTCGAACTCCAGGACCTGATCCGGGAACTCGAACTGAAGCGGACGTCCCTCGAAAAGTCCGCCCCACCCGCCCCGTCGCAGGCCCTCGCCGCGGGCGAAGACCGTCCCATGGACCTGCCTGTCCATTCGCGCGGAAATCATCTGCAACCGGCCGGCGATCCGGTTCCACGCGGCTTTCTCCAGGTCACCGCGCGGATCCATCCACCGCCCGCCGTGCCCACCGACCGCAGCGGCCGGCTGGAGCTCGCGCGCTGGATCGCCTCCCCGGCCCACCCGCTGACCGCGCGCGTGTTCGTCAACCGCGTCTGGCAGGCGTATTTCGGTCGAGGCCTGGTGCGCACCTCCGACAATTTCGGATTCCGTGGAGAACCGCCCAGCCACCCTGAACTGCTCGATTGGCTCGCCGATTTCTTCATCCGCTCCGGCTGGGACATCAAGGCCCTCCACCGCCTCATCCTCACCAGCGCCGCCTATCGCCAGACGTCAGTCGTCCGGCCGGAAAGCGCCGAGGAAAAAGCCGATCCCGAGAACATCCTGCTGCACCGGTTTCCCCGCCGGCGGCTGGATGCCGAAATGATCCGCGACGGATTGCTCGCGGTCTCGGGTCGGCTTGATTCGGGCATGGGCGGCACGCTGGTGAACTGGAAGAACGACGACTACGCGCCCTCCGACGAAGTCTCCGCCCGATCCCTGCGTCGGTCCGTCTATCTTCCCATCGTGCGGGACCGGGTCTTCGACGTCTTCACGCTTTTCGATTTCGCCAATCCAAGCGTCGCCACGCCCCGACGGATCCCCACCGTGGTTTCGCAGCAGGCGCTCTTTTTCATGAACAGCCCGTTGGTGCGCGACGCCGCCGAAGGCTGCGTCCAACATCTGGGACACCGGATCGGGAGCGGCGGATGGGAAGGCATTCGCGAAGCCTACCGGCGCATCCTTGGCCGCGCTCCAACGGCGGTGGAATTCGATCGCGCCCGTCAGTTCCTGACCGGCTCCGCGTCACCCACCCTCGACAACGCTTCCCCCGACACCCACCCGGGCACGGAACCGGAAATCGGGCGCGAGGCCTGGATCAGCTTCTGCCAGGCGCTGCTTGCCTCCAACGAATTCGCCTACCGCCCCTGATGCGCCCGCTCCTCCATCCCCTCCGCCGCCATCACCCGGTGCAATCCCCCACGGCATGAGCCCCACTTCGTCCTCTTTTCCGTCCCGCCGGGAGGCGCTCCGCCGCTGTGCGGTGGGCTTCGGCAGCCTGGCTCTCGCGGACCTGCTCGCCTCGGCGGCGGGTTCGGCCCGGGCGTCCACGGCAGCCCCAGGCCCCCTGGCGCCGCAACCCTCGCAATTCCAGGCCCGCGCCAAACGGGTGATCTTCCTGTTCATGCACGGAGGGCCGTCCCATGTGGACACCTTCGACTACAAACCCGCCTTGATCCGCGATTCCGGCAAGCCGCTGCCTTTCGAAAAACCGCGGGTGCAGTTCGCCAAAACCGGGGGCCTGCGCAAATCGCCCTGGGAATTCCGCCCCTACGGCCAGTGCGGAGCCATGGTCAGCGACCTCTTCCCCCAGGTCGGCGCCCTCGCGGACCAACTCTGCTTCGTGAAGTCGGTCCACGGAACCAACGAAGCCCACGGCGGCGCCCTGCTCAAGCTGCACACCGGCTCCGATTCCCTCGTCCGTCCCAGCATGGGCTCCTGGGTCAGTTACGGCCTGGGAACGGAGAACCGCAACCTGCCCAGCTTCATCACCCTCAACCCAACCCTCGGGCACGGCGGGGTCGGCAACTGGTCCAGCGCCTTTCTCCCCGCAGTCCACCAGGGCACTCCGTTGTTCGGGGGCAGGGATCGCGGCGACTCCGCCCGCATCGCCTACCTCGAAGGCCCCGCCGGCAACGCCGCCCTCCGTCAGCGCGCCCAGCTCGACCTGCTCGGCGCGATGAACCGCGACCACCTCGAAGCCAGCGGGCCCGATCCTGATCTGGAGGCCCGCATCGAGTCCTTCGAACTCGCCTTCAAAATGCAAACCGAGGCCCCGGCCCTCCTCGATCTCTCCCGCGAAACCGAAGCCACCCGGAAGCTCTACGGCCTCGACGATCCCGCGACCGAAAAAATGGGCCGCCAATGCCTGCTCGCCCGGCGACTCAGCGAAAACGGGGTCCGCTTCGTCCAGGTCACCCACGGCTACTGGGATCAACACGACAAACTCACCCCCGACCACGCCCGCCTCGCCGCTGAAGTCGACCGCCCGATCGCCGGGCTCCTTCGGGATCTTCAGGCGCGCGGTCTGCTCGAGGACACGCTGGTCTGGTGGGGCGGCGAATTCGGTCGCACCCCCACCGGCCAGGGCAACGACGGCCGGGACCATCATCCCCACGCCTTCACCATGTGGTTCGCCGGCGCCGGCGTGAAACCGGGATTCAGTTACGGAATCACCGACGATTACGGATTCTATCTCGCCGACCAGAAGGTCCACATCCACGACCTCCACGCCACCCTTCTCCACCTCCTCGGCATCGATCACGAAGCGCTCACCTTCCGCCATGCCGGCCGCGATTTCCGGCTCACGGACGTCCACGGCTCCGTCGCCAAAGCCATTCTCGCCTGACCCGAAAACGGCTTCCCGCTTGGCTTCCGCCCGCGCGGGCGGTTCACTGACCCCACGCCGGTCGCACTCCGCAGCCCATGAAGCTTTTCACCCCAGCCCTTGGTTTCGCCTGGGTCCTCGCCCTGACGCTCTCTCCGATCCCCGACACCCAGGCCGCTTCCAAGCCCGTGGCCCGTGGCATCAACCAGATCGCGTTCGGCACCTGGACCGAGGCCCTGCAACTTGAATCCAAGGACGCCGCACCCAAGGCCGTCGTGGTGCCCGCGTTCGGTGGACGCGTGCTGTCCTACGGATTTCGCGGGGAAAGCATCCTCTGGAACCCGACCGAGGCACCGGGCGCCGATGCCGGCAACCTGACCAACCCCGCGATCCCCGGCGGATTCCTCTGCCTCCTGGGACCGGACAGCGCTCCCCCGGCCAACCAGGGCGGACTCGCGAACGGACGCTACGACTGGTCCACCAAAGGCCGCTCCCCCGTCGTGATCCTGAAGTCGCCCGAGGACAAATCGGCCCGCGCCTCGATCGAACGGGAAGTCATGTTTGACCCGTCCACCGGCGATCTTGGCTTCGTTCACCGGCTGAAGAACCTCACCGACCAGGACGGGGCCTTCACGCTGTCGCAGCGGATCGCCTGCCAGCCGGGAGGTTTTGTTCTCTTCCCTCTGAGCAAGAAGAGCCGCTTCGCCGCCGGGTGGGCGGTCCTGCGCGAGAACGGGGGACGAACCACCTGGGACGGCGCCAACCCCACCCTCGAAGGTGTGCGCGTGCTGGACGGCGTCCTGGTGGCGAAAACCGGCACCGGCAACGCACGCATCGGTGCCGATAGCGACGCTCAATGGATGGCCTACGTGGTGGGCCGGACGATGTTCATCCTCCATTTCCCGTTCTACGCCAGCGCCGTTTACGCCGAAGGCGGCAACAGCGTCACCTGCTCCTGGAGCGCCCAGAACACCGAATTGCAGCCCATCGGCCCCGAGGCCCGGCTCCGCTCGCGCCGCACCAGCGAACTTCCCATGAAATGGTCGCTGGTCGAACTTCCCGCCGAAATCACCAAGCCCGAACAGGCGCGGGCCCTGGCCGACAAGGTCCCCGCCTCGCCCTTCCTGTGAGCCCAGGATGAACGACCCCGGCCCCGGCACGGACGATCCCCATCCTCCGCCGCTCGTCCCGCTGCCGCCCACGCTGGCTGCGCCCGGACAAAACGGCGCCGGACCGCTTCCTCCCCCTGCTCCAGCCCCGGCCCCGCACCGTCTCCGCTGCGGGATCGCCGGCATCCTGCTCGCCTCCTACGTCGTCATCCCCGCCATCGTCGGCGCCCAGCGCACCGGCCATGAAGGCCCGATGCTGCCCACGGTGATCCGCGACCTGCTGCTGGCCACCGGCACGGAGCTGGGAATGTTCGGCCTCGTGTTCGCCGCCGTGGTCTGGCTGGGAAAGCTCCGACCCTCCGACCTCTGGCTCGGTTGGCGGGGAGGATTCTGGCTGATCCCGCGCGCTGCCGCCTGGTCGATCGCCCTCCGCATCGGCACCGGCATCGCCCTCGGAGGCACGCTCATCGCCTGGCAGCTCATTTCGGGAACCAGCCCGGATTCACTGCTCGGCTCCCGGCCGAAGGTGGAATCCATGGTCGCCGTCGAAGCCCTGAGCAATCCCGTCTACCTGATTCTCATGCTGACCCTGGTCAGCTTCGTGCTCGCCGGGCTTCGCGAGGAACTGTGGCGGGCCGGCATGATCGCGCTCCTGGGGCGTTCGCTCCCAGCCCTGTTCGGCGGCCGTTACGGCCCCTGGATCGCCATCGTCCCCATCGCCCTGCTCTTCGGCCTCGCCCACACCCCCCAGGGATGGATGGGCGTCATGACCACCGCGGTCCTTGGACTCGGCCTCGGCGCCGTCATGATTCTTCACCGATCCCTCTGGGACGCCGTTTTCGCCCACGGCTTCTTCAACGCCACCACGTTCGCGCTCCTGCCCTGGATCGCCCAAAAACTCCCCGACCTCCTCCGTTCAGCGGGAGGATGATCCGAATCAGCGCAGCCAGCGCCGCGCCTCCCGCAGATACCGGTCCCAGTCGAACGCCGGCCCCGGATCCACCTTGTCCGTCTGAATGTGGTAGTGCCCGAGAACCCCGGCATACGCGCGGAGCTGGTCGTCGGGCAGCTTGACGTTGAGCACCGACCCCGATTCGTCCCGGGGCGCCTCGCAGCGAATGCCCGGGAACACCCGGCACAAGGCGGCCGTCAACCGGGCCAGCGCCTCGTACTGCTCCGGGGTGAAATCGTATTGCACAAGTTCAAGGCCCTGGATGTTCCCGCTCACCAGTCCCGGCCGCGCCGGACGCCCCACAAAACCCGTCGTGCGCACCCCGGAATCCACACCCACCCGGCCCGGATCCAGTCGAACCCCACGCTCATCCACCCCATACCAGGCCGAGAGCCGGTTCGACTGGCTCAAAGGCACCGCCCCCGGCTGGGCGATCTCGATGCCAATGGACCGCGTGTTGGAGGTGGTCGCATGCCAGGCGCGCTCCTTCAAATCGAGGGTCTGGTAGATCGTTCCGTCGACATCGAGCATGAAGTGCACGCTCAAACCGCGCCGATCATGGAGGACTTCAAAACAGCGACGGCTTGTCCCCGAAGCGTCGTAGTGCAGAACAAACTGATCCACCACCCCCCGAAGCGTCGCCAGATCCCATCCCCACCCCGGACTTTCTCCAACGTCTCCGGGGACAACCCCTCCCGGCGCAAACCATACCGGTTCGGGGTGTCGAGCGACGCTCCTTCCGCCCGCGTCGCCTCCCAGTTCGCATTGGTCCACGCCACAAACCGTCGCTCCACCCGGTAGGCGTCGTAACCGCCCGGATCAGTCCAGAGAACGACCGGCGTGCCCGTGTGAAACAGGCGCCCACAAGCCATGATTTCGTCGCCGTGCCGCTTCAACTCGCCGCCCGGCCTCGACCCACGGCAGCCCGAAACCGCTCCCGAAACGAGCACCGAAACCAGGGCGTAAACGACGAACCGGATCACGCCCGCATCCAACCCATTCGCGGATCCCATCGCAAGCGCCCGCCCGCCTTAGGGACTCCCACCGAAGCAAATTTCGCTAAACGAATGACAAGGGATGCGTAGTCCGAAAACCGGGGATCATGAAGAAAGACGGCCGCATGCAGAAACTCAATTCATGGGGCCGCACGGGAATTGCCGCAGCGGTCCTGGCAACGGGCGCCGGTGCGGCGCTGAACGGGAATGTCGCGCAGGCCGACGACTGGAAGGCCAACGCCATCTCCCCGGTCACGAACCCCGTGTTCTTCGAGGATCCCCAGATCAACAGCGAAATCCGTCCCATCTTCGCCTGGCACGGCGTCGACAAGGACATGGGACTCGGCGGCGGTGACGCCCAGCTGTACGCGATCCAGGCCCGCTGGGCCGTGACCGACCGCCTCGCGATCATCGCGGTCAAGGATGGCTACATCAACATCGACACCCCGGCCTACGAAAGCGGTGGCTGGGCCGATATCGCCGCGGGCGTGAAATACGCGCTCATCGACGACAAGGAGAACGAATTCATCCTGACCCCGGGCCTTACCTTCGAGTTCCCGACGGGCAACAAACGCGTGCTCCAGGGCAACGGCGACGGAACCTGGAACCCCTTCATCTCCGCCGGCAAGGGCTTCGGCAACCTCCGCCTGCTCGCCAACGTCGGCGGCATCATCCCCAACGACGGCGGTGAGGAAACGGCCCAGCTGCACTACAGCGCCCAGGTCGACTACACCACGTGCCAGTACTTCATTCCCTTCGTGGCGTGGAACGCATTCACCGTCCTGAGCGAAGGAGACGGTCCGGCCCTCGACTTCGAAGGGTTCGACCTCTTCAACCTCGGCTCCTCCTCCGCCTCGGGCTACACCCAGTCAGTCCTCGGCTTCGGGTTCCGGTCGCGGCTCACCGCCAAAATTGACTTAGGCTTCGCCTACGAGATCCCGATCTCCTCGCCCGAAGGTCTTTTCGACGACCGGTTCACCGTCGACTTCATCTTCCGGTTCTAGTCGCTCTCGCCTCTCCGGGACGGCGGTCCGCCGTTCGGCCCGCCCCCGGGAAGGTGATCGGTACGGTTGGTTGGTTGGTTGGTTGGTTGGTTGGTTGGTAGTCAGTACGTTGGTTGGTTCATTGTCAGATCAGTTCAGTGGTGTCTGTGTGACTGGCCGCGCCGAAGCGTTCCCCACCCCGAACGCCCGGCGCGGCCTCCTTTTTGGGAATCCTCCCGCCCGACCTCACAGGCGAATCCAAATTTTCACCGCCATTCCTGGCGGCCCCTGGTTCGTGGGTAGGGCGCGACCTCCGGGCGCGCCGCCCCTGCACGTTACCCTCAAAGGCGGCGCCCTCGGAAAGGTCGCCCTACCTTCCCCACAACTTCAGGATGCACAGCGACGCCGCCCTACCCTAAATTCGTGATTGCCGTCCCCTTCGCGTCCGGACGGAATCGGTCCTGTTCGTGCGTATGAACTATTCGGTCCCCCACTTCGCCCGCATTGTCTCCCTCGGCACCCTGGTGGCGATCACCGCCCTCTGCGGCTGCTCCGTCCGCAAACTCGCGGTCAATAAACTGGGGGACGCCCTTGCCGGAAGCGGAACCACCTTCGCCGGGGATGACGATCCCGAGCTCATCCGCCAGGCCATCCCATTCAGCCTCAAACTCATGGAGAGCCTGCTCGCGGAAAGCCCCGAACACCGGGAACTGCTCCGCGCCACCTCCAGCGGCTTCACCCAGTACGCCTACGCCTTCGTCCAACAGGACGCCGACGAACTGGAAGCCAGGGATTTCGCAGCCGCCGAAAGTCTCCGCACCCGCGCCCGAAAACTCTACCTGCGCGCCCGCAACTATGGGCTCCGCGGCCTGGAATCCGCCCACCCCGGATTTACCAACCAGCTCTTCCACGCCCCCACCAACGCCGTCCGGCTTCTGAAGAAGGGCGACGTGCCTGCCGTCTATTGGACGGCCGCGTCCTGGGGCGCACTGATCGCGCTCAGCAAGGACGACCCGGCCCGGGTCTCCGAAATCCCCCAGATGGAAACGCTCATCGATCGCGCGGCAGCCTTGGATGCCGACTGGGGGGACGGCTCCATCCATTCCTTTCTCATCAATTACGAAATGAGCCGTCAGGGCATCCCCGGCGACCCCGCCCTCCGCGCGAAGCACCACTTCCAGCGGGCCGTGGACCTTGGCAAAGGCCGCGTCGCCGGCCCCTTCGTGACCTACGCCGAGGCCGTCTGCGTCGAGAAACAGGACCTCAAGGAGTTCGAATCCCTTCTCGGACAAGCTCTGGCCATCGATCCCGCGGCCCATCCCGAATTCCGCCTCGTCAATGAGGTCATGCAACGGCGCGCCCGCTGGCTGCTTTCCCGGAAGGAAGACCTGTTCCTCCTCCCCGCCGCATCCGCCCCCACCCCTGCACCCTAAGCCTCCCCACCCTCCTCTGCGCCCTTCGCCCCTTTCACCATCATGCACTCCAAGTTCCACCCGATCACCCTCCTCCGGATCCTGGCCCTCCTGCTCCTGGCCACCACCCCGGCCCACGCCGCCTCCAAACTCAAGCTGGGCACCATCGCTCCCGTTGGCACGTCCTACCACAAGGCGTTGATGGCCATGGGCGAAAGCTGGCGCAAGGCTTCCGCGGGTGCCATCGACATCAATATCTTCGCCGGTGGTAAACTCGGCGGCGAAGCCGAAATGGTCGGCCTGATGAAGGTGAACTCCCTCCAGGCCGCCATGCTCACCTCGGTCGGGCTCTCCGAAATCGAGCCCGCCGTCAACGGGCTCCAAAACATCCCCATGGGCTTCCGCAATTTTGAGGAAGTCGATTTCGTCGGCGAAAAACTGCGCCCCCTGCTGGAAGAACGCCTGGACCAAAAGGGCTTCGTCGTCCTTTGCTGGTCTGATGCAGGCTGGGTCCGGTTTTTCTCCAACAAACCCGTCAGCCAGCCTGACGACCTGCGCAAACTCAAGCTCTTCACCTGGTCCGGCAACCCCGCAGCGGTCGAGGTCTACAAATCCGCCGGATTCGACGCCGTTCCACTCGAAACGGCCGACATCGTCCCCAGCCTGCAAACCAAACTGATCGATGCAGTGCCCGTCCCTCCCTTCTTCGCCATGGCCGCCCAGGTCGATAGCCGCGCTCCCTACATGCTCGAAATCAACTGGGCTCCCCTCGTCGGCGCCGTGGTGGTTCGCAAGGAAACCTGGCTCAAGATCCCCGAAACCACCCGGACCGCCCTGATGAAGTCCGCCGCCGACACCGGCCGCGAAATCAAGGCCTCCGGACGCAAGGAAATGCAGGACTCCGTGGACGCCATGGCCAAGCGGGGACTCAAGATCACTGTCGTCACTCCCGCCCTCGAAGCCCAGTGGCGCCAGACCGCCGAGTCGGTCTATCCGAAAATCCGGGGAAAGCTCGTGCCGGCCGAAATCTTCGACCAGACGCTTAAGCTGATCGCCGAATATCGCGCGACGCATCCCGCCAAACCGTGAGCGCCCCCCTCGCGACTTCGGCGGAACCGGAGAATCTCCCGGCTTGGCAAAAATTCCTCCGACAGGGGGAGAATCTGCTGATCGTGGCCGCCCTGGGGGCCATGACCCTGCTGCCAGTCCTGGAGATTCTGCTCCGTAAGTTCTTCTCCACCGGAATTCCCGCGTCCGCCACCCTGGTCCAGCACCTGGTGCTCGCGGTAGGGATGCTCGGAGGAGCGCTCGCCGCCCGGGAGAATCGGTTGCTCGCGTTATCCGCCGCCACCCACTGGTTCAAGGGCGGCGTGCTCACCTTTGCGCGGATCGTCGGCTACGGCTTCGCCGCCGCCATCAGCGGCATGCTTGCCGCCGCCAGCTGGCAGTTCGTCATCTCCCAGAAATCCCTCGGCAAAATCCTGGCCTACGGAATCCCGGTCTGGATCGTTCAATTGCTTCTGGTCGTTGGCTTTGCAGTCATCGCTCTCCGCCTCCTCTGGCACGCCTCCGAACGCTGGCACGGGCGTCTCCTGACCCTCCTTCTCGCCGCCACCTTCGTCGGCATCACGCTCTGGGTGCCCATCGATCCCGAGAAACTCCGCTGGCCCGCCATGGCCTTGCTGTTCGCCTCCGTGATTCTCGGAGCTCCCATCTTCACCGGACTCGGGGGCGCCGCTCTGATCCTGCTCTGGACCGCCAGCGAACCCATCTCCCCGGTCCCCCTGAAGCACTACCAACTGACCGTCAATCCAACGCTCCCAAGCATCCCGCTCTTCACCCTCGCTGGTTATTTCCTCGCCGAAGGGGGCGCCGCCCAAAGGTTGGTCCGGCTTTTCAATGCGTTGTTCGGCAATCTCCGAGGCGGCCCCGCCATCGTCACCGCCTTTGTCTGCGCCTTCTTCACCTCTTTCACCGGCGCTTCCGGCGCCACCATCCTCGCCTTGGGCGGCGTTCTCATGCCGGTGCTTCTCTCCGCGCGCTATTCCGAACGCGCCGCCCTCGGGCTGCTCACCGGAGCAGGATCGCTCGGAATGCTCTTCCCCCCCTGCCTGCCCCCTATTCTCTACGCCATCATCGCCAGCAGTGGTGGAGAGGCGAGCATCAGCATCGAAGAGATGTTTCTGGGAGGCTTTTTCCCCGGCCTCCTGCTCGTGGTCATGACCGCCTGGTGGGGAGTTCGCGCCGGCCCACCCCTCGACCGCTCCTCCCGCCCCCCTTTCAGCCTAAGCGCCGCGGCTGCGGCCGCTTGGGAAGCGAAGTGGGAGCTACTGGTGCCGGTAGTAGCCTTGACCGCTCTCTTTAGCGGTATCGCCACCCCCGTGGAAGCGGCAGCCGTGACCGCGTTCTATACCTTTTTCGTCAATGTGGTCATCCAGCGGGAGATCAAATTGTTTTCCGATGTGCCCCGGGTCATGACCGAATGCGGACTTCTGGTGGGGGGCGTGCTTCTGATTCTCGGCGTGGCCCTCGGGTTCACCCATTACCTCGTCGACGCCCAAATCCCCGATGCAGCCGTGGCTTGGGCCACGGGAAGCATCAAATCGAAGTGGGTGTTTCTCCTCCTTCTCAACGTCGTGCTGCTGGTCGTTGGGGGCCTGGTGGAGATCTACGCGGCCATCGTGGTGGTTGTCCCCCTCCTCATTCCCATTGGTAACGCCTTCGGAATCCACCCTATCCATCTTGGCATCATCTTCCTCGCCAATATGGAACTCGGATTCCTCGCACCACCGGTGGGGCTGAACCTCCTCCTGTCCTCCTACCGATTCAAAAAGCCGGTCGGTGAAGTCACCCGCGCGTCCCTCCCCATGCTCGCGGTGATGGTGATCGGCGTCCTCCTCATCACCTACATCCCGGCACTGACCACCTGGCTGCCTCAGGTGCTGAAAAAATAAACAGACCCGAACCTTTTCCTGCGCCGCATCGGTTCGAGACCTCCTTCTTCCACGCCACGAACCGCCCCCGCCCCATTCAGTGTGGAGTGCGGCAGCCCCCTGCCGCTTTCCCACCAACGTCCCCTCCTCACCCCGCGCCCGTCCGTCGCCCCACGCCGGAGCAAAGCGCCAGAGGCCTGGCGCACTCCATAACTCCGCGCCCATGTGGAGTGCGGCAGCCCTCTGCCGCTTTCCCGCCAACGCCCCCTCCTCACCCCA
>CAYZAE010000180.1:0-13142 GCA_964476125.1 uncultured Verrucomicrobiota bacterium | reverse complement strand
CGGCCGGCGGTTCCGGAGGTTCGACGCGCGGAGCGGGTGAGGGGGCCGATCGATGGTTTCGTGCAGGCGCGGCTGGAAGGGCTTCGCCTCTCGCTGGGTCCGGAGGCGGACCGATGGGCCTTGATCCGCCGGGTGGCGTTCGTGCTGACGGGGTTGCCGCCGACGCCGGAGGAGATCGAGACCTTCCTGGCGGACGACGACCGGGAAGGCATGGCCTATGCCCGGATGGTGGAGCGGTACCTGGCTTCGCCGCGGTTCGGGGAGGCCTGGGGCAAGCGTTGGCTGGACGCGGCGGGGTACGCGGATTCGAACGGGTATTTCAACGCGGACACCGACCGGCCGCTGGCGAGTCGGTACCGGGATTATGTGGTTCGCGCCTTCAACCGGAACCTGCCCTTCGACCGCTTCGTGCGCGAACAACTGGCGGGTGATGAGTTGTCGGGGTGGCGCCCCGGTGAGCCGGTGACGCCGGAGATCATCGAGTTGCTGGAGGCGACCCATTTTCTGAGGAACGGCCAGGATGGGTCGGGGGAGAGCGACGGCAATCCGGACGAGGTGCGGGCGGACCGGTATTACGCCTTGGAATCGGCGTTGCAGATCGTCGGCTCCTGTCTGATGGGCACGACGCTGCAGTGCGCGAAGTGCCACGATCACAAGTTCGAGCCGGTGACGCAGCAGGAGTATTACCGGCTCCAGGCCCTGTTGTATCCGGCGTTCAACATCGAGAAATGGGCCAAGCCGAACGAACGGGTGGTGGAAGCGCCGTTGCCTGGGGAGTTGGAGTCTTGGCGCGAACAGGAGCGTGGTTTGGACGCCGAGGAGTCGGAGGCTAGGCGCAGTCTGGCGTCCTGGATGACCTCGGAACGGCCGCGGGGCCGGGTGCTGTTCACGGACCGGTTCGAGCCGGGGGTGAAATTGACGGAACGCTGGTCGAACGTGGCGCCTGGGGATGATCACCCGGGCGGGTCACCGGCTGTGACCCTGGACAGCGCGCAGGCGCCGGGGGCGGTGGTGGATGGCGGCAGGCTGCAGATCGTGGAGGGGGGCGGTTCCGGGGACCGCTGGATTTCCACCCGGCAATCCTTCGAATGGCGTCCGGGCCGCACCGGGGAATGGATCCAGGTCACGTTTGATCTCGTCGCGGTGAAGGTGAAGGAGACCGATCGTCCGGCGGAACGCGTCGGCTACTTTCTGGCGACCCATGATTTCGACGACAGCTCGGGGGTGGCGGGCGGCAATGTGTTGATCGACGGCCATCCCGACGGGCCGACCCAGGTGCAGACCGATTATCCCGGCACGGATGCGCGGGGTCGTGGGGAGATTGGTTCGAGCGGGTATCGGGCCGGACGGAACTATGGCGTGCGCCTCACGCGGACGGGTGCGGACGAGTTTCTGCTCGAACACCTGGTGGAAGGGGCGCCGGAGGGGAAGACGCTGAAGCTTGCGGCGGCGGATCTGCCCCCGGGCGGATTCGGGTTCGAGTACTGCTGCGGTCGAAGTTTCGTGGTGGACAACGTGGAGGTGGAATCCTCGAACGACGCGGATGCGGACTGGGTGCGGCGCGATGCGGTGTTTCGGGAGGCGTTGTCGGCGCGGAAGAAGGAGGTCGACGACCGTTTGCAATCGGTCGCGGCGCGACGCACACCAAAGCCCGGTCGGATTGCCTGGGTTTCGGATCGGGAATCGGAACCGCCCGAAGTTCGATTGTTGAAGCGTGGCAATCCGAAGACTCCCGGGCCGGCGGTGGAGCCGGGTTTTCCGGCTTACCTGGCGACGGGCGGTACGAACGCCGTGATCCGTCCGAGCGCGACGGGCACGGGCCGGCGTCGGGCGTGGGCCGAGTGGATGACGGCGTGCGGTTCGCCGCAGTCGGCGCTGCTGGCGCGTGTGACGGTGAACCGGTTCTGGCAGGCGTGTTTCGGCGCGGGATTGGTTTCGACGCCCGACAACCTGGGCGTGAGTGGGTCGCGCCCGAGTCATCCGGAGCTGTTGGAATGGCTGGCGGCGGAGTTCGTGGAGTCCGGCTGGGACACCAAGGCGTTGCTGCGTCGGGTGGTGCAATCCTCGGTCTTTCGCCAGGCGAGCGTGGCGACGCCGGAGGCGTTGGAGCGGGATGCCTCGAATCAGGCGTTGTCCCGGTTCCCGCTGCGGCGCCTGGAGGCCGAGCAGATCCGTGATGCGGTGTTGTCGGTGAGCGGTCGGCTGGGTGGGAAGTCGGAGGGCCCGTACGTTCCGACGATGCGGGATGGGAGCGGGGAGGTGGTGGTGGACGAGGGGCGGGCGGATGCGTTTTCGCGGAGCCTCTTTCTTCAGCAGCGGCGGACGCAGGTGACCACCCTGCTCGGGTTGTTCGATGCCCCGGCGATTGTGTTCAACTGCACCCAGCGGTCGGCGACCACACAGCCCTTGCAGTCCCTGGGACTGTTGAATTCCGGGTTTGCCGTGCGGCGGGGAGAGGACCTTGCGGAGCGACTCCGCCGTGAGTGCGGCGGGGATGTGGCGGCGCGGATCCGGCGCGGGTTTCTGCTGGTGGCGGGGCGCGGGCCGGAGGCGGAGGAGGAGACCTGGGCGCGGGCCTTTCTGGACGAACAACGCGGTGCGTATGCGGGCCGGGCGGATGCGGAACTCCGGGCCTGGGCGGATTTTGGGCAGGCGCTGCTGGCGATGAACTCGTTTTTGTACCTCGAATGAACCCGACGAACTTCGATGTGGGCGCGGTAACGCGGCGGGCGTTTCTGGGACGCAGCGCGGGTGGCCTGGGGGCGCTGGCGCTGGCCCACCTCATGGGGCGGGGCGCGCGGGCTTCGGGCTCCGAGGGAAGCGCCGCGGGTTTGGGAATGGGCATGGCGCCGGATCCGACGCTGCCGCGTCCGCGGGCCAAGGCGGTGATCAGCCTGTTCCAGCATGGGGGTCCGAGTCAGATGGACCTGTTCGACTGCAAGCCGGCCTTGAACCGCTGGGACGGCAAGCCGTTTCCGGGCGGTGAACTGGAGATCCATTTCGACAAGCAGGCGGGCAACGTCCTGGGGGCGCCCTACGCCTTCCATCCGCATGGTCAGTGCGGGATGGAGCTTTCCGAACTGCTTCCCCACACGGCCGGCATCGCCGATGACATCACGCTGGTGCGGTCGATGATGACGGAGTCGGTGGATCACGAATCCGCGCTGCGCATCATTCACACCGGGCGTTTTCTGGCGGGCCTGCCGACGCTGGGTTCCTGGCTGTTGTATGGCCTCGGTTCCGCCAATGAGAATCTGCCGGCCTACGTGGTGTTGGGCGATCCGGGTGGACTGCCGGTGGACGGGGAGCGGAACTGGTCCTCGGGCTTTCTGCCGGCGGTGTATCAGGGAACCCCGTTTCGCAGCGGAGATTCTCCCGTCTTCAACCTGCGGACCCCGGCGTCGGTCACGTCGGCGGCACGCTCGAACCAGCTGGCCTTTCTCGAACGCGTGAATCGGCAGCACGCCGCGCGTCATGCGGAGAACACGGAGTTGACGGCGCGCATCAAGAACTTCGAGACCGCGGCGCGGATGCCATCGGCGGTGCCCGAAGCCCTGGATCTATCCGGGGAGACGGAGTCCACGCGCCGGATGTACGGCCTCGATCAACCGTCGACGGAGGAGTACGGGCGTCGGTGCCTGATTGCCCGCCGCCTGATCGAGCGCGGGGTGCGGTTCGTGCAGTTGTTTCTTTCGGGGCAGCCGTGGGACACCCACGACAAGAACGCGGAGCGGTTGAAGGGGCTTTGTGCGCGGACCGACCAGCCCAGTGCGGCGCTTGTCCGGGATCTCAAACAACGCGGGCTGCTGGAGTCGACGGTGGTCCTGTGGACCGGTGAATTCGGGCGGTTGCCGGTGTCGCAGGGCAAGGATGGCCGGGATCACAATCGCCATGCGTTTTCGTTGTGGGTGGCGGGGGGTGGGTTTCGGGCCGGGCACATTCACGGGGCGACGGATGAGTTTGGCTACAAGTCGGTGCAGGACGTGGTGAGCGTGCATGATTTCCACGCGACGCTGTTGCACACGCTGGGCATTCATCATCAGGGCCTGACGTTCCCCCACGAAGGGCGGGCGACGAGCCTGACGGATGCGGAGGTTACGGGCGCCAAGCCGGTGCCGGCGTTGCTCGCTTAGGCGCGGAGCGCCGTGGGGAGCGGGGAGTCGGGAGTGGGGAGCTGAAACGTTGGTCGTAGGTCGTAGGTCGTGTGTCGCCCCGAACTCCGAACTCCGAACTCCGATCTCCGATCTCCGAGCCCCAGACGCCTCGAATCGTGGGTCGTGGGTCGAAGGTGGTATGTCGTACCGAATCCATTCCCCCAGACGCCAGACCCCAGACCCCAGACGCATTCCCCTCCCCACTCTCAACGCGTGAGCGCTTCGCGGACGCGGAAGAAGCGGGGGGAGGCTGGGGCGGTGCCGGTGCTGGTTCCGGAGACGGTGGTGATGGCGACGCCGCCGAGGGCGGCGGGGACCGTGGTGAGGGAGACCCAGGTTTGCAGGTCGGGGGAGGATTCGAGCACGAGGCGGGTGCCGGGGCGGCCGTGGAGGCGGAGTTTTATTTCCGGAGCGGCTGTTTGGGTCGCGGTGGTGGTGCGTTCGATGCGCAGCAGGGGCAGGCTTTCGTTGGGCAGCAGCCAGTTGGCCGTGACGTGGCGGGCGACGGTTGCGCCGATCCGTTTGCCCTCGCGATTGTCGAATTCGAAGTGGATGCCGCCGTAGATCCGGCTTCGCCCGATCTCGGCGGCGCAGGCGGACAGGCTGGAGTAGCTGCGAAACACGCCGGGCACGGAATCGGAGGCGGTGGTGAACTGGACGGCGTCGGTGCCCATGAAATCCGCGAGGATCGAGGCGCTGGCCTGGCTGAAGGTGGAGTGCCCGCTGGGATAGGCGGGAAAGGGCGGAGCGGCGAGCAGGTGATCCCAGTCGGGCTCCGGGGCGGTGGCCGGGTTGCCGTCCTCGCCGGCGCGTTGGATGGCGGTGACGGGGCGCCAGAGGTTGTACCGGAACTTGGCGTCCCAGCAGACGATGGCGGCGTCCGCCTGTGCCAGGCTGAGCAGCGCCATGGCGCGGGCGGTGGGTTCGAGCGGGATGCCCTGGTTTCCGAGGATGGCGGAGGCGATCTCGTGCCAGTGCCCGGGCGGCATGGCGGTGTAGCTGAAGTCGGACCAGTAGCGGGCGATGAGGGTCTGTTCCGGAGTGCGCACGGTGCTGTTTCGCGAGCCCAGGGCCCGCACTTCCTCGAAATCGCGGGCGTATTCGGGGCTGTGGAGCGCGGGCGGTGGCGGGGATCGGAAATCGTCGGCGTCCGGGATGGCGAAGGGGGTGACGTAGAGCCAGCCGGGGGTCAGCGGGGGCCGGAAGAAGGGCGGGGTCCGACGCCATTGGCCGGGGGCGCTGCTGGGGATGTAAGGGACGTCGGTGGCGGAGCCGTCGGCGGCCCGGGCATCGAGCAGGCGGTTGGCGCAGCGGATCCCGAGGGTGATGCCGTTGGTGGTCGCAGCCGTGGCCGGGGCGGCATCGCGCCAAGTCTCGAAGGTTTCGTCGGATCTTGGACGAATGCCCGGGTAAAGCACCTTGAGCACCTCATAGCCCGCGGCGGCAGCGGCGGCTTCGGCGGAGACGGGTTCGGCGACTTCGAGGGAACCGAGGTAGGGTTGATGCGTGCCGGCGACCGAATTGACGGCGTCGTAGATGGCCACATGCAGGATGGCCAGGTTCCGGGAGGACAGGGTGGGGCCGGTGTTATCGATGCGGATGGCCGCCATCATGACGGCGTTCCAGTCGAGGACCACATTGCCCCGGGCGGAGATCAGGCAGGTCAGGCCCAGGCAGATCGAGGGGATGACGGAAGTAAGGCGAGGGGTCATGGGACTCGATATGCGGAGGGTGGGGGAGAGGGCGGGGGCTGTCGATGCCCGGGGAGGGGGGAGGGGAGGGAGGGGAGGGGGCTGGGGTCTGGCGTCTGGCGTCTGGCGTCTGGGGCTCGGAGATCGGAGATCGGAGATCGGAGTTCGGGGCGACGCGCGACCTTCGACCTGCGACCCACTTTTGAGCGGGCGACCTACGACGCGCTACGCACTTCCCAAGGGGGCGGTGGTTGGAAAGCGGCAGAGGGCTGCCGCACTCCACATGGCCGCACTCCAAAAGTGCGGTGTTTTTCGGGGCACAGCGATGCGGAGGCTTGCACGCGGGGGGTGTGGCGAGTATTCGCTGGGAGGTATTTCCCAAAAGCGTCCATGAACTCCCTTAATCCTGAAATCCGCCTGCCGCGACAGCGGCGGGGTGCGTTCACGTTGATCGAACTGCTGGTGGTGATTGCGATCATCGCGATCCTGGCGAGCATGCTGTTGCCGGCGCTGGCGAAGGCGAAGAACAAGGCGACCGGAGCGGCTTGCCTCAACAACCAGAAGCAGATCCAGCTGGCCTGGATCCTGTATGCCGACGACAACGACGACAAGATGTTGCCCACCAGTTTCCGGGGTGAGCGTGGGCAGATGGAGTTGGTGGCGGGCGGGTTCTGGCTGGGGCCGACGCCGGCGATTGCGGCGGGGATCAAGACGGACGTGGCGTTGCAGCGGGTTTTCAACGGCCTGAGCAATTCTCCCCTGACCAAGTACAATGCGGCGTATGCGTCGTATCATTGCCCTGGCGATTTGCGGACGAAGAACCGGAAGCCGGGCAATGGCTGGGCGTATGACAGCTATTCGAAGGCGAATGGCATGGCCGGGATCGCCTGGAACGCGGCGGAGCAGCTGTTCGTCAAGATCAACCAGGTTGTGGAGCCGTCGTCTTCCTTCGTGTTCATCGAGGAATCGGATCCGCGCAGCTACAACAACGGCACGTGGGTGATGGACACCAATCCTCCCGGTTGGGTGGATCCCTTCGCGGTTTTCCACGGCAACGTTTCGACGTTCAGTTTCGTGGATGGGCACGCGGAGAATCACCGTTGGCTGGATGGGGCGACGATCCGGGCGGCGCAGAATTCGGCGGCCGGGGTTTCGAGCTTCTATTGGACGGGCGGGAACCGGAACAACGTGGATTTCCGGTGGGTTTACAACCGTTACAGGTTTGCCAACTGGAGAGAGCTTCCCTAATGCGAACGAAAGGAATGGGGCGTCCACCGGTGGGCTGGGCGCTTATTTTAAGGTTGGGGCTTGGAGCCGGGCTGTTTGGGCTCCGGGCCGTGGGCGGGGAATCGACCGGGTTGAGTTTCAACCGGGAGATTCGCCCCATCCTTTCGCAGCATTGTTTCGCCTGTCATGGGCCGGACGAAAAGACCCGCAAGGCGGGGCTCCGGCTGGATCTGGAGGAGGACGCCTTCCGCGTGCTCAAGTCCGGTCACCGCGCCCTGGTACCGGGCAAACCTTCGGAGAGCACGCTGGTCCAGCGCATCGAGACCGCCGATCCGGACGAGCACATGCCGCCGGCGGAGACCAAGAAGCCGCTGACGCCGGAGAAGATCGCGCTGTTGAAGCGTTGGGTGGAGGAGGGGGCGAAGTACGAGGGCCATTGGGCGTATGTGCCGCCGCGGCGCACGGATCCTCCGTCGGTGCGGCGGACGGATTGGGTTCGGAACGATCTGGATCGGTTCGTGCTGTCGCGTTTGGAGCGGGAGAACCTGGAGCCGGGTCGGGAAGCCTCGAAGGAACGGTTGCTGCGGCGGGTCACTCTGGATCTGACGGGTTTGCCGCCGACGGTGGAGGAGCTTGAGGCCTTCGTGGCGGATGGCGATTCCAAGGCGTACGAAAAAGTCGTCGATCGCCTGCTTGGCTCGCCGCATTACGGGGAGCGGATGGCGCAGCAGTGGCTGGATCTGGCGCGGTACGGGGAGACGCAGGGTTACCATCACGACCGGCACCGGGATCAGTGGCACTGGCGCGATTGGGTGATCGGGGCGTTCAACGCCAACATGCCCTACGACCGGTTCACGGTGGAGCAGCTGGCCGGCGATCAGTTGCCGGAGCCGAGCCGGGACCAGCTGGTGGCGACGGGTTTTCACCGCAACGAGATGACCACCTCCGAGGGCGGGGCGTTGCCGGAGGAGTACATCGTCAAATATGCGGTGGGACGGGTGGACACCACGGCCCGGGTATGGATGGGGACGTCGATGGCCTGCGCCGAATGCCACGATCACAAGTACGACCCGATCTCGACCAAGGATTACTATCGGTTCTTCGCGTTCTTCTTCGACACCCCGGAAAACGGACTCGATGCCGAGGAACTGAATCCAAGTCCGCGCATCACCCTCGAGACCCCCGAACAACGGACCCGCCTGGCGGAGTTGAATCGGGAGGTGTCGGCGATGGAGACGGCTGAAAAGCTTTTGCTGGAGTCGCCCCGCGACGAGTGGGACAGCGGGCAGTCCTTGTGGGAACGACGGCATCGGGACGAGAGCCTGGGTGGCTGGCAGGTGTTGGGATTGAACGGAGCCCGGGTGGTTGGGGGCGCTTCGATTCGCCAGGCGGAGGATGGAACCCTGACTTATGGGGCGGCGTCGGCGGATGGCGGGACGACCTATGAACTGCGGTTGAAGGCTCCTGCGGGGGCGTCGTTCAACGGAATCCGGTTGGAGGCCCTTCCGGATCCCGGGGCGCCAGAGCGCGGGGCGGGGTTGGGTCGCGGTGGCGAATTCCTGATTTCGAAGGTGGAAGCCGAGATCCGCAGCGCGGATCCGTCGAAGGAGATTTTTCCGGGCGACGCGCCGGACCTGGGAGCCTGGCAGGTTCTGGGGCCGTTCCGGGCTGGAAACGCGAAGGAGGCGTTCGACAAGGATTTCGGGCCCGAGAAGACGTTTGATCCCGCGGCGGTCTATCAGGACGGCAAGGTCCGTTGGAGCGCGGCGGACGTGAAGGAGGATTCGGCCAGCGCGGGCGAGCGGACCGTTCAGGGCGGGCCTGGGGCGACCTATCTGACGCGGATCGTCCGGGTGGAGACGGGGCGGATCGTGGAGGCCGAGGTGGCGAGCGAAGGCCCGGTGAAACTTTGGTTGAACGGGCGTCAGGTGTATTCGAATTCATCCGCGCGCGCCTGGACCTCGGAGCCGGAGCGTGCCCGACTCTGGTTGAGGCCGGGGGAGAACCGTTTGCTGGTGAAGGTGGCCCAGGGTGCGGAGCCGGCGCGGGTTCGGGTGGCGCTTCGTCCGGGAGCGGTGACGTCGGCCGAGGTGGAGTTCGCGTCGGCGGCGGCCGATTTCAACGTCGGAAAGAACGGGGCGCGCGGCCTTTTGGATGCGGATCCGGCGACCGGTTGGTCGGTGGGGACGAATGCGTCGGTGCCCCATGTGGTCTGGCTGCGGGCGGCGGAGAACTTTGGTTTCCAGGGCGGGACCGAGTGGGTGGTCCGGTTGCGGTTTGAATCGGGCCGACCGGAGGCGTTGCTGGGGCGGTTCCGGCTCTCGGCGATTTCCTCGCCCACGCTGGCCGAGTTTTTGGATTATCCGGAGGACGTTCGCGGGGTGTTGGCGGTGGAGGAGTCGCGGCGCACGGCGGAGCAGCGGTTGGTGGTGCGGCGTTATTTTCGGCAGCGGGCGGTTCCGGAGGTGGGGCAGACCCAGCAGATGCTGGCGGCGCGGCGTCGTGAGCGGGATGGATTCCGGAATTCGTGGCCGACGGCGATGGTCATGCGCGAGGCGAGTCCGAAGCGGGACACCCAGATCCGGGTGCGCGGCCAGTACGCGGTGAAGGGTGAGACCGTGGAGCCGGGGGTTCCGGAGCGCATGTTTGGGTGGAAACCCGAATGGCCGGCAAACCGGCTTGGGTTGGCGAAGTGGCTGACGGATCCCGGGCATCCGCTGACCTCGCGGGTGGCGGTGAACCAATACTGGCAGCGTTACTTTGGAACGGGGTTGGTGAAGACCGCGGAGGAGTTCGGGTCGCAGGGCGAATGGCCGAGCCATCCGGATCTTTTGGACTGGCTGGCCACGGAGTTCGTGCGGACGGGGTGGGATGTGAAGGCCATGCAGCGCCTGATCGTGACCTCCGCCACCTATCGCCAGGATTCGGCGGTATCGAAGGAATGGCTGGAGCGCGATCCGGAGAACCGGTTGCTGGCGCGGGGACCGCGGTTCCGGCTGGATGCGGAAAACATCCGGGACGTGGCGTTGTCGGCGAGCGGGTTGCTCAACGCGAAGGTCGGGGGGCCGAGCGCGTTTCCGTATCAGCCGCCGGGGTTGTGGGGGCAGGTTTCCTTCGAGGGCACGCGGGACTACATGCAGAGCGAGGGGCCTGAGAATTACCGTCGGGGCCTGTACACCTACTGGCGCCGTTCGATTCCGTATGCGGGTTTCACGGTCTTCGACGCGCCGAGCCGGGAGGTTTGCGTGGTGCGTCGTCCGCGGACCAACACGCCGCTGCAGGCGCTGGCGCTGATGAACGATCCGGTTTACGTGGAGGCTTCCCGTGCCTTGGCGCAGCGGATCCTGGCGCGGGGCGGCAAGGGGTCGGAGGACCGCATCGATTACGCTTTCCGGGTCACGTTGGGGCGACGTCCGAGCGAGACCGAGAAGTCCGTCCTGAAGGCGGCCTGTGAACGCGAAATGAAACGGTTCGCGGCGGATCGTGAATCGGCGAACCGCCTGATTCACGTCGGGGTGTCCAAGCCGCCGGTCGATGTCGACATCGCGGAGTTGGCGGCTTGGACGGTGGTGGCGAGCACCCTGCTCAACCTGGATGAGGCGGTTTCGAAGGGGTAGACCGGACGACGCATTGGAATTTGAATCACCGAGCATGACTCCCTATTTCGCGGAAGAGATCAGTCGGGTTCAGAGTCGCCGGGCGTTTTTTCGCCAGGGCGGGTTGGGGCTTGGCTCCATGGCTCTGGCGTCGCTGCTGGGACGGCAGACGGTGGCGGGCACGGCGGGCACGGCGAATCCGCTCCATTTCGCGGCCAAGGCGAAGCGGGTCATCTACCTGTTTCAGTCGGGGGCGCCGTCGCACATCGATCTCTTCGATCCCAAGCCGAAGTTGCGGGAGATGACGGGCGTGGATTTGCCGGAGTCGGTGCGCATGGGCCAGCGCATCACGGGGATGACGAGTGGGCAGAAGAACCTGTTTTGCGTGGGGTCGCCGTTCGGGTTTTCGCGTCGGGGCCGGTGCGGGATGGAGTTGTCGGATGTCCTGCCGCACGTGGGTGGGGTGGCCGATGACATCTGCCTGCTGCGGGCGGTGCACACGGATCCCATCAATCATGATCCGGCGGTCACCTATCTTTTCACCGGCCACCAGCAGCCGGGACGACCGGCGTTGGGGGCGTGGGTGTCGTATGGGTTGGGCAGCGAGAACGAGAACCTTCCGGCGTTCATTGTCCTGTTGTCCGGCCGGGGTGGGCAATCGCTCCAGACGCGGTACTGGGGTTCGGGATTTCTGCCGAGCCGCCATCAGGGCGTCCAGTTCCGGGGCGTGGGTGATCCGGTGTTGTTCTTCTCGAACCCGCCCGGTTTGAGCGAGAAAACGCGGCGGGCGATGCTGGATGACGTCCAGACCTTGAACCGGCTGCAGTTGGATCAGGTTGGCGATCCGGAGATCGAGACGCGGATCCAGGCCTACGAGATGGCGTTCCGCATGCAGACCAGCGTGCCGGAGTTGGTGGATCTTTCGCAGGAACCGGCGGAGACCCTGGAGCTCTACGGGGCCAAGCCGGGCGAGGCGTCGTTCGCGAACAACTGCCTGCTGGCGCGCCGGCTGGTCGAGCGCGGGGTACGGTTCGTCAAACTCATCCACCGCGATTGGGATCATCATGGTGGGTTGCCCGATGGCATCCGGCAGCAGGCGAAGCTCACTGACCAGGCGAGTGCGGCGTTGCTGACCGACCTCAAGCGACGGGGGCTGCTGGACGACACCCTGGTCATCTGGGGCGGGGAGTTTGGGCGCACCAGCTACTGTCAGGGCGAACTCCGGAAGGAAAGCTTCGGGCGCGATCATCATCCGCGCTGCTATTCCCTGTGGCTGGCCGGGGGCGGGGTGAAGCCCGGCTTCGTGTTCGGGGAGACGGACGATTTCGCCTACAACATCGTGAAGGACGGCGTTCACATCCACGACCTGCACGCGACCCTGCTGCATTGCCTGGGCATTGATCACGAACGCCTGACGTTCCGGTCGCAGGGCCGGGATTTCCGGCTCACGGACATCGCGGGCAAGGTGGTCCGGCCGATCCTGGCCTGAGGCGGCAGGTCGACGGCGGCCGCCCTCGGCGGGCTTCGATCCTAGGTTCGTGGTCCTCGGTCCTCGGTCCTCGGTCCGGGTGCGGTGTCAGGTCTCCGGGAGTTCCGGGGAGCCGGATCCGGTCATGGGGACGAAGCGGACCGGGAGCAGGGAGGTTCGCAGCCAGCGGTTTCCGTGGCGTTCGATGAGGAACAGTTCCTGGTTTCCGTCCCTTTCCCCGACCGGCACGACCAGGCGCCCGTGGTCGGCGAGTTGATCGAACAGGGCGGTGGGGATGGCGGGGGTGGCGCAGGCGACGAGGATGGCGTTGAAGGGGGCCTGTTCCGGCCAGCCGCGGTGACCGTCGCCGAGCCGGAGCGAGACGTTTTCAACCTGCTGGTGGCAGAGGATCTCCCGGGCGCGATGGAATAGCTCGGGGATGATTTCGAGGGAGTAGACCCAATCGACCAGGGAGGCGAGGACGGCGGTCTGGTAGGCCGAGCCGGTGCCGATTTCGAGACAGCGATCCCCGGGTTGGGGATCGAGGGCCTGGGTCATGAGGGCCACGATGAACGGCTGGGAGATGGTCTGACCGTGGCCGATGGGAAGCGGGTGATCGGCGTAGGCTTCCTCCTGCAGCGCCGTGGGAACGAAACGGTGGCGCGGCACATTGGCCATGGCCCGGAGCACGCGTGGGTCCGAAATGTCACGTCCACGACGATCCAACTGTTGGCGGACCATCCGACGTCGGAGTTCCGGGAAGTCGTCGGCGGGTGAACCTGGCGGTTCGAGGGGAAGGGCGGGTTCCGGTCGAGGTTCGCCTGGGGGATGGTTCCGGCGCCCAGCATCCATGGGAGCAGGCTGGGGTGGGGGTGGGCGGGGTCGTGGCCTCCCATTGCAGGTAGCCATCTATCAGAGGGAGGGAGAGAGAGGGTAGGCCTCTACCCAACGGTTGAGGGGGAGGGGTCAGGGAGAGGGGGGGGGGGGGGGGGCCGGGCAAATTCGC
>CAYZAE010000179.1:0-13181 GCA_964476125.1 uncultured Verrucomicrobiota bacterium | reverse complement strand
GACTCACCAAGGACAACTACGGCCGCGACCATCATCCGCGCTGTTTCACCATGTGGATGGCCGGCGGCGGCGCCCGCGGCGGCGCCATCCACGGGGAAACCGACGATTTCTCCTACAACATCGTCAAGGACCCCGTCCACGTGCGCGACTTCCACGCCACGATTCTCCACCTGCTCGGCATCGATCATCAGCGGTTCACCGTCCGCTACCAGGGTCTCGATGCCCGCCTCACCGGCGTCGAACCCTCCAGCGTCATCAAGGATTTGATCAGTTGATCCATCGGACGACTAATCGATGATTTCCAGCGCGCGCCGTTCGGCCGACCCGGGCTCGGTGAGGGTGGCGATACGCTGGTCGAGCGTCGCCAGAACACCATTCCGACGGATCGCCAAACCCAGGAGATACGCATCCGTCACCTGTTGGTGGCCCAGCAATCGAACTCCGGCAAAGGCGACGGCCTCCGGGAACGGCATGACGACCGAACCACTTCAGCACCACGTCGTGTCGCTCGTGGCTGGGCCAGAGCAAGGCGATCAGCAGATTGGTGAATATCACCTGAATTCAGGATTGACATTCACTCAGCCCAGTAGCCCACTGGCGCACGTTTCCCTCCCGGGAGACGTCATGAATCGCGGCAGTCAACACGCAAGGAGTGGACGCACGCAACGCATCGATGGAGCTTTGACCCCGCTCCAGGAATTCCCAAAACCCTCTTATTCAACCACTTCGACTCGGAGGACGGCTTAGCGCTGACGGGTTCTAACAGCATCGACACACCGCCCACCGTGCCCCGGGGCGCAGGTTCTCACGAGCCTGCGCCCCACCTTTTTGGGAAGGCCTTCCTTCGTGGCCTTCGTGCGCTTCGTGGTTTCCTCTCCTGGAATTTCAGCACCGAGGTTCAGCCATCCACCGTTCCGGAAGATGCCTCGGGTTCAGCCGAAGTCTCCGGGGACGGCGCCGCCTCCGCACCAACCATCCCGAGCATGCGAAACACGGAATCGCCATGCTCCAGGACCCGGAACTCCTTCCAGGGCGGCCCCACGCTCACCTTGTCCCGCCGGGCGTGCCCCAGCACCAATCGTCCCCCTTCCCGGAGCAGACCCCGCACTTCGGGCATGTCGAGCAGCTGCTGGGACGCGGATTCGGAACGTTTGGCTGTGTTCTTCGGCCCGAACGGTGGATCCGCGACGATGAAATCAAACCGCCGATCCGTCACCGCCAGCTGGCGTACCGCGGCGAACGCATCCTGAACGCGCAATTCGTGGGCTTCCGCGGGCAGTCCAAGGGTCTGCCGGTTGTCCCGGATGAAACGCGCGTGTTTCGAGGAGAGTTCCACACTCAAGACCGATCGTGCGCCCCGGCTGAGGAACTCCAGTCCAAGCGCGCCGGTGCCGGAGAAGATGTCGAGCACGTCCGCCCCTTCGACCGACGTTCCCAGGCTGTTGAACACCGCCTGCCGGACCAGGTCGGGCGTGGGCCGGACCGTCATTCCCTTGGGTGTGGCGAGCAACCGTCCCCCCGCTGTACCTCCGATGATGCGCACCCCCGGAGTAAACGCCACCCCGCTCCCCCCTCCAACTCCCATCTCCCACCTCCCCTCTCCCCTCTCCCCACGACCCCCGACCCACGACCTAAGAGCCCAAGCTTGGAACCCGCCCCCCCACCCCCTACCCTTGGCGCGTGGCTGCCGAAAAGTTCGACATTCATTACGTGGCCGACCTGGCCCGAATCGCCCTGACCCCGGAGGAGGAACAACGCCTCGGGAGCCAGTTGGGAAACATTCTCGGCTACGTCGAGCAACTCCGTGCCGTGGATGTCACGGGCGTCGAGCCGACGTCGCACGCATTCCCGCTGGTCAACGTCACGCGCCCGGATGAACGGCGCCCCGGCCTTACCCCCGAGGAAGCCCTGGCCAATGCGCCGTTGAAGTCCAACGGACTCTTCATCGTGCCCAAGATCGTCGAATAGCCTTCGCGCCCTCCTCCGATGCTCCATCGATCGACTCTTTCCGACCTCACCGGTCGGCTCGCGCGCCGGGAGACTTCCGCCCGCGAAATCCTGCAAGCCTGCCTCGACCAGCTCGGCCGGGTGGACGGCGAGGTCAAGGCCTTCCTCAGCCATGATCCCGCCGATGCCTTCGCCCAGGCGGACGCCGCGGACCGGGATCTCGCCGCGGGTGTCACCCACGCGGACAAACCGCTCCTGGGCATCCCGATTGCCCTCAAGGACGTTCTTTGCCATCGCGGACAGCCGTTGAACTGCGGGTCGAAGATCCTCGGCAATTTCCGATCGCCCTACGACGCCACCGTGGTCGGCAAGCTGAAGGAAGCCGGAGCGATCGTCTTCGGCCGGCTGAACATGGACGAATTCGCCATGGGCAGTTCCACCGAGAACTCGGCGTTCTTCACCACCCGGAATCCGTGGGACATCTCCCGGATCCCCGGCGGTTCCTCGGGCGGCAGTGCGGCGGCGGTGGCGGCAAACGAATGCATCGCCACGCTTGGGTCCGACACCGGCGGTTCCATCCGCCAACCCGCCGCCCTCTGCGGTTGTGTCGGCGTCAAACCCACCTACGGCCGCGTCTCCCGCTACGGACTCGTGGCGTTCGCGTCGTCCCTCGACCAGATCGGGCCCTTCACCAAGAGCGTGCGGGACGCCGCGACCCTCACCGGAGTCATCGCGGGACATGACCCCCTGGATTCCACCAGCCTGAAGGAACCCGTGCCGTCCTACGCCGCCGGACTGGGTTCGGATCTCAAGGGACTCCGGCTCGGCGTGGCCAAGGAATTCATGGTCGGTGGACTGGACCCGGAGATCCGGGATTCCGTGGACGCCGCAATCCGGCAGTTGCAGGCGCTGGGTGCCACGGTGGAGGAAGTCTCCCTGCCCCACAGCGAACACGCCGTCGCCACCTACTACATCATCGCCACCGCTGAAGCCTCGGCGAACCTGGCCCGCTTCGACGGCGTCCGGTATGGCGCCCGCGTCGCCGGGGCCGACCCGACCGAAATGTACGAGCGCACCCGCGGCGCCGGCTTCGGGGCCGAGGTCAAACGCCGGATCATCCTCGGCACCTACGTGCTCAGCAGCGGCTACTACGACGCGTACTACCTGCGCGCTCAGAAGGTGCGCACGCTGATCCGGAAGGACTTCCTCGACGCCTTCCAGAAGGTGGACGCCATTGTCTCGCCGACCACGCCCACTGCGGCGTTCAAGGTCGGGGAGAAGGTGCAGGACCCGCTGCAGATGTATCTCAGCGACATCTTCACCATTTCCTGCAATCTCGCCGGCATTCCCGGCCTGAGCCTGCCCTGCGGCTTCACCTCCCAGCCCAAACTGCCCATCGGACTTCAGCTGCTCGGCAAGCCGATGGGTGAGGAAACGCTATTCCGCATCGCCCACGCGTACGAACAGGCGACGTCCTGGCATCGCGAAGTCGCCCCTCTGGGCTGAGCCAAGTTCGTGCGCTTCGTGGTTTCTTCTCCGGGGATTTGGGGGCGCTTCGCCCCGCCCGGGATCCCTCGTCCGAAGTCAGGGCCGCGGAATCACGTTCAACGTGTACCACGCCGACGGATGCAGCAGGGGCTGGCCTGAGGCGTTTCGAACGCCGGGAAGCTTGAACTCGTGGATGTGTCCGGCGACCGGGTCCAACCGCAGCACCGCACTCTTCCCGTCCGGCGCCACGGTCACGGACTTGATCTCTGGCTTGGTCGGATCGACCTCCGGGGAGCCGTAATCGGCGCGGTAGATGTAGGTGAAGGTGGATACGGAATAGGACTCCGGGCGCGCCGCCGACACCGGATCCACCGGCTCGGTGAAGGTCAGTTCAAAGCCGTCCGCGCGCGCGTGGATCTCGTGGATCTCGAACGGCACCTTCCCGGTCCAGAGCAGTCGCTGAAGGGCGAAGGGTTTTCCGCCGCGCGAGCCCCAGCCCCGGTCGGTTCCACCGCACAGCAGCGACCCATCCGGTGCGAATTCGAGGCTCAGCGTCCCGGAGGCCAGCCCTTCCCGGAACGGAAAACAGGCCCCCTGATACACGCCGTCCACTTGCTCCAACTGAACCCTCATCACCGTGCTCCAGGTTTGATCGCCCACGAACAACTGGTTCGTGAACGGGCCGAACTTCCCCGCGGTGCCGTCGTTCTGAATGCCGCTCGCGCTCTGGCCCATCTTGCCATACGGAAACCCGACGGCCGGAGGGACGAACTCCGGCATCTTCTTCCACTCTACCGAGACGCGGCTGTTGCTTTTGGGATCCGGCGGACGCGGCCCCATGTTGGGAGCGAGGGAATACCACTTGTTGCCCGACGGATTGCCCACAAACCCGCCTGGCTTCAAAGCCTTCAGCCAACAGGTGCCGTTCCAGGGACCCTGGTTGTCCGTGTAGAACATGTCGCCCAGATGATTGGTCCCGATGCCGCCCGGGGAACGGATGCCGCTGACGGTCGGAACCGCCTTGCCGTCGGGCCCCACGCGCAGGCACCAGCCCCGGAACTCGGTTTCGCTGGTGAAGGATCCGGTCAGACAAAGAACCAGCCAGAGGTGCCCGTCCCGATCGAACTTCGAACCGAAGGCGTACTCGTGATAGTCCCCGGTGATGCCCCATCCATCGCTGAAGGTCTCGAACACATCCGCCCGATCATCCCCGTTCTGATCCCGGAGTCGGGTCACCTCGCAACGCTGGGTCGCGTACCACCAGCCATCCCCCTTCGTGGTCAGGCCCAGGACCTCATGCAGTCCGGAGGCGAACCGGGTGAACTTCACCGTCTCCGGCGACGGCGCCTCCCCGAAGGCTCCATCCACAAACCAGATCTCGCCCAACCGCGTGGACACGGCAATGCGGCGTCCACCCGGCCCAAAGGATTGAATCGCCCCCGCCTCCAGCGTGATGTCCGGGGGAATGGGAAGGGTGATGAGGCGATAGTAGGCGTCTTCCTCCTGGGCTTTGGTTGCAGCCGCCGAGGCCCAGGGCGCCGTCCCGAGAAAAAGCCCCAGAAGGAGGAGCTTCGCCCCGAGTCTGACGGCCGGACACCAGCCGCGCCGGACCACGCCTCGAGAGCTAGAATCACCCATCGCATTTACCATGTGATCTCCTCCACCAGTTCGCCCGGCACCGTCAAAGGCACCCGCAATTCGCCCTGAACCAAAACTGCGGCGCCCGCGCCACCACGAAACCGGATCCGCACCTTGTCCTCCAGTCGCCAGGTTCCGTCCGGTCCACGCTCGATCTTCCCGGCAGCCGCCCGGAACCACAGCGTGCCCCCGGAGGCCTCACCCGTGAATCGCAGGGTCCGGACCAGCGTGACATCGACGTCCTCGACGCGGGGAACAACCAAATCCTCCACTTGCACACCCTGGAAGGTGTACCGGAAAGCCGGGCGGCGGATTTCATCGAGGGCGTAACCCAGGAACTTTTGCCCTGTTCCACGCCCCTCCTCCTTCGGCCACGGATGATCCGCATTCGGCAGGATGGCGAATGCGGGACCCGCCGGAAACTTCACCACGTGATCCCCCAAAGGCGGTTCGTAGCCGGATCCTCGATCGGTGCTGTGTCGCGAGAGATCCATGAACGCCCCCTGCCAGATCATGGCCAGCCGAAGCGCATTGGCATCGAAGGCCAGATTCGCCTTTTCAGGATAACCCACGCCGATCGCCCGGGAGCCCGCGCCTTCGATGAAATTCCGGTAGATGACAGCCTCCCGATCGACGGTGAGTTCACGCCGGGACCGGATCAACCCGGCCGGCACATCCGCCTTCGGACCGTCCTTCATCCAGGCAAAGATCGCGCGAATCTGACGGCCAGTGTCGCCCGCGAGAATGTCGGTGTTCACCGCCTTGCCCTCCGGCCAGAAGGTTGGCATGCGCGTGCCCGGTCGAAGCGCCGCCGGATCGGGCAGATACCGCTGGAACCAATCCCAGCGCAGGCGCTCGTACATGTGCTCCAGGCTCAGGGCTGGAACACCGAGCGAACCGTAGGTCGTGAACGTGTGGCAATTGACGCAGCCCAACCCGTCCTTGCCCACCAGCTTCCTTCCATACTTCGCCTCCCGCCCTTCCAACACCGGCTCCGCGAGTGCCGACGGTTTCACATCGGCCCGCTCCAGCGCCGACACCAGGGGTTCCACGTTCTCCGAACCGAACATGGGCATGCGGGTGGCCATGTAGGGGCGAACCTTGCGGCCCGTCGTCAGCAGGGTCCGAAGCCATTCGCTCCGCAACTTGCCCCCCACGCCCTCCAGATGCGGAGGCAGGCGGCCTTCGTCCCCGAGATCCGCCCCCTCCACGACCGAGAACCACGGCTCCCGGCCGGCGGCCGACGGCCCCCCAAAACCCTGACGTTGATGGCAGGCGAAACAATCAAGCCGGGCCAACGTCTGCAAAACTTCCCGCTCCGGCGGCATTGGCTCGGCCAACGTACGCGCACGCGACACCACGCCTCGCAGGAGCTCCCGCTCGGCGTCCCCCAACGCATACTTCGGCGCTGCGGCCGGAACGGTTCCCGCCAGGCAACCCTCGGCCGGTCGCGCCGAAACCTCAACCAGGGTCCGCGCCGGTCGCGCAGGGACATCGATCCCGCCGTGACAGGCGGCGCAATTCAGTTTGCCGAACCATTCGCGACCCCGGGCGGCGCGCGCGGCATCGACAGCAAATTCCCCCTGGCCGAGGGGCACCAGCGGCTGCCCGAAATGCTTGAGCGCCGACGCAGGAATGGCCTGTCGTCCGAAGCCGGGCCCCGCCCAGCGCACCTTCATTTCGGCGCCGCCACCGCCCTGGAAGAACCGCAACTCAAAGGTGTGCAGTCCCGGTTCAAGCGTCACCTTGCCACTCCGCTCAGTGGTGCCGTGCACGCCGTCGTTGTCCACCACGCGACGTCCATCCACCTCCAGGGTCGTGCCATCGTCCGACGCCACCCAGAAGGTGTACTCCCCACGGGTGGACACTTCGAGGGCCCCGGCGAACCGCAACCCGTAATTGTCGCCGCGCTTGGCCGGGGCCAGGGAAATCTCCGAAGTTTCACCGGAAGCCTTCGGGGTCAGCCGGTCGAAGTCCGCACACGACCCGATCGAGCCCTCGAAATACTCCCAGCGCAATCCGGCCATGGCCTCCAAAGGGCGGTTCGTATCGCCCAACCCGGGCACCTGGGCCCGCAGCAGATAGGTCGCGAGCGCCACCGCCTCCGGGGGCGTCAACGCCATCGAGGGCATGCGCCCCCCGGGCCGGTGCGCCACCGGATCCAGGAGAAACCGCACCAGTTCGCCCGCGGGATACTTCCGGGCAAGATCCGTCCACGGCAGGGCCCGTGCCCCGGCGGAGACCGCCGCCACATCCGACCGTCCCTCCGGCGCCTCGTCCGGCTGATGACAGGCCACACAGCCGACCGTGTGAAACAACCGGCTCCCCAGCCGGACCCGCGCCGGATCCGCGCCCAGGGGATCCGGGGTTCCCGGAGGTTGAAGGGAGACCAGGAAGTGGGTGAGCGATTCCACGGCGTCGGCACGCTCGCCGGGGGCCAATCCATGCAGGACATCCGGCATGTCGGTTCCCGGTTTGGCTTGGGAGGGATCGGTCAACCAGGCCCGCAACCACTGGGGCGTAAGGCGCAGTCCGGTCTTGCCCAGCACCGGTCCCGGACGCGCCCCGACACGGGCCCCCGCCGCGCCTTCCACCGCATGGCAACTGGTGCAGTTCAACTGCCCCAGCAACAATTCCGCCGGATCAACACCCGGGGCCTGTCGCCCCGCCAGCCGGTCCGGGGCGGCCGCCGCCGACGGAACCGCTGTCGCCAAGAATAGAGTGAAAAGCAGCAGGGGGAGCGCCACCCACGACCACGTCCGAAGGGTGGAATTTTTTCCAGCCTGGGACCGAGTCCGGTGGCCGGGTTCCGACGATTCGTTGGGTGGACACCGCATGAGCCCGGATACAAAGACGAATTCGAGCGGAGGACGCAAGCCGTCTCCTGATTCATCTCCTGATTCGCCACGCTCACGGGGCAGTCGCTCCCTCCCTTGGATCTCGCCGATGCGCCGCTTCGACAAAGTCGTGCTAGTCTGCGGGCAATCCATTCACAAAACCCATGAGCCCGTTTGCGACCTCCCTGATCTCACCCCGGTTTCGCACCCTTGGTTGGACCCTGCTTCTCGGATGGGGCGTGTCGGACTTGGCTCTGGCCAATGGTGTGCGCCGCGACGGGGCCGGGGCGCGATCCATGGCCCTGGGTGGAGCCGGTCTCGCCACGCCCGAAGGCCCGCTCGAAGCCGCTGCCGGCAACCCCGCCGGTTTCCGCGAACCCTCCCTTCAACTGGGAGGCTGGGGAGGCGTCGTCGATGGACAATTCTCCAACCGCGCCAACCCCCAGGGCAACCTGGACAGCAATCTTGGCGTCGCGCCTGAATTGGCGGTCTCGGTGCCGCTCGGAGATTCCCCCGTCGCCCTGGGATTCGGCATCGTGCCCGAAGCGGCCGCCGGTCTCGACTGGCAGCTCAACGACACGCCTGGCGGTGCGACCGGCACGACCTCCTATGGACGTCGACGGCATCACGCCGAGTTCCTCGCCCTGCGAACCGTGGCCGGGTTGAGCGTGGCGCTCCATGAAACCCTCACGGTCGGCGCCTCAACGGGAGCGACCTACACTCGAAACGTGCTTGAGGCACCGTACGTGTTCCAGTCCCACCCCGCCCTGCGCGGATTGAAGACCCTGCTCGATCTTGAGACGGATGGCTGGGGCATGAACGGGGCGCTCGGCCTGGTTTATCGGCCGCATCCCGATCTCAGCCTGGGACTCTCGTACCAGGCCCCGACGTCCTTCGAAACCACGGGCGTCGCCGAAGGAAATGCGGGCGAGCAACTCCGGGATCTGGGCGGAGGATTCGCCGGGGTGCGGCCTGATTTCCGCTACGACGCCCGCGTCATGACCGCCCTGCCCCAGGTCGTTTCAGCAGGCTTCACCTGGCAGGCGACCGAATGGCTCCGCTGGGTCGGTCAGGTGGAATGGGCGGACTGGAGCAATGCATTCGACCGTCTCGACATCACCCTGACCGGCGGCAACAACGCCGACTTGAACGGGTTTCTGGGCACCGACCGCATCGACGACACGGTTCCGCTCCGGTGGAAGGACACCTGGGTTTTTCGCACCGGCTTCGAGGTGCCGGTCTCGGACGCGATCCGGCTTCGGGCGGGATATGCCTTCGGGGAAAGCCCTGTGCCCGCGGAAACCATGACGCCCATGAGCGCGGCCATCCTCGAACACCTGGTGACGGCCGGCGCCGAATGGACCCGGGACCGCTGGTCGATCGGACTCGCCTACCAGTACGGATTCGAATCGAGCCAGGGCGTGGGGGCGAGCGACCTGAGATCCGGCGAGTTCACGGGAAGTTCGACCCGCCTGGAGTTCCACGGATTCGGGCTCACGACCACCTACCGGTACTGACGCGGCAGCGGGGGAACGAACCAAGGGCCGTGGTGGGCCGCAGCCCCCACTGCCCCGAGGCCGGATGCGGCGAGCCGGTTAAACCGGTTCAGCCTCGGGAGGAGCCGCCTTGCGCAATTCCGCGAGGCGTGAGGCGGGAAGGAACGGATCCCGAAACGCCTCCTCAAAGGTGTAGACCGACTTGAAATCGTCCCGGCTGTCGGTGTCCGTCTTTCGCAGGACCTGACACTCGATGAGGTTGAACACGATCTCACCGAAGTCTTCGCACCGCCGCATCCCCCACTCGTGGAGAAGGTCGTAGGCCATCGGGCCGAAATGCTCGAGGGCGAAATCCCGGATGCCCAGCACAAGCTGTTGTCCGGTCACGTGGCGCTCGGTGTCCACGACCTCCCCGGTCACCTTCTTCTGGGTAAAATCCAGGGCCTCCCGCAAAAACAGGTAGGCCTCCGGTCGATAACGCGGATCGCGCGTCACGACACGTTCAACGAGTTCCTCGAAACTCACCTTCTGCATGCGTTGCGTGTCCCGCCGGTCCGGACGCCGACGCATCATGCGCCAGTCGCCAGGCCTTCACCGTCCAGCCCACGGCCAGCAGCAGGACCGCCGAGGCCAGAACCTGCCGTTGTTGTCGGGTCAACGGAAACACGGCGGGACACTACGACAAGCCTGGCGGCCCGGCAATGACTCTCACCGATCAGCCCACCACGAGGTTTACCAGCTTCCGGGGCACAACGATCGCCTTCCGGATCGTCTTTCCTTCCAGAAACGGCAGCACCTTCGCCGAAGCTTTGGCCGCCGCCTCAATCTCCTCCGGGCTGGCCGTCACCGGCACCCGGATGACATCACGCAACTTGCCGTTCACCTGGACCGGGATCTCCACCGAGTCCTCCACCAGCAACGCCGGATCGTGCACCGGCCAGGGGGCGTACGTGAGACTCCCCGCCCCCGCCCCTCCCACCCCGGGCAGTCGCGCCCAAAGTTCCTCCGCCAGATGCGGGGAGAACGGCGCCAGCAACTGAAGGAACGTCCGGAGCACCGACACCGGCCGGACCTCCCAGCCCGTCGCCTCGTTCACGAACACCATCATCGCCGAAATCGCCGTGTTGAACCGGAGCGCCTCGAGGTCCTCGGTGACCTTCCGAATACACGCATGGAGGGCCTTCGACTGCGCCGGGGTAGGTTCCACGTCCTGCACAGCCGGACCGACACGCAACCGTGCCAGCAGGGCTCCATGCGCCGATTCCAGCTCCACGGTGCAGGCCTGCTCAAACTCGGTCTCGGACGCCTCATCCACAAACAACCGCCAGACGCGCCCGAGAAACCGGTACACGCCCTCAACGCCCTTGGTGTTCCAGGGCTTGGTGTCCTGCAAGGGGCCCATGAACATTTCGTACAACCGGAAGGCATCCGCCCCGTACTCCTTCAGGATGTCGTCCGGATTCACCACGTTGCCGCGGCTCTTCGACATCTTCTGGCCGTCCTCGCCCAGGATGAGTCCCTGGTTCACCAGCTTGAAGAACGGCTCCGCCGTCGCGACATGACCAAGGTCGAACAGGACCTTGTGCCAGAATCGCGCGTAGAGCAGGTGCAGCACGGCGTGCTCCGTCCCGCCCACGTAAAGATCCACGCCGGGGGTCACAGCCGCCCCGCCCGCCGAACCGTCCGTCACGCCCATCCAGTAACGTTCCGCCTCGGACCCCACGAACGCCGAGGCATTCCTCGCATCCAGGTAGCGCAGGTAATACCAGCAACTGCCCGCCCACTGCGGCATGGTGTTCACTTCGCGGACGCCGCCATCCTTCAAGCGCACCCAGTCCACCGCCCGCGCCAACGGCGGCTGGCCGTCGGGGGTCGGCTTGTAATCATCCAGCGACGGCGGCAGCACCGGGAGTTCCGACTCCGCCACGGGTTCGTGGTAGGGACGCCCCTCGGCATCCGTCCGCCAGACAATCGGGAACGGCTCACCCCAATACCGCTGCCGGCTGAACAGCCAATCGCGCAGCTTGAAATTGACGGTGCGCTTGCCCAGGCCCTTCGACTCCAGCCATTCCGTGATCTGCCGCTTCGCCTCGGGCGTGGGCAACCCATTCAAAGCAATCGAGGCATTCGAGGAATTCACCGCCACCCCGTCGTCCACGTACCCCTGCCACGACTTGCCCGCCGGCGGTTCAACCACCTGGACGACCGGCAGATTGAATTTGGTCGCGAATTCAAAGTCCCGGGTGTCGTGCGCCGGAACCGCCATGATCGCGCCGGTGCCGTAGCTGATCAGGACGTAGTCCGCGATCCAGATCGGGATCCGCTCGCCGGTCACCGGATTGATCGCGTACGCCCCCGTGAAAACGCCGGTCTTGTCCTTGGCCAACTCGGTGCGTTCGAGGTCGGATTTCTTGGAAACCTCGGCCCGGTAGGCCTCCACCGCCGCCCGCTGGGTCGGCGTCGTAATGCGTTCGACCAGGCGATGTTCCGGCGACAGCACCATGTACGTCGCCCCGAAAAGCGTGTCCGGTCGGGTGGTGAACACCCGGATGCGGGCGTCCGCTCCCAGACCCGCCGCCGATTCCTCGGCCACGGTGAAATCGACCTCCGCCCCTTCGCTGCGGCCGATCCAGTTCCGCTGCATTTCCTTGAGCGAATCGCTCCACTGGATGGTGTCGAGGTCCTGCAACAGGCGCTCCGCGTAGGCCGTGATCCGGAGCATCCATTGGCGCATCGGCTTTCGCGTCACCGGATGGCTGCCCACCTCCGACTTGCCATCGATGACTTCCTCGTTGGCCAGGACCGTGCCCAGGTCCGCGCACCACCACGCCGGCGCCTCGCTCACGTACGCCAACTGCTTTCCGTCGCGAAAGGCCCGGCGATCCGACTCCGTCACGCACCCGGCGGGATAGGCCAGCGTCGCGATCGGTTCCGCCCGGTTCGTCGCCGGGTTGAACCAGGCGTTGTACAACTGCAGGAAAATCCACTGGGTCCAGCGGAAGTACCCGGGATCCGTGGTGTCCACCTCGCGCGACCAGTCATAGCTGAACCCCAGGCTGCGGATCTGGCGCGTGAAGTTGGCGATGTTGGTCTCGGTGGTCCGACGCGGGTGCTGACCAGTCCGGATCGCGTACTGCTCCGCCGGCAGACCGAAGGCATCCCAACCCATGGGATGAAGGACATTGAATCCACGGGCCCGACGATACCGCGCCAGGATGTCCGTCGCCGTATAACCCTCCGGATGCCCGACGTGGAGGCCCGCCCCCGACGGGTACGGGAACATGTCCAGGATGTAGAACTTCGGCGGCAGCTCGGTCGTCCCAGTCGCCTCGCCGCCAGGCCGGTGGCGGCGCGTGAACGGGTGTTCCGGCGGCAGGGGTTCCCCCGGGTTCCAGGCCCGGAAAGTCGCCTCGGTTTCCCAATGCTGCTGCCACTTCGGCTCGATCAGATGAAAAGGATACTGTCTCCGCGCCATAAATAGGGTGACAAGCATCCCGCACCGCCACCCGACAATTCAACTCGGGATTGCCCCCGGAATCCCAACTCGGCGCATCTCCGACTTGTCGTGGGTTTCCCCCCCGCAGCTCCGGCCCCGGTCCACGCCGCATGAAGGAGCGAACTTGGCGTGTGGACTGCGGTGACATGTCACCGCTTTGGATCCACCGCTGGGCCGGGACCCAACGTTGGCCAGCGCTCCGGCATCAGGGGGCGATGCGTCGGCGAATCGAAAGCTGCGACAGGTCGCAGCACTCCAAACTCAACGCGCCGCAGGCGC
>CAYZAE010000178.1:4663-13208 GCA_964476125.1 uncultured Verrucomicrobiota bacterium | reverse complement strand
GAGCGCGGGGACCCATTCCGAAGTGGGTGGTGGCGGTCTGGCTCACCCGACGAACACCACCTCCCCTTCCCCGCTTCCTGCGGCCAGCAATCCCCCTTCAGGCGCCCAGGCAAGCGCTGTCACCGAAGCTGAAAAACCTCCCGCCGGCACCCCGGACTCCCCGGCCGCCGGGTTCCAGAGCAGAAGGGAGCCATCGTCGGCCCCACTGGCGAGAATCCCGCCGCGCGGAGCGAAGGCCAGGGCCGAAACCGAACCCTCATGCCCCTCCAGCTGCAACGGGCGTCTCCCTGCCGGCCCCGCCCCCGACACATCCCAGACCGTGACCACCGGCCCACCCCCGGTGGCCAGCCATCGACTGTTCCCGTCCCAGGCCAGGCACTTCACCTTCCGCGAGTATCCACTCATGTGCAGGGGCTCCTCGTCACGGAAGGGAAGCGGCCAGTAGATGATCGAGGATTCCTGGGTTCCGGCGGCCAGATGCCTCCGGTCGGGGCTCCACGCCATCGAAACGTAGGCCGCCTTCCATCGGAGTTCGTCGACGGGCGCCTCGACACCGGGTCGGAGAAACCGGACTTGTCCGTAGCTGGCGGCCGCAATCACATGCCCTGATCCCGCCCAGGCCAGGGCCGCCACCGCGCCGCTTCCGTCGGCGCTCGATCCGGCTTCGGATCCATCGGGGGCGAAGAACCGGACCCGTTTCCCCGCCGCCACAGCGAGCCATTGGCCGTCCCTGGACCACCCCAGCGATTCCCCCCAGCCCCCCTCCAGGCGCACCGCTCCCGCCGGCGCGCCGGCGGCCTCCCACCACCGCACCCAGCCGTCCTCCCCCGTGGTGGCCAGACGACGTCCGTCCGGACTCCATTCCGCAGCCAGCACGCCTCCCTGGTGGGCCTGCCATTCGTGGCGAACGACCGGCGCGAAGCCCTTGCGCGCCTCGACCCACACCAGGCGCCCGTCCCCGAGCGCCGCGACCCAGTCGGCACCTCCCTTCCGGGGGACCAGTCGACGGACATACTCGCCGAACCGGAGAGTCATTGCGGAGGAATCAGGGGATTGGGTCATGGGGAGAGATGGCAGGAGGGACAGAGTCCGGACGCTTCATACCAATGATGATCGATTCGAAACCCGGTCTCGCGCTGGAGACGGTCCTTCCAGGACGGGATCACGTTCGGTTCGACGAGGGAATTCACCGATCCGCACCGGACGCAGACCAGCCAGTTGGCGGACTGGCAGGCCAGGACCACGGCGCGGCGACCCGAGACCGTCACCTGCTGGAGCACCCGGGCGTCGAGCAACGACGCGACGAATCGGTAGATGGTCACGGGATGCGTGCGCAGCCGGGCCGACTGGTCGCGCACGAAGGGTTCAACGACCCTCGGGTATTCGCTGAGAGCCAGTTCGCGCAGGACCTCGCGCCGGCTTGGACTGAGTCGCACTCCGGCCAGGCTGCAGGCGGAGAGGGCGAACCGGAAGGCATGACCCGTGGCAGCCATGGCGACCTCACGCGAGGCAGGACCGAAAGCCCTGCTCGAGTTCGGCCCGGTCGAGCCGGCGTCCGATGAACACCAGCTGGCTGCCCCGTTTCTCGTCCGCGCCCCACGGCCGGTCGGGCTGGCCGTCGAAAAGCATGTGCACGCCCTGGAACACGAACCGGCGGGAGGAGCCATTCAGGTTGAGCACACCCTTCATGCGGAAGATGTCCGCCCCCCGGTCGCGGAGCAGCCCGCTCATCCACTCGTTCAACCGCGCCGGATCCAGGGGCCGCTCCTCCCGCAATCCCACCGAGGTCACCGAGACATCGTGCTCGTGGTCCGCCCCGTGTTCCTCGTCCAGGAAGTCCGGTTCGATCTCCAGTTTCGCCCCCAGATCGAAGGCCCGGATGTCCAGCACGTCCGCCACCGGCACCTCCGCCCGTCGCGTCCGGATCACACGCGCCACCCGGTTCATCGCCCGGATCCGCTGCTCCACCCGCTCCAGTTCCTCCGGGGTCACAAGATCGGTCTTGTTCAGCAGAATGCGGTCGGCGAAGGCGATCTGCTCCTGGCATTCCGACGAGTCGTCCAGATGGTGCACCACGTGCTTCGCATCCACCAACGTCACGATGCCATCCAGCCGGAAAGCCTCGCGCATGTCGTCGTCCACGAAAAACGTCTGCGCCACCGGCCCGGGATCCGCGAGTCCGGTGGTTTCGATCAGGATGTAATCGAACCGGTCGCGCCGGCGGATGAGGTTGCCGAGGATCCGGATCAGATCGCCGCGCACGGTGCAGCACAGGCAGCCGTTGTTCATCTCGAAGATCTCCTCCTCGACCTTCACGACCAGCTCGTGGTCGATGCCGATTTCGCCGAACTCATTTTCGATGACCGCGATGCGGCGGCCGTGCTGTTCGGTCAGCAGCCGGTTGAGCAGGGTGGTCTTGCCGGCGCCAAGGAAGCCGGTCAGCACAGTCACGGGAATGGGTGTCTTGTCGGACATGGAATCAGGGGTTGGTTTTGGAGTTGGAATCAGATCGGGCCTGAGTGGGAGAGAGGGATGCCGGACCTGGAATCGGGCGAGCTTTCGTTCCCTCCGCCGGGTCCGCCCGGTTCCCGGCCGGCGCTTCGAGGCCGGCCGCCGCGCGCAGAGCCGGGGAAAAGCCGTGCTGCCCGGCCCGGATCTGGTCCAGCACCCGGGCCTGAAGCGCCTCCAGCGAGGGCAGGCCCAGCTGGAGAAGGAAGTTCGCCTCACGCGCCTGATAGGCCTCCCAGATCCGCCGCACCATGAGGGCGTAACCGTTGGCCCGATCCTCGTCGCCCAGGGACAGCGCCCGGTAATGCTGACCCAGCATCCCTTCCAGGATGGCCACCACCCGGTTCAGCTTGCCCTCCCCGGCTTCGGCACTGATCTCGGCCACCACGAACGAATCAACATCCGCGGCCCCGCGCGCGAACCCGGGAAAGCTGGTGCGGCCCAGCTCAAACCAGCGCACCGCCTCGGCCATCCGGTTGTGGGCGTAAAGCAGATGCACCGCCTCCCGCACGAAATTCCGCTGGCCCCGGGCGATGTAGTCCCGCTTGTCCGGTTCCTCCCGTTTCATCGCCTCGTAGGCCTTCCACGCGTTGTCCACGAGATCCAGGTTGGGCCCCTGCTCCATCCGGCCCTCGACCCGGTTCTCCACCAACCGCCCCCGCTGAAAGGACCGCTCCAGGTTCTGCCAGATCACCCGCCGGATGCGGATCAGATCGTCCTGGCGCCGGCAGCGTTCGAGGCCCAGGACCGCCCAGTAAATCGCGTGGGCCTCGGGCAACCGCCACTCCAGCGGGCCATACTCCGCATCGATCGCCATCATGCGGCGCGGGTCGAGCTTGTACCGTGACCGAAGCGCCACGGCCCGGGATCGCTCCTCGTCCGTCGAAGGCTCCGCCAGCGAACGAAGATTCACCGGTTGACCCAGGGCCTGCTGCATCTCCAGGGCCCAGGACTCCTTGAACAGGCGATGCGCCAGGTCCGTGTTCGACCCGATCTTGTCCTGATAAAACCAGGCCAGTTCCCGGTAGAGATCCACTGATTGCGGGTTGTAACGAAGGCCCTGATCCCGCAGGAGCTCGATCCCGCTGCGCACCCAGAGCCAGCGATCCGCCGGGGTCTCGAACTGGATCGAGAGATTGTAGGCCAGGTTCCACGCCTGCATCGCCCAGACCATCCCGTTGTCCGGCTGCAATCGCGTGATCCAGTCCGCCAACGACACGAGTTCAAAATACTCCCCGCGATCCTGAAGCCGGATGGCGCGGCTCCAGAGCACGTTCGCGATCAACCCCCGGAACCCGCCAAGCGCCACCGTCGTGAAGGCCAGCCCCGGCGGCGCACTCTCCAGTCCCTCCCCACGCCCCAACCCCAGCTTCGTCCGTTCCGACACCAGCCCCCCATGCAGCCACGCCACCAGCGGCAGGCACGCCAGCGCCGGAACCAGGCCCCACCATTTTTTCGCCCGTGAACTCATGCCTCCTCCAGGGCCAGTCCGAGCTGGCGTCTTCGGAACACCACAATCCCCGCCCCGGCCAGAAGTCCGCCCACCCCCACCACGGCCTTGACCCACGCCTCCACCAGCGTCACGACCGCGATCTCGCGGCCCGTCCCCAGGTCGGACACCGGCGAGAAACCGGCCACCGCCTCCACCACCCGGTTCAATACACGAAAGACCGGCACCGCCACGCGATCCACCCAGGTGACCTCCACCTCACGCACCCCCTCCTCCACGCCAAACACCGTGCCCTCGGTCACGATCTCCCCCAGCGTCCCCCCCGACACCCCGACGTACAGCAGGCAACCCGAGGCCAGCACCGCCGTGGGAAAGGAGAACACACTCGACGCCGAAAGCCCCACCGCCGCGAGCAGCGCCATCCAACCCAGAATCAGAATCCCTCCGCGCACCAGGTTCCCCGTAAACGACCCCGTCCGATGCAACACCTCGAGTCCGTCCTCCAGCCGGAACAACAACGTCACCCCGCTCCGGTTCTCGCACTCGATTTGAAGAATCCCCGACGCCGGCAGCCATTCCACAGGCACGCCAAATTCATGCACCACCCCGGCACCAAGGCTCTTCTCCATCCGTAAAAATCGGCCGCCCGAAACATCCCCGATCGACCACACAGTCGGGTAGACCTCCGTCCGAACCAGGCTCGGCGCCTGGAAACGGGTCCGCACCTGGAGCATGCCCCCAGCCTGCTCGCGTCGTACCCCGCTCAGATCCAGGCTCCAGACCCGCCGGTACTGGGGCGCCACGGTTTCATGCCGCGCCCGGGCCAGGGCCTCCATCTGTTCCCGGATCACGGCGGGATCGATGTTCCGCGCCTCCGGCTGGGACAGGCGACGGTTCACCAGCGCCTCCACATCGCCCCGCAGGTCCAGCGGTGCCTCCCGCACCGAAGCCCGGGCCACAAGCACCTGGTCGCGAAGGGCCGCCTGCTCCTTCTCCGGCAGTTCCCCGCCCCGCCACGTCAGCATGCCGCCCACCGCCGCCAGGGACGCGGCCAGCAGCACCCCATCGATCCCCAGGATGCCCAGCCACTTGCCCAGCCAGAGCTGCCAGCGCGCAATCGGTTTGGTCGCCACCAACTGGAGATGTCCCGTGGCCAGCTCACCCGCCACCGCACTGCACGCCATCCAGAGCGTGATGCACCCCAGCAGCCCGGTGATGACCGCCAGGTTGTAGGTCAGCATCACCTGCCCAAACATCCGGGCCGTCCCGTTGTGCTGCACCAGCATCGGCAGGGCAGCCACCGCCACCGCCAGCAACAACACGCCCCCCACCACCACACGCTGGCGTCGGGCCGCCAGAACGGTCTGCGAAACAATGGCCATGACTCGACGCATGCTGGGATGGATCCTTTCCTTTCCTTCCGTTTCCTTCAGCCCGGGTTCCCCGAATCACCCATGAACCGGGACAAACGATCGTTCGCCTCCGCATCACGTTCCGACCGCCCCGTCTCCGACGCCGGAACGGCCGCCACCGGATTGCCTGCCGGGGACGTTTCCTTTCGCTCCTCCCCGCCCTGCAACCGCTCCAACACCCTGGCCTCCCCCATCCCGCCGCCCGTCGTCGCAAGCCCCGCCTTCAGGTACGGAGCCACCGCACCCGAAGTCGCCGCCCCGGACGTGGGCACGGAGGCCGCCCGCGCCCTCCGCACCACCGACAGGAAGTAGCCCTCCAGGTTCTGGGTCGGGACCGCCACGCGCACCCGTTCCTCCTGCAAATCCTCGCGAAGAAACCGGAGCAAGCGGGCCATGTCCTCGCGCGGCTTCGCCGGCAGGGTGAGTTGCACCTCCTCCGGCGTGGCCAGCAGATCCTTCATGGCCCCCTGCGCCTGAATGCGCCCGCCGTAGTAGATCACCACCCGATCGCAGACATCCTCGACGTCCCCCAGCAGATGGCTGCTCAGAATCACCGTCTTGCCCCGCCGCGCCAGCGCCAGGATCAGGTCCTTCACTTCCCGGCAACCCAGCGGATCCAGGCCCGCCGTCGGCTCATCCAGAATCACCAGGTCGGGATCATTGATCAGCGCCTGCGCAAGACCGATGCGACGCTGCATGCCCTTCGAGAACTCCCCCAACGCCCGCCGCCGGGCCCCCGCCAGCCCCACCATCTCCAGCAACTGTTCCGTTCTGCGCCGACGTTCCTCCGCCGGCAGATCGAACAATTTTCCAAAGAAATCCAGGGCCTCCACGGGATTGAAATACCGGTAGAGATGCGATTCCTCCGGCAGGTACCCGATGCGTTCCTTGGTCCGGACATCCTCCGGGCCCTGGCCAAAGACCTCGATCCGGCCCCGCGTGGGTCGAAGCAGGCCCAGCAGCAGCTTCAAGGTCGTGGACTTGCCCGACCCGTTCGGTCCCAGCAACCCGAACACCTCCCCCGACCGGATCGTGAAATCGACGCCATCCACCGCCCGCGCCTTGTCGCGACCCCAGAAATCCTTGAAGACCTTGGTCAGACCGCTGGCCACCACCACCGGAGGCAGGTTGGCGTGGGCCGGCGAAGTCGCGGAGTCCGGAACAGGAAGGGTCATGACGGGGAGGTTGGATCGATGGGAATTCGGCAAAATCAGGCGGGACTGGAGGCGCCCGTCGGGAGGGGCAACGGCGCGATAGTCGCCGGCCCGGCCTCTCCCGCCGCCGGCCCCGGACTGCCCGAACCGGTCCGAGCCACCGGCTGGGATTCGAGCTCCTCCCCCTGCCGGACAAGTCGGGCGCTGTTGAACACCACCAGGAGCGAACCGGCGTTGTGCAGGATCGCGGCGACGATCGGATTGAGATAACCGACCGCGGCCAGGGACAGGCCCCCGAGAATGAAGAAGATCCCCAGCAGAAAGTTCTGGTGGATCACTGACCGCGTGGACCGCGACAGCCTCACGAGAAACGGCAGCCGGCGAAGGTCATTGTTCATGAGCGCGATGGTCGCACTGTGGATCGCGACCTCGCTGCCCGCCGCCCCCATCGCGATGCCCAGATCCCCCGACGCCAGCGCCGGCGCGTCGTTCACACCGTCTCCGACGACCGCCACCCGGAATCCCTTCTCCTTCAGCCCCCGCACGAAGGCGACCTTGTCCTGCGGCAGGCAATCGGATACCACCTCGGGGCAGGCCACCTCCTGCGAAACCCGGTTCGCCACCGGTCCGCGGTCCCCGGTCACCATGGCGATCCGGCGCACTCCCGCCTCGCGCAACTCCGCCAGCGCACCGGCAGCCTCCGGTCGGACCTGGTCCCGCAGGGCAAACCAGCCGATGCACCGTCCTTCACACGCCACGAAGATCAGACTGAACCCCTCGGTGTCGCCCAGATCCACCGTGCCTTCGAAACCGGCGTCGATCCCGTGCTGCTTCAGCCATTGCGCCCGCCCGGCCAGAACCGCGCGACCTCCCACCCGGCCCTCCACTCCAAGCCCGGCGGTCTCCCGGAAATCCTCCGGCTCCAGGGGCTCCACGCCCGCCTCGCTGGCCAGCAGTTGCACCGCCCGGGCGGTGGGATGATTGCTGTGCCGCTCCACCGAGGCCGCCAGGCGCACCAACTCCGCCGCGGTCACCTCGCCCAACGGCTTGAGCCGTGAAATCGCCAGCTTCCCGGTCGTCAAGGTGCCTGTCTTGTCGAACACAAACGCCGTCAGTCGCGCCGCCAGCTCGATGTCCGACACGTTCTTGATGAACACCCCCAGCCGCGCCGCCGCCGACAACGCCGCCACCATCGCCGTCGGTGTCGCCAGCACGAACGCGCAGGGACACGAAACCACCAGCACCGAAATCACCCGCCCCAGATCCCGGCTGAAAACCCACACCAACGCGGCCAGGGTCAGCACCAGGGGTGTGTAATAGCCCATGTAACGGTCCATCAGCCGCATGATCGGCAGCCGGCTCTGCTCCGCCGCCAGAATCAGCTCCCGAACCCGGCCCAGCGTCGTGTCCTGCCCCGCCCGCGTCACTTCCACCTCGATCATCCCCGTCAAATTGCTCGTCCCCGCAAAAACCTCCTCCCCCACCCCCTTGTCCACCGGCAGCGACTCGCCCGTGATGGTCGCCTGATTCAAGGAACTCGCCCCGGCTCGAATCCGACCGTCCACCGGCACGTTGTCCCCCGGACGCACCCGCACCACATCCCCGATCCCAAGGTCCTTCGTCGCCACCTCGATCTCCTCCCCACCCGGCCCCAGTCGTCGGGCCCGCGATGGAGTGAGCTGGATCAGGCTCTCAATCGAGGCCCGCGCCCCCGCCGCCGTGCGGGTCTCGATGATTTCCCCCACCAGCATGAAGAACGAAACCACCCCGGCCGTCCGGTAGTCCCCGGTGGCGAACGACGCCAGCACCGCGAGGCTCACCAGTTCGTTGATGCTCACCACGCCCTGGCGGAGATCCCGGTAGCTGGTCCAGAGAATCGGCGCCCCCAGCACCACCGCACCCACCAGGGAACAAAGGCCACCCACCGCCTCCCCTTTCGGCAGCAGCCACTCCGCCAGATAGGAGCCGCACACAAACACCAGCCCCACAAACACCACGCGCAATTGCTGCAACGGCTGTTC
>CAYZAE010000178.1:0-4563 GCA_964476125.1 uncultured Verrucomicrobiota bacterium | reverse complement strand
CGGCTCAACTGCAATCGCAGCTGGCCGCCGTGCTCCGCGGTCGTCCGCGGAAAAAGAAACTTGTCCTGCGCATGGGTGAGCACGAGCTCCACCGCCTCGGTCAGACGCCGTCGCGCGAACAACTCGGGGCTCCGCGCGTAATGGGGCAACTGCTCGCGAAAGGCCTCGGCCTCCGCCGCCACCGCGCTCACCAGCTGGTTGCTCGCGCCGCGCGCCGCCGCTATCAGGGCCTCCGCCTCGCCCGACGCCTTCAACGTCACCTCACCCGCGTACGCCCGCGCGTCATTGACCCGCGTGCTCCGCTCCTGCTCCGCCGCAAGAACCGCCTCGAACGCCCCGCGCACCTCCAGCGGCGCCACCACCTGGACATCAAACGGATCCATCGCAATCCCCAGCCCGTGCCGTCCGATCGCGTCCCCCACCCGCTCCAACACCGCATCCCGAAAGGCGATCTTGTCCCGGTAAATCGCCGCCTCCGCCGTGAACCGCCCCGCCGCATCCACCAGCGCGTTGTTCAACACGTTCTGCAACAGATTGCTCACCCCCGCGTACCGGAACGCGTACCGCAACGGATCCTGAATCCGATACTTCAACGTCGCCCGCGCATGAATGATGTTCCCATCCGCCGTGATCGCGTACCCATCCGCCCCAGGCGTAAGCGAGGGACGCGGGTCCGGCGTCTGTCCCATCGCCTCCTCCTCCGCCGTCACCGCATACCACCCCACGCTCGACGACACCGTGTGGCTCTGTCCCACCGGCACCCGCACGATCTCATCCACCGGATACGGCAGCGCCCAATGCAACCCGGGCTGGCGCACCGCACCCCCGCCCGACATCACCGGCCGACCGAACCGCAGCACGACCGCCACCTCGTTCGGTTCGACCGTGAACACTCCCGAAAACAAAACCACACCCGCCACCAGCGCCATCACCCAGCGCAACACCCTCGACCCGCTGCGCAAAGCGTCGTCCAACGCCCGCGCCCGCAGGTCCTCCCCCGTCTCCGGCATCATGGGCAGGGACTCGCTCATGGACGCCCCCGCGCGGGTTCCCGCTCCGCCCCACCCGCCGCAGCCGGTGTCGGCAGCGGCAGGGGCGTGCTCAGGGCGGAGGGCATCCTGCCGGTCAACCCGCGCAACAGGCCGAACGGCGGTGTCTGCGGATCAAGCACCAGCGTGCTCCGATCCTTGAGCGAGTTGGCCAGGGCCTTCAGCTCGATCAGGAACATCGCAAGCTCGGGATTCTTCTCGAACACCGCGAACGAGCGCGCCGCCTCGGCCTCGCCCTGCCCCCGGATCACCAGGGCCTCGGCCTCCGCCGACGCCAGCAACTCCTGCCTCCGCCGGTCGGCCTCCGAACGGATCCGGATCGCCTCCGCCTCCCCCTCGCTCTGGAACTGCTTCACCAACCGCTGCCGCTCCGCCTTCATCCGGTCGAAAACCTTCGTCGTGATGCTCTCCGGCAGACCGAACTGCTTCACCCCAACCCATTCGATGCCGATCCCGTAATTCGTCGAGGCGCGCGCCCGCAGGATCGTGTGCATCTCGCGCTCGATCTCCGGCAGCTTGATGCGCTCCCGGTTCGTCGAGATCAGATCGGAAAACCGGTGCTGCCCGATCACCCCGTTCTTCGCATCCCGCACCAAGCCCTCAAGACTCTGCCCGGCCCGCTCCGTGTCGCCGTTCGGAAACCGCTCCAGGAAAAGCCGGGCATCCTCCACCCGCCATCCCACGAACACCGTCACGATCAGGTTCCGGCCATCCGCGGTCGTGGTCTGCTCGAACTTCCGCTCGAAATTCTGCACCCGCTTGTCGAAGCGATAGACCTTCTGCACCGGCCAGAACCAACGGCCGTACAGGCCAGGCTCCGACAGCGCCCGGCCGAACCGGCCGAAGGTCGTGACCACCGCCACCTCGGTCTCCCGCACCTGGAAGGTGAACAGCACCAGACCCACGATCAGGGCACACAGGGCGCCCACGAGAAATGCGGCGGAATTGCGCTTCATGGCTTTCGATGTCCCTCGCTTCGTTCCTAAATCACGGTTGCTTCGTCTCTCCACGGGCCCCCGGCACCGTGACGTCCAACAGATCCGGCCGGAGTTTGTCCTCGAGATTGACCCAGTAATCCGCCTGCAGATTGGTCGTGGTCACCAGGTACTTCCTCGCCCCCGACATCCCCCGCACCACCGCATCGAGATAAGCCCGGCGCACATACACCGAAGGCGAGGCCGCGTGGGCCAGCATCTGGTTCGTGAACATCCCCGAGGTCCCCCGGGCCCGCGCCGATTGGAGAACCCGGAAGGACTCCGCATCATGAACGCGGCGCACCGACTCCGCCTCCGCCAGGGGAACGCGCTCCGCCTGGTAGGCCCTCGCGTTCTGGATGGTCGTCTCCCGCTCCTGCGTCGCTCCGATGACCGCCTCGTAGGCCGACGCCACCTGCACCGGCGGATGAATGTCCTGCAACCCCACCAGCAGAATCTCCACGCCCAATCCCCGCTCCACCGACCGCCGCTGGATCGCCTCGCGCAATTCCCGGGCGGCCTGCATGCGGCCCACCGACATGATCGCCTCGATGTCGACACTGACCAGGTGATGCGCCACCTCGCGCGTCGCCATCAGCTCCAGGGTCTGTGCCGGATCCGAAAGGCCATACGCCCATTGCAGGACGTTGGTGATCCGGTACTGGACCGGAATGCTCACGGTCAACAGGTTCACCGGAACGCTCTGCTCGGTGTCCGTCTCGGAACCATTGCCACCTCCCCCGCGTCCGCCCGCGCTGAAGTCCGATTGCTCCCGGCTCGCCACCAGCAGATTGACCTCCTCCAGGTAATGCGGCCGGGTCCAGAGCAGGGTCCGTTCGCCCTCCTTCTTCGGGTCCGGCACGAACCCCACGTTGAACAGGCGCACCTCGCGCGTGGAGAAAACGCGCGCGACCTCGATCGGCCAGGGCCATTTGAAGTGCAGGCCCGGTTGCAGCACCCCGCGGTCGGCCACACGCCGACCAAACCGCTCCAGGATCGCCTCCTCGTGGGGATCGAGAATGACCAGGCACGACGCCCCCCACAGCACCCCGGCCTGAAGCAGCACCAGCCAGGCGAAGGCACGCTCCAGCCACCGGTAAAACCACGTCTCCGACACCGAAAAGCCGAACTGGTAATCGAGGGCCTGCGACAACGTGGAAAACAATCCGCCCGGCTGCCCGAGCAACCCGATCACCCGGCTTTCATAAATGGGCCGGGCCTCCCCGTCGCGCTGTCGCGGCCGGTACAACTCCAGCACCAGCATCACCAGCGACTCCAACACCACCAGACCCATCACCCCGACCAGCACCCGGGCCAGCGTGCGGTCCAGCTCCGGATAACCGAACCATCCCACCGCCGCGGCACCGATCGCGAGCGCCAGGACCAGCGCCACCAGCAGGAGGTGGCTCGCACCCGCCCGCAGCCAGCGGTGTTCCGGGGACTTTCCCAGCCCCACGCCATAGCGGCCCAGCAGATAGCAGACCAACGCCAGCAACCCAAAGAACGCCATCGCCAGCGTGGTCTTCTCCGGGACCATCCTCGGCCCCACCCCCCCCAGCCAGCGCCACATCCCCGCCACCCCCCCCCCCTGGGCCAGCGACAAACCCAGCGTCCCGGCCGGCCTGCCCCATCGCTCGTACATCACCCGCGTCGACCGCGCCCGGAGCGAGGATCCACCGCCACCAAACAACGCCGCCTCCGGCCGGCTCCGCTTCAACTCCTCGATCTCCTCCAACTCGGCGACCTCACTCGCCCGCAGCGCCGATTGCACCCAGGCCAGGGTCGCCACCCCGGCGCCCGCGGCCGCAAACACCGCCGCCACCCACCCCGTGGCCAGCTCCGCCTGCCATGCCGCCGCCGCCGCACCCACCGCCGTGAGGACAAGCGCCACCCACGTCGGAATCACCGGACTCGAGGTTCTACGTTGCATGGCTGGGCTGCCGTTCGTTGGGGGTTTTTCCGCTCCCGATTCAGCCGAGTTCACGATCCGCGAAGAGCACCACGCCCAGCGGCAAGGCCACCCCGAGCAACGACGCCGCATAGGCGCCGGCACGGGCCACATAACTCCAGGGAATCTCCCGTCCCTCCCCCAACGCATCCCCCATCCAGAACACCTGCCAGTCCGGCACCACCCCGTGCAGCACCGCGGCCAGGCTCGAACCCGAAGCCGCGGCTCCGGCGAACAGGTAGTCCGACAGCAACCCCACCCCCAGCAGCCCCGTGCACAACACCAGGGTCGGCACCATCTCCAACCGCGTGCTCAAGGCCAGAGCCATGCCCGCGAGCGCCCACACCGCAAAAAGAACCAGCAAACCCGCCGCCCCCAGCCGCATGTCCAACCCCTGCCCCCACCGCTGCCAAGCCCCGCTCGGAGCCATGAAGTTCACCGCCACGAAAACCACCCCCAGGGCCGCCGTCACCGCCAGGACCGCATCCCCCCGAAACCCGCGATGCGCGAAATAACTGCCACAGCCCGCGATCCCCAGTCCCCCCCCCCCCCCCCCCCCCCCCCCCCCCCCCCCCCCCCCCCCCCCCCCCCC
>CAYZAE010000177.1:0-13244 GCA_964476125.1 uncultured Verrucomicrobiota bacterium | reverse complement strand
ACGGCGACTGCTATTCCGATCCCCGATCCATGAAATCCCCATGTCCCCCTGCCACGATCCTCCCTCCTGCCCGTTGGAATTGTCGGACGGCGTGCGCGCCGGTAACCCGCCCCATCCACGCGTCGAAGGCTTCGTAAACGGCCTTGGGCCGGTCCGGTTCCTGGTCGACCCGGGAAGTCCCTGGACACTGCTCTCCCCCGCAACAGCCCGCCGCCTCGGCCTGGCTCCACGGTCGTCCGTAATTCGTCGCGACACCGACGGCGTCCACCAGATCGCGCTTGTGCCGGAGGTCCGGGTCCGGCTGGGCGGAGCCCAGGAAAGAGTGCTCACCCCCGGCATCAGCCCGGAACTGCGCCGGCTTGAGTCCGATGGACTCCCCCAGGCTGATGGCATCCTCGGCCATGATTACCTGGCAGCGTTTGGTGTCCGGTTCGATTTCCCCGGACGCCGGCTCACCCTCTCGCCCGGGGGCTGGGAGAACGACGGGAACAACGCCGCACAGCCCTTCGAACTCGGTCCCCCGAGAAAGCCCATGATCCTGCTTCCGGTCCGAATCAACGGCTGCTCTCCCATGACCTTCGGCCTCGATCCAGGAAGCCCGGCAACCCTGCTCGCCCCCCACTGCGCCGCGCTCTGCGGGGTCGACAACTCGGTCGGTGGCGGCGGCGCGGCCCTGGGGACGGAAGGCGCGGTCCCCATCTGGTTCGGTCGCATTCGCGAGCTGAAGGCTGCCGGTTGGATCAGGGAAAACCTCACCGTCGCCATCGGCCCTTTTTCCAACCCCCTCGGGGACAGGATCGGCCGTCGACTGGACGGGCTGCTTGGCCTGGACGTCCTGCGGGATTCGTTGCTGGAAATCGACTACCCACGACAGGTCCTCCGTTGGACACTTCCCGCGCCCTGCTGAATCGATGAACGACCTCAAGTTCGCCTGCCGGCAACTTCTGAAGAGCCCGCTCTTTGCCCTGGTGGCCATCACCGCCCTCGGCCTGGGCATCGGCGCGGCGACCACCGTGTTCAGTGCCTACAACGCGATTCTCCTCAAACCCCTGCCGTTCGTCCCCGAACAACACCGGTTGGTCGCCGTCCAACGATTCCTCCGACACGATCCCTCCTCGGTGCTCGGCCTCAGCGTTCCGGACACCTTCGACCTCAATGACCAGTCGAAAACCCTCCAGGGCGTCGCCATCGTCCGACCCAAGACCTTCATCCTCACCGACAGCGAACAGCCGGAACGTCTGCTGGGCTGTGAACTGTCCGCCCGGATGTTTTCCCTGCTCGGCGTGCGTCCCCACCTGGGCCGGAATTTCCTCCCCAGCGAGGAGGGTCCCGGACGGCCGCCGGTGGTGATTCTGGGCTACGACCTCTGGCAGCGCCGTTACCAGGGGGAAACCAACATCGTCGGGCGAACGATCTCCATCAGCGACCAACCCGCCCTGGTGGTCGGGGTCATGCCGCCCCGCTGGAGCTTTCCGGAATCCTCGGATCTTTGGTCTCCCATCACCTTCGCACGGGGCAAGGGTCTGGAGGGCCGCAGCGACTTCTTCCTCGATGCCATCGCCCGGCTGAGCCCGGGCGCCTCCCTCGCGGACGCCAATGCCGAGCTCGAAAGCATCGCCAAAAGCCAGGGAGCGGATTATCCGCCCACCAACGCCGGCGTCAGCCTCCGCGTCCGCCCCCATCGCGAGGCGATGACCCACGACACCCGGCAGCAGATGAACCTGCTTCTGGGCGCCGTGCTCTTCGTCCAACTGATCGCCTGCGCCAACGTGGCGAACCTGCTGCTCGCCCGGAATTCAGTCCGATCCCGTGAGTTCGCCATCCGCATGGCCGCAGGGGCCTCCCGCTGGCAGATCGTCCGGCAACTGCTGATGGAAGGCCTCCTGCTCGGGGCCACCGGCGCCACCACCGGCTTCATTCTCGCCCTCTGGGGACGCGACCTCTGCCACGCGGGCGTCGGTCGCGAACTGCCGTTCTGGATCGATTTCGCCTTCGACAGCCGCGTGTTCGGCTTCACGGTCCTGATCGCCCTCCTGTCGGTGCTGGCCTTCTCCCTGGTGCCGGCTCTGCAAACCGTCCGCCCGGAAGTGCTCGAGGAACTGCGCGAAGGATCCCGTGGCTCGGGGGTGAGCGCCCGGCAGGTGGGACTCCGGAACGCCCTGGTGGTGGGCGAAATCGCCCTCGCCCTCGTCCTGCTCGTCGGAGCCGGGCTGATGCTCCGAAGCTTCTACAAGACCCGCACCGCCCCCACCGGCTATGATCCCACCCGCCTGCTCACGTTCCGGGTCGGATTGCCACCCCAGTACTACACGAACGCCACCGACTACCTCCGGTTCTTCCGCGAGGTTCAGCAACGGCTGCGATCCATCCCCGGCGTCACCGCCGCCGCCGCCGTCAGCCACCTGCCCACCACCGATCACCTCGCCCTGCTCGCCTTCCAGGTCGCCGATACCCCGGAACCGCTGCTCGGCGAAGCCCCGCGTCTCGATGCCCGCACCGTAACTCCCGGGTATTTCGAAACGCTCGGCATCCCGCGGCTCGCCGGACGCGATTTCAGCGCCGCCGACACCACCAACGCCCCCGGCGTCTGCATCGTCGACGAAGAACTCGCCCGCCGGCACTTTCCGGAAAGCAGCGCGCTGGGCCGGCAAATCCGACTTCTCGGGGGCAAGGAGGACGACTACCAGCAACCGCGCACGATTGTCGGCATCGTCCGCCGCATCCGCACGAAGTTCGACAACCGGCCCGAGCAACCCATCGTCTATTTCCCGCACACGCAATGGCCCGAGGCTTTCCTCTCGTTTGCCGTCCGGGTCCAGGGCGAGCCGAGATCCTACCTGCCCCTCGCCCAGCGCGAAATCTTCGCCGTCAATCCGCTCATCCCGCTCTACCTGCCCCGCACCATGCGGGAAATCCTGGAGTTGAGCACCTGGGACAAACGGTTCTTCGGCGGACTCTTTGCCGCCTTCGCCACCATCGCCCTCTTCCTCGCCGGCATGGGCATCTACGGCGTGATGGCCTACACCGTCGGGCAACGCACTCCGGAGATTGGACTGCGCATGGCCCTCGGCGCCGAGGGTCGCGACGTGCTGCGTCTCGTGCTGCGACAGGGTTGTCGACTCGCGCTCACCGGCATGGCCATCGGATTCATCGCCGCCTTCCTGCTCGCCCACCTGCTCGAACGTCTGCTCTTCGACATCTCACCCCACGATCCCCCCATCTTCACCGCAGTCCCCCTCCTGCTCGGACTGGTCGCCGTCGCCGCCTGTCTGCTCCCCGCCTGGCGCGCCTCCCGCATCCCTCCCATGGCCGCCCTCCGCTACGAGTGACGAACCGCGTCTCCGGGCGCCAGACAGGGATCCCTCCCAACAAAAAAGTCCGGAGACCCAGGGTCTCCGGACTTGCACAAACTTCGGTAGCTCCCGAAATCCCGCCCCAGTTCTACTTGCCCAGGGTCATCGGCCGCGGCTGGGCGGCATCCCACTCCGCCACCGTGGCAGCCCGGACGGACTGGGTATGGACAAAGACACCCTTCTTGTTGCCCACCACAATGTCCGGCAACCGGTCCCCGTTCACGTCCGTCACCAGCACCTGCGTTCCCACCCCGGAATCGTTGTCCACGAGGTAAGGTATGAAATCCACGAACTTGTCCTGACCGCGCACCAATCGGAACCAGTAAACCACTGCCGGCGCCCCCGGCTCCGGATCCCCCGTCGGACCATGCGCCCAGAAGCGCTTGCCGGTGACGATGTCCTTCAGCCCATCCCCATCGACATCCTTGAGATCAATGGCGTGGAGCTGGGAGAAATGAACCCCATAGGGGTTCTCCGTGGCCTCCTTGTTCATGAAGGTGTGCTCTTCGAACGCGATCCCGCCATCGCCCGACGCCACGTTGCGGAACCAGGTCAGACCGTACCCATGCGCCGCCAGGGAGGTGATGACATCGTTCCGTCCATCGCCATCCACGTCGTAGGCAAACATCTGCGCACCGCCTGTGCCGAACGTGAAGGGGTGGTGCTTCCAGAGCGGATCCCCGGCCAGGCTGGCCGGCTGCTCCCACCAACCGTCCTTCTCCAACAGATCGGCCCGCCCGTCCCCATTCACATCCCCCACTCCCAGACCATGGGTGAACTTGTGATAGTTCTTGTTGGGCGAAAGGGCATGCCACTTCCAGGGCTTGGTCGGGTTCGACGGGTCCAACTCGGCCCATCCGTAAACCCCCTTGGAACTGCACACAATCTCCGGCTTTCCGTCCCCCGTCAGATCAAGAAACGTCGGCGATTCGTTGTCGGTCACATCCAACGCCAGGTGACGTTTCCACGCCCCCTCCCCACCCTTCGGATTCTCGAACCACCAGGATTCCGCCCCCGGAAAACCCAGGACCAACACGTCGTCCCAGCCGTCCTTGTTCATGTCGTGGACGTAGCTCAGGAAATTGTCCGAGTAGGCGTTGTTCTTCCCCAGCCCACCCTCGTACCCGGGAACCGTCGCCTCCGTGCCGTCCGCCTTCTTCACCTTGAAGCTCTTGTTCGCCGGATAGAACTCGTGCCGGACCTTGAACTCGGGCCCCTGGTACCAGTACGGCCCGGAGACGATGTCGGTCTTGCCGTCGTGATTGAAATCACCCGCATGCGCCCCTTCCGCCCAGAATTCCTGGGTCAACACCTGCTTCTTGAAGGTGACCAGTTTTTTTCCGCCCTCGGCGGCCTGGACGGAGAACGATCCGAGAAGTGCCGCGGCGGAAAGCGCCGCCGCGAATGGAAACGAGTGCATGCCGGACCCTATCAGGGCCGGTGAATCGGCGAAAGAAGGTTCGTGCTCCAGAAGGTGAGCAGCACAAACGCGAATCCGCACAACGACCCCCAGGCCAGGTTCCGGGGCGCCTGCTTGAACCGCAGGCGAAGCACCATCAGCGTCAGATACACACCCCAGACAAAAATCGACCACGCGATCTTCGGATCCGGCCGCACCGCCACCCCATAGCGCTCCCGCATCAACCCAAAGCTGCACACCAACCCCGCCGTAAGCAGAATCAAACCGGTGCCCAGCGACCTCAACAGCACGTGCTCCAACCGTTCCACGCCCGGCAGCCGGGCCGCCAGCGCCTGCAACTGCGGGGATTCACCCGGTCGCTCCCGGATCAGATAAAGCGCCCCCGCCACACAGCCCAGACCAAATCCCGCATAAGCCAGGAGCACCAGCGACACATGCAGACTGACCGCCGCATGCTCCAGGTCGAACACCGGACCCGGCCGGTCGAAACGACTCTGCAGCGCAAACAGCCCGACCAGGAAAAGCGCCGGAGCCAGCATCGCTCCGACATACCGAAGATGCGCCCACCATCCCGCCACCAGGTACGCCGCGCCAATCGCCCAGGTCACGAACATCAGCACCTCGAACAGGTTCGTCACCGGACAGCGCGCCAGCGAAAAACCCCGGCCCATCAGCGCCGCCGTCTGGAACCCAAAGGCCACCAGCATCAGGAAATAACTCGCCCACTCACCCCGCTGAAACGCCCGCCGCCACATCACCACGGCATGGCCCGTCGCCAGCCCATAACAGGCCACCGCCAGCGCATAACAGATTCTGTCCACCGACGCTTCCACGCCCGGCGACTCTACCGGGCCGCCCGCCCCGCACAACCGCGAACCCGATGAATCCCAAGGAGCCGAACTCAGCTCTGGCTCAATCGCTTCTTCGGCGCCTCGAACAGAAGTTCATGGGCCTCCTTCAGAATCCCCGGAATCCGATCCTTGAACCGGCTCCGCGCCAGGACCGGCCCCAGATCCAATCGCCCGGCCGCCGAGGAATTCTCCCCAGGAAACCAGTGATCCGCCTGCCCCAGAAGGTTGTACCGCATCCGCCCCCACCCCACGAGGTCGAGGCCCTTGGCGTAGGTCCACAACCGCAGGATCTCCAGCACGTTCACCTCCCCGGGAACCTCCACATACTCCGGCAGGTTCTCAAACCAGTGCAGGGCCCAATCGCGCCCCAGGACCCGGTCCAACTCCGCCCGCAGTCTCGCCTCGATCTCCGGCAGGACCTCATGCATGCGATCGTAATGGGCCAGGGCCGCCACGTGCTCGTCGAAGTCCGAGGGCTTCGAGGCCCCCAGGCTCAAGGTGTGCACCCGCGGATCCGCCAGGCACCAGAGATCATTGAACTGCATCGGCGTCAGCGGCCGACACAGCTCCACCAGCTTCGGCGGCGGATCATACAACCGCCCGCCCTTGTCGTTCGGGCTGATGATGAAAACACCCATGTCCCGCCGGTGCGCCTCCCGCAACGCCGCCTCGTTGAGCTCGTTCACGAAGTACCAGTGGAGGTTCACATAATCGAACCCGTCCGACCGGATCGCCTCCACGATGATGTCGGGCGTCGCATGGGTGGAAAATCCGACATGCCGGCAGCGCCCCTGCTCCTTGAGTCGATGGATCGTCTCCAGCGCTCCGCCCCGCTTCAGGGACCAGTCCAGCAGCTGGCGGTTGTTGATGCCGTGCAACGACAGCAGATCGACGTACTCCAGCCCGAGGTACTCCATCGACCGGTCGAAGGTCCGGAGGAATTCGTCCTGGGTCGCCATGGGCGCCACCTTGGTCTGGACGATCAGTTTCTCCCGAGGGAACTGCCGGAGCACGGGTCCGAGCTGCATTTCACTCGATCCATAGCCCCGCGCCGTCTCGATATGATGGATGCCCAGCTCCACCGACCGTCGAATGGTCGCCTCCAGGTTCTGCTGGCCCTCAGCCGGAACCTCCGACCACGGAATATCCTGCCACTTGTGCTGGTACCGCATGCCCCCGCAGGAAAAGACCGGCAGCTGGAGATTGGTCCGACCGAAACGCCGATAACGCATGCCCCGATCCTGCCCCGGAACCCCTCCCTCCGGCAACCCACACCCGCACCACCCCCGAAAACCTCCCCTCCCCAATCTTATTCTCAACCTTAATCCTAATCTTAATCTTAATCTTAATCCCTTCCCCTCCCCACTCCTCACTCCCCCCTCTTTCCCCAAACATGCCACGGACTCGGCACGTCCGTCCTGGCCTCCTTCAGCAGGATCGAAATGACGATCTCCTCCAGGATTGCCGCCGTGATCAGGACAATTCCCAACCGCAGCGGCCAGGTCGCCCAGCCCGCCATGGCGACGATGGCCCCGACCGCCAGAGCGAGGGTGGCGGTTTTGCCGAGCCACGTGTGATAGCTCGCCAGCCCCCCAAACTTCCGGAACGCCACCGCCGCACTCGTCGCGTAGGACACCAGAGCCGCCGCCACGAACCAGCGCTCCCCCCAGAGCAGTTGCGGCCAGAGCACGGCAAAGGCCACCGGCAAGGTCAGCAGCACCGCGGCGTCGCCCCAGAGATCAAGCTTCGCCCCGAATTCCGTGCGAAGATTCAGGCGCCGCGCCAGTTGCCCGTCGAAGAAGTCCGTCGCCAGAGCGACCGCAAACCAGCCGAGGTACCACCGGGGCTGCCCCATCGCCACGAAGACGAGCAGCAGCGGTGCGGACCCCAATCGGAACGCCGAGAGAACATTCGCGATGTTCCAGGACACCCCGGCACTCATGACCGACTCCCCTCGCGACGGGCGCCCCTGGTGAGGATCCGGATTCGACGTGGCACGCGAAACCCTGGCCCTCAAACCCCCAAAAAATCGAGTCCTCTCCTCCCCCTCAAATCTTCTGAGGATCAAAGCACCCCCTGGTGGGGCAATCTCCAGCTCTGCTTCGACCTGTCCGCGGCTTTGGGCCAAACTTTAGGCGATTCCAACGGCAACAATCCTGCCCAAGGCACGTATGGCCCCATTTTTGTGGTGGGCGAACACAGTGGTTACGCGTCGTCGATCCTGAATGACTTGTCCATCGGCGGCTGGCTCTACACATCGAGACCAAGGGATGAAAACTTCATTTACGTGTTGCCCCACGGAGTGCCGGAGGGCGGTGCGCCGGGCGTGTTGCTGGGATTGGGAATGGTCGGATTGATGGGGGGCCGACGATGGTTTGCCTCCAAGGAATGAGGGCAGGAGGCAAAGGGACCTCCCAGGATTGAGGGGAGGGCGCGATCTCCGGGCGCGCTGCCCTGGCGGAGTGGTTGCCAGGGCCCCTTTCCTCCCACGTCCAGAAGGGAGATCCCGAAGCGATCACCCTCCCCCTCGGCCGGTGATGCACCAGCCGGGAGCGGGAGAGCCTTCCCAATCCCCGGACACAAAACCACGAAGCACACGAATGCCACGAAGGAAGACTCATCGGAAGCAGACCGAACAGAAGCGCTTCCAGCGCATCCCGGATGTCTCCGATCCCGCATTCCCTTCGTGCCCTTCGTGCCTTCGTGGTGCCATCCGCATTTCCGACGGCCCCTTGCGCGGGGATGGGAAGTCTCCGCGCGTCTTGACGCAACGTTGCACCGATGCGGACACTGCCCCTCCCATGGCCGATCCGAAAGAAACCGTCGTAATGGAAAAACTGGTGTCGCTCTGCAAACGGCGGGGCTTCGTTTTCCAATCCTCGGAAATCTACGGGGGAATCAACGGATTCTGGGACTACGGCCCGCTGGGCGCCGAGCTGAAGCGCAACGTCAAGGAGCTCTGGTGGACCACCATGACGCGCATGCGGGAGGACGTCGCCGGTCTCGAGGCGACCATCATCATGCACCCGCAGATCTGGAAGGCGTCCGGGCACGTCGACACCTTCAGCGATCCGATGTGCGACTGTCTGCTCACCCGGAAACGCTTCCGCGCCGACCAGGTGGAACCGCAGTCCGGCATCGCCTACCACTTCACCGGCGCCCGGGACACCGTCTCCGGCACCGAGATGACCGAGCCCTACGCGGTCCTGCTCCCCGCCGGCAAACCCCCGGAAAGCGCCCGCAAAACCGCCATCACGTTCTATACCCTGCGCGGCCTCAAGAACGCCGAACTGCTCGGGGAACGAACCGAGAAGGTCGAGAACTCGCAGCGGTTCAATCCCGACAACGGATCGCTCCTCACCGAGCCGCGGCCGTTCAACCTGATGTTCAAGACGTACGTCGGCCCCGTCGCCGACGAAAACAACGTCGCCTACCTGCGCCCGGAAACCGCGCAGGCCATCTTCGCGCAGTTCAAGAACGTCGCCGAAACCGCGCGGCAGAAGGTTCCCTTCGGCATCGCCCAGGTCGGGAAGGCCTTCCGCAACGAGGTCACCCCGCGCAACTTCACCTTCCGCTCGCGCGAGTTCGAGCAGATGGAACTCGAGTTCTTCATCAAGCCCGACGAAGCCATCGAAGCCATCCACGGATCCGTCGCCACCCCCTCGGGCCCGGGTCATCCCGGCGAACCGAAACCGAACTGGGGCTGGCAGCTCTGGCACCAGTACTGGGTCGAGGAACGCATCCGGTTCTACGAAGGCATCGGGCTGCCCCGCACCACCCTCGAGGAATACTGGCAGAAACCCGACGAACTCGCCCACTACGCCCGCGCCTGCGTCGATCTGCTGTTCAAGTTCCCCTTCGGCACCCAGGAACTGGAAGGCATCGCCGCCCGCAGCGACTTCGACCTGTCCCAACACCAGCGCTGCTCCGGCAAGCCGATGACGGTGTTCGACGAGGAACTCAAAATGGCCTGGCCCAAGCTGCCCGCCGAACGCCAGACCGAGATCGCCGAACGCTACTACGCCCACCGGCTCCGCTACCTGACCAAGACCGGCGAACCCGCGCCGTCCGCGGAACGCATCGCCCGCGAGGACGCCACGAACCTGGGCAAGGGCTACTACGTCCCCCACGTCATCGAACCGTCGGCCGGCGTCGACCGCCTGATTCTCGCCCTGCTCGCCCATGCCTTCCTGGAGGAGGAGTCGGTCGACGAAAAGGGGAAGAAGGAACTCCGCACCGTCATGCGGTTCCATCCGCGCGTCGCCCCCGTGAAGGTGGGGGTCTTCCCGCTGCTCAAGAACAAGCCCGAATTGGTCGCCAAGGCGATCGAGGTCCGGGACCTGCTCCGGCCGCACTTCAACGTGTTCTACGACGAGGCAGGCTCCATCGGACGACGCTACGCGCGCCAGGACGAGGCCGGGACGCCGTTCGGGGTGACCATCGACTTCGATACCCTGGGGGAGAAGCCGGAGCTGTTGAACACGGTCACCATCCGTCACCGCGACGACGGACGGCAGGAGCGGATTCCGCTCGCGGAACTGCTGGGCTGGCTGCAGGCCCGACTCCGGTAAAACCGCAGGCCCCACCCTGATGAACTCGACATCGCCTGCGTCCGCCGCCGCCCCCGCCCCGGAGGCGCCGCCGCCGCTACAGGCGACGTGGTACACACCCCGGAGGATCTCCTACTTCTTCATGGTGGCCATGATGGTGCTCATCGGCGGGCTCCACATGACCACCCTGCTGCTGACCACCCTCTTTTCCTATTTCACCCTGCGCCAGTTCAGCTTCGGCCGGAGCAAACCGCTGGGCGTGGTCCTGTTCCTCTTCGTGGTCCTGGGCGCCAGCTACGGGCTCTACTTCTTTGCCAAACAGGCCTACGTCACCTTCCCGCGCATCGCCGAAACCACCATCCCCGCAGTGGTGAACTACGCCGAGAGCAAGGGCATCGAGATGCCGTTCACCGATTTCTCGAGTCTCCGGCATATCGCCGTCACCGAGGCGAAGGAAAGGGTGACCAACATCGGACGGTACGCGCGCGATGCTGGCATCACGCTGGTTTACCTGATCATTGGCATCGTCGTGGCCGTCTCCCTCTTCATCAACGCCAAGCTCGGGGTCGAGGACGACCCCAACACCCAGCGCGACAGTCTCTACGCCATCACCGCCCGTGAGATCGCCAACCGGTTCGTCACCTTCTACCACAGCTTCGCCGTGGTCATGGGGGCCCAGATCCTGATCTCCATCGTCAACACCATCCTCACCGGCATCTTCCTGTTCTGGGCCGGCTTCCCTTACGCCCCGGTGCTCATCGCCTGCACCTTCCTTTGCGGCCTGCTGCCCATCATCGGCAACCTGCTCTCCAACACCCTCATCACCGGCGTCGCCTTCACCATCTCCCCCAAGATGGCCCTGGTCGCCCTGGTGTTCCTCATCGTCATCCACAAGTTCGAATACTTCCTCAACAGCAAGATCATCGGGCACCGCATCCGCAACCCCATGTGGCTGACGCTGCTCGGTCTGCTGCTCGGGGAAACCTTGCTCGGCATTCCCGGCATGATCCTCGCCCCGATCGTGCTGCACTACATCAAGGTCGAATCCTCCCGCGCCCGCGCCCAAGCCGAACCAGAGGCCGCCATCGACGCCGGCGACGACGCCCGCGACCTGCTGCTGGTGCCCTCGCGCAAGAACGGGCACTAACCACAGAGAGCACAGGGAGCACAGAGGGAACGGAATCGGATTCGGGTCTACACACGCTCGATGCCCCGGATCATCCCTGCGCTTTCTCCACCGCCCCAACCGGCGTTGATGGCTCCCACTCTCTCTGTGCTCTCTGTGTCCTCTGTGGTGAAACTCCCGGATTAGATCCTGTCTCTCCCGTCTAACCGCGGGTTTGGGTCGCCGACAACTCGGCCATGCACCGGACCGAAAAGAAAAGGGCGCGACTTCGTTCGCACGAAGCGCGCCCTGAATTGGTGAAGGTCTGCGACCGCGGTCGCCTCCTCGTTAGACGAACTTGGTCTGTCCGGGCATGGCCACCGTCGGCATGCGGACCGGGATGTCCCAGCCGAACTTCGGATCGTCCTGGGATTCCTCCTGCATGGTGACCTGCTTGGCCAGGTTCTCCTTGGAGTTCAGCGCCTGTTCCCAGGAGATCTCCTGCCCCGTGTAGGCCGCCATTCGGCCCATCAGCGCGACCAGCGTGCTATGCGCCATCCACACGCCGTCGTTGATCGGCTCCCCCTTGCGGATCGAGGCCATCATCTCGTTGTGCTCGACCTGGTACATGTTCTCCATGCCGTCCCGGCGGAGGCGCCAGTTGGTTTCGCCCGTGATGTTGATCGGACCGAACGCCTTGATCTGCGCCACACCCTTCGAACCCATGAAATAGTCGGAGTTATCCGACGCCGTGTTCGCCTGCTGCCGGGCGAAGTGATAGCCGCGGGCGCCGCTGGCGTACTCGTACACGATGCTGAAGTGATCGTAGATGTGGCCGAAATCCGAACCCGTGCGCACCTGGCGTCCGCCATGGGCCACGCACTTCACCGGCGGCTCGTCCTTCATCGCCCACTGCATCTTGTCCAAGCTGTGCACCGCCTGCTCCACCAGATGATCGCCCGAGAGCCACGCGTAGTAATACCAGTTCCGCATCATGTACGTCATGTCGCTCCAGCCCGGCTGGCGCGGACGCACCCACAGGGAACCCGTGTTGTAGACGGTGTACAGCGACAGCGGATTGCCGATCTGGCCGTCATGGATGCGCTTCATGACCTGGCGTTCGGCTGGATTGTACCGCCAGCAAAATCCCGCCGTGAGCGCCAGTTTCTTCTGTTTCGCGATGGCCGCCGCCTCCAGAACCATGCGCACCCCCGGCGCGTCCGTGGCCATCGGCTTCTCGCAGAACACATGCTTCCCAGCCTCCACGCACTTCTTCAGATGGTACGGACGAAACCCCGGAGGCGTCGCCAGAACCACGACATCCACGCCGCTGGCCAGCACCTTGTCGATGGCGTCGAACCCCAGGAACATTGAGTCGGGCGTGACCATGGTCCGCTCCGGATGCTCCTTCTTGATCTGCTCGAGGCTGCCCTTCATGCGGTCCTCGAAAACATCGCCCATGGCGTGCAGAACGACGTTCCGATCCCCGTGCAGCGCCTGGCTGGCAGCCCCCGTGCCGCGACCGCCGCACCCGACCAGACCCACCTTGAGTGTCTCGCTGTTCGCCCCGAACGAGCGGGTGGGAACCACGACGTAAGGAGCGGCCGCCAGACCGGCGGCGAGGGCGGAGGATTGCTTGAGAAAACTGCGACGATCCGAGGGCGCCGGAGAAGCGGGCGAAGGCTGGGTGTTCATCGGCCCCAACGCTCCCGCCACCGCCCGCTTGCCGTCAAGCACCAGCCTCGCTGAAGCGGGGATTCGGGAGTCGGGAGCTTGGAGCGGGGGTGGGGAGGGCCGGTGAGGTGGTTCAAGCCGGGTGTGGGTGAGGGATACCATGCTCGGTTCGAATGCAGCCAGCGCGGGGAACGCGTCCTGAGCGGGCGCGCTCCCCGAAGATGAAGGCACACAACTAAGAGCCCGTCTGAAAAGTCAGTGGGGATCCTGTTTTCGCGGAAAAGGCCGGAT
>CAYZAE010000176.1:0-13488 GCA_964476125.1 uncultured Verrucomicrobiota bacterium | reverse complement strand
CCAAGGAGCGGTGGCGGGAAAGCGGCAGAGGGCTGCCGCAGTCCACATCCACATCGCGGAGCCCTTACTTGGGCCAGGCGTAGACGCTGGTCGGGATGTTACCGGGGATTTCGACGTTGATGGTGACCTGGCCGGTGCGGTCGGCGCCGGCCACCAGGTTGCCGGTGTAGAACTTCGCGGGCGCGTTTTCGGGCACCACGGCGACTTCGATGGGAACCGTGCCGACGAAGTTGCGGCCGATCAGCTTGACCGACTGCGTGGTGGAGGAGCCGACCGGGAGCAGGATGGCGGCGGCACTGGTGGAGCCTTCGGGGACAGCATTGCCGGCCACTTCGATGATGCTCAGAGAGGCAAGGCCGGCGGGGAAGACGGAGAGGAAGGTGCCGATGGCGGAAACGCCGTACATGTTGGGAATTGCACCGTCGATCAGCCGATCGATGCGGATGCGACCAGTCCAGGCCTCATTGCCACTTCGCGCGTCGATGAAGCCTCCGGCTCCGTTGACGTCCGGGGCGACAAGGCGCACGCCGCCGCCGCTGCCGGAGGCGTAGAACTGGCCGGCACCGCCACGAGCCTGGATGGTTCCGCTCAGGCGGATGGAGGTATCGGAGGCGATCAGGATGGCGCCGCCGCCGCCGCCGCCTGCATAGCCGTCGGCACGACCGCCGCCTCCGGAACCGCCGATCAGGGGGACGAGCAGGGTGTTTCCGTAGATCCGGCCATGATTGGTGGAGGCGGTGACCTCGTGGACTCCGCCGAACGAGCCGTTGCCAGCATAGGCCTTCACATTGGCGTCACTGCTGCCGCCGCGTCCTCCGCCGGGGCCATGACCATCCCCGGGGGGAAGTCCGGGCCGGGCAGCCGAGCCTCCGGAGAATCCGCCAGGACCGCCTCGGCCGCTCACGCTGTGGGGGGAGCCGTTGACTGAGATGGTGCCTTCGATCAGCACGTTGCTTTGGGAAAGCAGGTACACCGGCGTGTTCAGCGCGTTCGGGGTGAAGGAAAGCGTTGTGTTGCGCGCGATCTGGATGCTGGTGCAGCGGAAGACGCCGTTCGAGGGGACGGCGAGCACGGTGTCATTGGTGACCACCAGGGCTCCGAACGAACCGTCGCTGCCAGCCGAGAAATCGGCCGCGTGCGAGGCGGGGCTGGAAGCGAGGTTCAGGAGCAGGGCGGCGGCGACTCCTGCGAGGGCGTGGATCGTCGGTGTTTTCATGGATTGAACGGAAAGGGAAAGTTCGGGTCGGTGCTGCGAGGCGTTTGACGTGGGGTCAGGGGACTTCGAGGAGAATGGACGTGGGCGGCTGGGCGATGGGCTGGCCCGAGAATCCCCCATTGGCTTCGATGCCGGGGAGGAGGATCAGGGGCGCGACCGAGGGAGTGGCGAAGGGACGCCCGAAACTGCCCTCCTCATCGGGTGCGAAGCTCAGGATCAAGGGAGCCGCCGTCACGGTGGGTGTTCGGCCGCCACCCCAGGTCGGACTGGAGGGTCCCGGACCCAGCGTGGTGAGGGTCTGGCCGTAGGTGAACAGGCGGGGGAAGGACCCGTTGTTCAGCGCCAGGGTCTGCAATTCCGCCTCCACGCCATCCGGCCAGCCGTCGCCATCCGTGTCATCGACATCCAGCCGCGTTCCCAGCAGCACTTCGCGCCAGTTGGCCAGGCCATCGAGATCGGTGTCGATCCGGCCGTCGACGATGGCCGGATCCTTGGAGTTGGGATTGCGCGGATCGAATCCCGCGATGCGCTCCACGGCATTCGGGACGCCGTCGCGGTCGAAGTCCTCCTCGCCATCCGGAACGCCATTGCCATTGGTGTCGGCGCTGGTGGGGTTCAGCCCAAGGGATGCTTCGAGGTTGTCCGGGACGCCGTCCGCATCGGCATCGACGAAAGCCAGGGTCAGGAACTGCCAGCGGTAAGTGCTGGAGAGCGCGTTGCCGGCGCGGTCGCGGACGTTCCGTTCGATTTGGACGAGGTAGCGGCCCTCGGGAAGCGGGTCCGTGACGCGGAAGGCGAGGGTGGAACCGCCGATCGCGACGATGCCGGGCACCGGATTGCCGCCGGGCATTTCGGCCTCGGTCACGGTTTGCCCCGGCGCCAGCGCCCAGACCTGAATCTGGATTCCGGTGGGCGAGGTCTCGAGCGCTTCGCTGAACGAGGCTCGCAGTTCGCGGGTCTCGCCCACGATGGAGCTTTCCGGCGGGGAGACCATTTCGATCTGAGGCGGGGTGCGATCGCGAACAATGCGCAGCACGCGCTCCTCGCTCCAGGCGGAGTTGCCGCCCGTATCCGTGGCTCGGGCCCGCAGTCGGACCGAGGTGCGGTCGGGGCTCAGCGCCGGAGCGACATAAGGTGTGGCAAAGGGGTAGGCGCCATCATCGGCCAGGATCTCCCCATTGACCAGGAACTCAACCCGCGCGACGAGGACGTCGTCGGTGGCGCGGGCGGCCAGGGGCAGCACGGCTCCCTCCTCCACTTCGTCACCCGAAATCGGCAGCACCAGGGAGACCGTGGGCGGCACGCCCGCCGTGTCCGCGGGAACCGGGTTCACCACCTGCAATCCGGCCGCGCCGTCGGCGACCAGGGCGCGGCCCCGGTGAAGCGCCAGGGAATGGGCGATGCCGGGGGTCCTGAGTTCGGCCAGGAAATTGGTGGTCCCGGCCGGGTTGCTCAGGTCGAACAGCCAGAGGTCGTGGGTGCCGTCGTCCCGCGGATTGATGCCCACGGCGGCCACGCCCAGGGTGGGTGAGAGCGGGACCATCTGCTTGAAGGAGTTCGGCCCCCGGTCGACGGCATCGCCCAGGCGGATCGGTTCGGCGGGGTTGGAGGTATCGAAGACCAGATAGCCCGGGTAGCTGGTGACGTAGGCGCGACCTTCCGCGATGGAGACGCGTCGGCGTCCGGTGATGCCCTCCGGGAAGAAATCGAGGGGTGCAGAACCCAACTCAAACAGGGCGATTCCGGATCGTGGGATTCGGACGGAATGCAGCCGGCTGCCCGTGGCCACCCAAAGGGTTCCGGATTCGTCCACGGCGAGATCGCTGATGCGGTTGCCGAAGGAACGCTGGCCGACGAGGCGTCCCGTGCCCGGTTCGAGGATGACCAGCCGCCCGTCGGCCAACCCCACGGCAACCAGACCCTGGATGGGGGTGACCGCGATGGCTTCCGCGCCGAGGCCGATGGTCCGGGTCACCGAGGCTCGGGCGGGTTCACGAGTGTTGATCAGCGTCAGGCCGGCGGAACCATCCGCCACGAACACCGTGCCCGGTTCCATGGCGATCCCTCGGGCGTTGCCCGGAGTGTCGATCTGAGCCACGGCCACAGGCTGTTGCGCCCGGCTGACATCAAACAGCGTCACGCCGGCGGTGCCGTCGGCGACTGCCGCAAGACTGCCTTGGACGGCGATGTCCGACGCATTTCCCGGGGTATCGGCCGAACCAATCACCCCGGTGACGAGAAAGAGCCCGCCCAGGGGATCCGAGCCGTTGGTGAGTTCGGTGGCATCGGAGATGCCATCGTTATCGGAGTCCGCTTTCGACGGAAGGGTTCCCAGGGCCTTCTCCGCGAGGTCATTCAGACCATCGCCGTCAGTATCGGGTGGAACCGAGGAGCCCCTGAGCCAGAAACCGCGGGGAACAAAAGTCGGGAACCCGGTCCGGGCGCTGCCGAACTCGCTGATGGAGACCGCGAAGCTGGCGGCATCGACGCGGGTGAGGCGGAAGTTGTGGCTGGGAGGGAGGATCAGGTCGGGGAGTCCGCCGCGGGGGTCGGTGCGTCCGCGTTGGACGGTGCCGGTGGTGAGGTTTTCGAGCAGGAAGTATCCCGGACCGCTGCCTGGGATATTGAGACTCTGCATCAGTTCGCCTTCGACCTTCTGCATGTTTTCGAGCAGGTCCCCGTAAAAATCGGCGGGCAGTCGGTTTCCGAGGAGGGCGGTGATTTCGGCGTGGATGGCCAGTACCTGGGCCAGGGTGGCGGCAGGGAGATCGCTGTCGCGCTTGGCGTTTCCGACGAGGGCACGAGCCTGGGCGGCGAGTTCGAGGTGTCGGCTGGAGGCGGTGACGAATTGTTTGGTGAGCAACTCGAGCCGGCTGATCTGGGTGGCGCCTTGGTTCAGGCCATCGAGCAGGAATTTCACGGCGCCCCCTCCGGTGGCGGACGCAAGCGAGTTCTGGAGCTCGTTCGCCGCCGAAGCGAGTCCGGCCAGGGAAAGGCCGGCTTTGCCGCCGCATCCGGCCGAACCGAAGACCCCCGAGGAGGCCAGGCAGGCGCAGCAGATCCCTTCGTAATCCAGGGCGTCCCTGGCGGAATCCCCCGGGTCGCCGAAAGTTCCCTCACGGACCACGTAGGTGCCGGCACTCCCGGCGATCATGGCCACCACGCTTTCTCCCGGAAGGGTGCTGCCCACGGCGTCGATGGTCATGCCACCCGCGGCCTTCAAGGCTCCAGCGAGGGCTTTGCCTCCCGCGCAGCCGTAGTAGGAGCTCAGTGCGTATTCCGCCACCTTGTCACAGAAGTTCGGCGGCGGCGGACCTGGCGGGGGGCTGGCGGTGGTGCCCGGGCGCTGCCCATGCCATCCGGGCTGTCGCAAACCAACTCCGGGGTCGGTCTCCACGAAACGGCCATCCGCCGACACCGTCATCGGCCCCACGATTCCCCATCGACCCGTGTCGTGGTCGAAACTCCAAAGGGCGCTTTTTTCGCCGGGAGCGAGAGCCTTCCCGGTGATCGGGTCCGGGGTGTTCGGGAATCGGACGGGGACCGGTTGATCGAAATTCTGGGGCCCATCGGTCTGGACCGTGATGACGAGGGGCAGGTCGAGGCCCGGCGGCAGGGGGCTGGGCAGCCGGTCCCGGGGCACCGGGGCGATGCCGACCCGGCCGCCGCGGGTTCCCGAGTCATTGAACAGCGCATTGGCCGGCACCCGCACCTCCACCCCGGCAAGCTCCGGATTCCGGGCCAGCACTTCCGGGGTGAACTGGACGGACGTGGGTTGGCTGGCGCTCACGGCTTGAAGGGCACCCGCGGGAATTAGCGGGAGATAGATGACCCCGGTTCCGCCCGCCAGGTTGGTGCGCCCGGCCGCGGCATCCCAGGCCTTGCCGACAAACGGGTAATACGCCCCCCCCGGCCACGTGCTACCCACCGCGGTCCGGCCGTCAATGTGCACAAAGAAGGTTCCGATCGGGGCAGGCGAAAGAGTGAAGCGTCCCTCGGCATCGGTCACTGCCCGGAGATCCTGCTCCCGGCCGTCGACCGTGATGGTGACTCCTGCGAGCGGACGGTTCTGGGGCGTGCCCACGCCGCCGCTGGTCGCGAGTTCGGAGGCGAAGACCTGGCCGACCACCACCACTCCCGGAGCGGCTGTCAGATTGACCGTGTCGAAATGGAACTGCCCCTTCCCACCCTCCATGCCGTCCCGGTCGGCATCGACCTTGCGGCCGCCCGCGTCCGGAAGCAGATCGCCATCGACGGTCACCTGGACCCGGGCGCTGCCGGGAAGGTTCTCCTGATAGAAAAGCGACGCCTTGCGCCGATCGCCGGACAGTTCGAGCCGGGTCAGCAGCCGTCGCCCGCCGAAGGTGGCGTACACGGCGTTGGTGAGCGGGGTCGCCGCCTGGGAGAGTGGCGAAGAGAAATAAAGGGTGGTTTCGCGGGTGACCGCCACGTCGGCCTCCCCTGCGGCCGGGGAGGACGTGAACGTCGTGGCCAGCGCGTTGGCCGTGCTGGGGTCCGTGCCGCGAAGGTACTCCTCGAAGGTCGTCAGCCCATCCCCGTCCGGATCCTGATGCGCATCCGCCGGATCGAGCGCGTTTAACAGAGGGCGCCAGAGCAGTTCGAATCGGTCGTCCATGCCGTCGCCATCAAGATCCAGCGGTGCGGATTCCGGCACGGCCCGCACCTGGAAGAACGCCGAGCCAGTCGGAGAGAGGGTCGCTTCCATCGTTCCCGCACCGCTGCCCGAAAGCTGAAAGGCGAGCGGTGTGGAGATCCGGGCCGCATCAGTTCCCCCAAGCAGGATGAAATAATGATCCGCGGGAACGCTGTGCTGGATGCGCAACCGGCCCTCGGCCGTGGCTTCAAGGTCCAGAATCCGCACCGCGACTTCGGCGGCGCTGGCCGCCGGAGTCCACGCTGCGACCACCAACATCGCCGCCACCGCGGCCCGCACCTTCGTGAAGCGGCCTCCTCGGCCTCGTGATGACGACCCAGGTCGACGCTGGTTGCTGCTCATGAATCGGGGGCGGATGAAGTGGGGGGTAGGTCGATGAGTGACGATCAGTGAAAATCCCGTAACCGACGATGCGCAAATCGCCACATGCATTCCGGGGAAGCAAACTAATTCTTTTACTTAATCAGGCTCCCGCGCCTCTCCGGTTTGACGGCCGTGGACCGGGGGGTCTCACCGGGGACGCCACCCGGGAGGGCGACCGAACGGGGCTGCGCGCGGACATCGCGGCCTGCCAACAACCGGGGGATGCACCGTCCATGATCCGATGGCTGCCGTTATCGTTCCTAACAGTTCAAGACAGCGGCTTTGCTAACGTCCGCCAACCCTCGATTGGGCCTTGGCTCGCCCGGTTCCCGCGTAGTCTGCTCTGTATCCGGCTGCGGATCCCCGGAGCCCGTTCACCATGGATTTTCCCGAAATCTGTCTTCGTGGTTTGCTTCACTGCGTTCTTCCCTCCCAACGGCCTGGTTCCGCGCCTCGGCCCGGATCCCGGGTGCGGTCCGGCTTGTCCTGGCTGCTGTGGGGACTGATCGCCTGGGGAGGCTCCCAGGCGGTTCAGGCGCAGCCGGGGCGGGTGGATCCCTCGTTCACGGTGCCTGGCCTTCGTTTCGCCACCGCGCTGGGACTCACGCCGGAGGGACGGGTCCTGATCGCGGGAACATTCACCAATGAACCGACGGGCGCCGGAGTGGTGCTTCTGACGCCGGAAGGTGCAGTGGCCTGGCGCAGCGAACCGCTCGTTTCCGGGGCGCAACTGATGGCCGCCTCAGGGGCCGGCGACATCTTCGTGGGCGGAGCCAACCGGTTTGTCCGCTTTCGTCCGCCGTCGACCGCGGCGGATCCGACCTTTGCCTCGGGTGTCGGCTGGCGGTCGATGGACCCTTGGTCGATGGAAGTTCAGCCGGGTGGCGCGCTGCTGATCTCGGGAAGCGGTCCGACGGGGACCCAGATGGATTGGCAGGCGGAACGCGGGCTTCGGAATCTGCCGCTCCGGATTGGCCTGGACGGCGCCCGGGATGCCGCCTTCGGCACCCGCATTGGCGTCGGCCCAAGCACGGATGTTGCGGTGAATCCCGACGGGTCCTTCCTCGCGGCGCGCACTTCCATCCAGCGCTTCCTGGCCGATGGCACGATTGATCCCTCGTTCACTCCCTGGACAGCCGCCAACGTGGAGATCCTGAGGCGCCTGCCTTCGGGGGACTACCTGCTGGGGGGCGGTGCCTTCAGGACTTTTGGGACGGAGTCGGTCAAATCGTTGATCCGGGTCCGCGCGAACGGGGTCCGGGACGTTTCCTTCGATTACGCGGGCACCTTCGATGTGCTGTATGACGGCGCCGGGGCGCATCGGCCGCTGGGAGTGCTGTCGGACGGACGTCTGGTGGTGGGCCAAACGGCCGGTGGGATACGGCGGTTTCTCACCGATGGTTCCTTGGATCCGGCCTGGACCGATCCCGCTCCGTAGGTGGTGGTGAATGATCTGGTGGTGGACGCGCAGGGGAAGACGTACCTGATCGGGAATCTGGGGGCCGTTGGTGCTCTCCAAACCGTCTACCGGCTGGCCGGGGATGACCCTGGGCCGGTGGACGAGCCGCCGGCGTTTACGACCCAGCCAACGGCTTCCACGGGGGTGACCGCAGGCGGAACCGTCCGGCTGTCGGTGGCAGTCACCGGCCGTCCCGAACCCGTCATCCAGTGGTATTTCGACGGGCTTCCCCTGGAAGGCCGGACGGGAACCAGCCTGGTGCTGGAGGGTGTCCAGGCGGCCCAGACGGGAATGTACCAGGCCGTGGCCAGCAACCGCGTGGCGGTGGTGCGCAGTTCGGTCGCCTCGGTCCATCTGGATCCAGGGGCGGCGCGCCCCGGTTCACTCGACGTCACTTTCGCCGCGCCTGCATTGAATCCGCCAGCCGGCGAACCCGGTTTCCTCGCCACGACCGCCAACCCGGTGTTTTGGGGCGGCGCTGCGGTGCCCGATGGCGGGCTTTATCTCTGGGGCAATTTCGTGTTCCGCCAGGCCGCGGGCGAGCTCCAGCTGGGGGTGGTTCGGTTGGATCGTGAGGGACAGGCCGCGGCTGGGTTTCGCACGGGTGACACGATCCGGGACGCGGGGGGCGGTGTCCTGCTTCCGGACGGACGTCTCGTGCTCGGTGCGGTGTTCCTCGCCGGCGGGACGATTGGCAATGGGGTGGTGCGCTTGAATGAGGACGGTTCCCTCGATGCCTCGTTCCCGGCCACCCGGTACTTCGAGGGCACCGTGCAGGCCGCCGCCCGGATCGTGGCGCGGCAAGGCGACGGCGGTCTGCTGGTCGGCGGGTCCTTCGCCAAGGTCTCGGGGTTGGATCGGCCCGGACTGTTCCGGCTGCGACCCGACGGTTCGCTGGACACTGCATTCGCCGTTCTTCCCCTGAGTTCGCAGGTCACGACCCTGGCGATCGCTGCGGACGGAGACATTTACGTCGGTGGTTCCTTTTCGCTCCCCGGAGCGACCACGGAAGTCAGTCTCATCCGGCTCAATCCGGACGGGACTCGCGACCCGGGATTCACGCCGCTGAAGACGGTGGCAGGATTGGTGGCGCTGGAGGCGCTGCCGACGGGCGGGGTGATGGGGCTGACCGCGGGTGTGGCGCAGACCGTGCCCCGGGTGTTGGCGAGCCTGTTCCGACTCACCCCAGGCGGCGAGGTGGACCCCGGTTTCGATGCCGGTCTTCCGAATCGGATCGGTGCGGCCCTTCTGCGCCGCACCGATGGATCCACCTTGGTGGCGGGGGATCCCGCCTCCGCACCCGGCACCGGCTCGGTGGCCCGGCACCTCTCCGGAGGAGCCCTGGATCCCTTCTACACCAACGCCCCTTCCATCTCACCGATCCGGGCCCTGCTCCCGGCCAACGACGGCGGGGTCTGGGTGGTGTCGGCAGGACTCCCGGGGCCGTTCCGGCTGCGGGCGGACGATTATGTTCCGCCGGCGCCACCGGTGATCGTACGCGCGCCGAGGAGCATCTCGGCGAGCGGCCTGACCGCGGCCAGCTTCCGGGTGGTGGCCGATGGCGTCCGACCTCTCGGTTACCAATGGCGGTTCAACGGTTCCCCGCTGCCGGGGGAGGTCGCGGACGTTTTGACCGTCACGCCCTTGAGTCCGGATCGACTGGGGACCTACGACGTGGTGGTGACGGGAGGCGGGCAGAGCACCGTCAGCCCGCCGGCGCAGTTGTCGAACCTGTTCCCGCCGCGAATTCTGGTACAGCCGCTCGCGCGCACCAATGTGTTCGTCGGCGCCTCGGTCACGCTCGTGGTGTCGGTCGAAGGTTCGGCGCCGCTCGATTATCAGTGGCGCCTGAACGGTTCGGATCTCGTGGGACAGAACGCGCCGACGCTGGTTCTGACCGGACTCCGTCTCGATCAGCAGGGCGTCTATACGGTGCGGGTCACCAATGCGGCGGGCGAAGTGGAGAGCGGGCAGGCGGAGATCAAGGTTGATGAACTGCCCGTCGCGCCTTCGATCTTCCGGGAACCCGAGGATCAGGTGGCCATCGCCGGGGTCGGCGGATTCTGCTTCGAACCCGGTGTCTCCGGGACCGGCCCGCTCGGATTCCAATGGCAGCGCAACGGGGTGGATATTCCGGGCGCCATCACCGGCAGTCTTTGCCTGAGTGCGATCACCGAGGCCCAGGCGGGTCGCTACCGGCTGATCGTCACCAATGCCCAGGGCCGCGCGGAGTCGCGGGAAGCGCTCGTGACCGTCGTTCCTCCGGTGTTCACGATCACTCGCGAACCCGCCGGACTCAACCTCGTTCCCGACCGAGCGGCGGTGTTCATGGCCCAGGTTCGCAACGACGCCGGCCGCCCGCTCACCTATCAATGGCAGCGAAATGGAGTCGATATCCCGGGCGCCACCCAGGACCAGTTCCGACTCGATCCGCCCACCCTTGCGGATGCCGATGCCGTGTTCCGGGTGGTGGTCTCGGATGGCGTGAAAACACTCACCAGCACCGGGGCGGCCGCCAACGCCCGCCCGGAAGTGTTTCCGTGCCCGGGCGGTGCCTCCTCCCTGTTCCGACTCCGGCAGGGAGCGCTTCCCATCGTGATGAGCGTGGATGCCCGGGGGTTCGGAACGCTTTCCTACCAATGGCGGCGTGGGCCGGCCCAATCGGGCCGGGTCTCCCCGCTCGACAGCTTCATACCCGTGCCCGGCGGCAACACTCCGACCCTTCGGATCGCCGCACCCGGCGAGGGCGATGTCGGGGATTATTTCTGCGAGGTCCGCAGCGAGTTCGGGACCAGCGTGGTCGAGGGAGCCAGTCAGACCCTCGCCATGCGGGTCCGGTTGGTGGACGACGACACGCGCCCCGGTCGGGTCGACTTCGGCTGGGATTATCTCGCCCTGGGCGAGGTCTGGGCGCTGAACGGCGTCGAGTTCCTTTCCGACGGCCGGGTGTTCGTGGCGGGCGCCTTCGGTAATCCCCTGGTCGGATGCTCTCCCCTGCGACTGCTGGCGAAGCTGCGCGCCGATGGAACGATCGATCCTTCCTTCAGTCCGGTCACCGCCAGCTTCGGCACGGCTGTGGGCTTGGTCCGGCAGCCGTCCGGGAAGCTGGTGATCGCCGGGGATTTCCGCGGGATTCCCGGGCTTCCCGATCCGAGACCCGGCGCTTCGCCGGGTTGGGCGCGGTTCAATGCCGACGGTTCGCTCGACGCCGGGTTTACGACCGAGGAACGCGGGTTCAACGGGTCCGGAGGCATCCAGATCGCCGGCCAGTCGGACGGACGGATCGTGATCCTGCGCGGGTCGGTCGTGCACCGGTTGCTTCCCGACGGGGCGCGGGATGCTTCGTTCGGTGCCGCCATCAACAGTGTCTACAGCCCGGGCATCGAGGCCACTGCCGACATCCGCCGGTTCATCGTCGATGCCGCCGACCGGATCGTCCTGCTCACCGCGTCGAGCGTCCTGCGGTTTCTGCCCAACGGTCAGCCCGACCCCGCCTGGAAGGGGGTCCAGGTGCCTGAGAACCTCGTCCGGATGGCGGTGGGGCCCGGAGGCGAGGTGGTTGCGACCGCGTATCCGGCATCCACCGATCCGGACCAGCGGTCCCTGCGCGTGATTCGTTTTCTTCCGGACGGCACCCGTGATCCGGCGTTTCAGGCGGAATACCCTGCCGGCGGCACGATTCCTGGAGCCCCCGGCATTCAGCCGGACGGCCGGATCGTCGTGGGCGGCACGATCGGGACCTTGTCAGGTCGCTTGGGAGTGGATGGCCGTCGCGATGCCAACTGGGAACCGATGGCAACCCCGGGTGGCCTCACCGAGCCCGCTTACGATCCGTACTGGTTCTTTGGCCCGGACGGCCGGGCGGTTTCGGCGGTGTTCGCCTTCGATGACGGCATCGGCTTCGCAACGCCCGGGCAGCGGCGTCTGCATCGGATCCAGAACGGCGGTTCCCGGTTCGGCCAGGTTCGACTGGACGCACCGCGATTCGTCGATGGGCGGATCGAGTTCCTGATCCCCACCGAACCTGGACGGAACTACGAGGTCCAGTTCCTGGGTGATCTCGGCGCTGCCGGAGGAGTCACGGGTGGCTGGAGCACCCGACAGACGGTGGTCGGGGATGGCACGGCGAAGGCGGTCTCGCTGGGGACCGCAGGCTCCGTCGGATTCTACCGGATCCTGGCCCGGCCGTGAGGAGGCCTCCTGCCTCGGGAGTGGCACGCGAGGTCCGCTTCGAAGACACTGTCGCGCCATGAACGGACGGATCGAAGGCAACTCCGGCGCGCCGATGTCCAAAACCCGGGCGAAGATCGTGGTCGTGGACGGCTACACGGCCAATCCCGGGGATCTGGACTGGCAGCCCTTCCTTCAGTTGGGCGAGTGCACGATCCACGACCGTTCCACACCCGCCGAAGTGGTGGCCCGGGCTGCCGGCGCCGAGGTGATCCTGACCAACAAGGCGATCGTCGATGCCGCGGCCATCGCCGCTCTGCCCGCGCTTCGCTATATTGGCGTCACCGCGACCGGCTACAACAACGTCGATGTCGCCGCCGCCCGCGCTCGTGGGATTCCGGTCTGCAACGTCCCCGAATACGGCACCGCGAACGTCGCCCAGGCGGTGTTCGCCCTGCTGCTCGAGCTGACCAACCGCACCGGGCACCACGCCGAGACCGTGCGTCAGGGGCGTTGGAGTGCCTCGAAGGATTTCTGTTACTGGGACGGCTCGCTGATCGAGTTGTCGGGACTGACCCTCGGGATCGTTGGGTACGGCCGGATCGGTCAGGCGGTGGCCCGGATCGCCCGTGCTTTCGGCATGCGCATCCTGGCCTGTCGCAGAACGGGCGAAGTGGGTGCGGATGCGGAAGCGGTGGATCTCGACACGCTCTTTCGATCCAGCGATGTCATCTCGCTGCATTGCCCGCTCACGCCGGAAACCCGGGGACTCGTTGACGCTGCGCGGATCGCGCAGATGAAACCTACCGCGTTCCTGATCAACACCTCGCGGGGCCCCTTGATCCAGGAGGCGGACCTCGTGGAAGCCCTGAACGCAGGCCGCATCGCCGGTGCCGGTCTCGATGTGCTTTCGGTCGAACCTCCCGCGCCTGACCACCCGCTGATCCGGGCCCGGAATTGTATCATCACCCCGCATATCGCCTGGGCCACGAAAGCCGCCCGTGCGCGATTGCTGGAAGCCTCCGCCGAAAACCTCCGTGCCTTCCTCGCCGGCGCTCCACGGAACGTGGTGAATCGAGAGTCGTGAGTTGTGGGGAGTGGGGAGACAGAGCCCGGAGTGGGGAGTGGGGAGTGGGGAGTTCAGAAGTCGCGGAGCGACGGAGGATGGTAGCCGTAGACTTCAGTCCACGGCCTGGAGTTTGGCCATTTTCAGGCGTCGCGGAGCGACAGGAGGATGGTAGCCGTGGGCAACGCCCACGGTTTGCATGGGTTTTTGGGTTGGCGTCGCGGAGCGACGTACGACCCTTAAGGGAGATAGAGGCGAATCGAAGGGTTCATGAGGAATTGCAGGCAATCGATTCCGGCGTCGCGCCGCGACGCACCCGAAACTCGCACTGGGTCCAGGGGCTGAAGCCCCTGGCTACCATCGTCCCGTCGCTCCGCGACTCCTGAAAAACGCGCACTCCCCACTCCCGACGACGCACGACACACGACACACGACACACGACACACGACACACGCCCCAGACCCCAGACCCCTTTTTACAAAAGAGGCCCGGGAGGAGATCCCCCCGGGCCTTGCGAGAGCGCGTGAGCGCTGGAAGCG
>CAYZAE010000175.1:0-13627 GCA_964476125.1 uncultured Verrucomicrobiota bacterium | reverse complement strand
ACATGGAGAGCTTCGATCCGAAGCCCATGCTGACGAAGTACGCGGGCAAGACCATTGCGGAAACACCGTTCGCGTCGGCGCAGGACCCGAAGAAGCTGGCGATCGAACGGTTGGTGGTACCGGACGCCAATGGGAACCAGCGCAACACCCTCTATCCCCTGCAGGTCGGGTTCCGGCGATACGGACAGTGCGGCCTGGAGGTCAGCGACTGGTTTCCCCACATCGGGGCCCAGGCGGACAAGCTGGCGGTCGTGCGGTCGATGTGGACCACGGACAGCAATCACGGCGCGCAGACCCAGTTTCACTCGGGCCGGCACCAGAACGACGGGGACTTTCCGACACTCGGCGCGTGGGTCCACTACGGCCTGGGCACGCTGAACGAGAACCTGCCGCAGTTCATTTCGCTTGGGTTCCGCGAATACTGGAACAAGCGGGACGGCCACTATCTCGGGCCCGCGCACGACGCGGTACCGCTCCGTATTGATCCGACGAACCCGCTCGATTTCGGGCGCAGCGAAGGACCGATGACGCCGTCCGAGCAGGGAACCGGCCTCGATCTTGTGCGTCGACTGAACGGTCTGCGGGGCGTGGAGTATCCGCAGGACTCCGCGATGGCGGCGCGGATCGCCTCCTACGAACTCGCCTACCGCATGCAGACCTCGATTCCCGGCATCGTGGATTTCTCGCGCGAATCCGAATCGACGAAGTCCCTGTACGGAATTGATCGCGCGGAGAGCCGCGATTTCGGAATGCAATTGCTGGCGGCCCGTCGGTTCGTGGAGCGCGGGGTGCGGTTCATTCAGATCCAGCATGGCGGAGGCGGCGCGGGAGCGTGGGATGCGCACTCGGGCTTGAAGGCCAACCACGAGAAACTCGCGCTGTCCGTCGACCGGCCGGTGGCCGGGTTGCTGTCGGACCTTGAACAGCGCGGGTTGCTGGAGGAGACGCTGGTGGTGTTCGCGACCGAGTTCGGGAGGACGCCAGGGTCGCAGGGATCGGATGGGCGCGATCATCACATTTTCGGGTTCACCGTCTGGATGGCGGGCGGCGGCTTGAAGCGTGGGGTGGTGCACGGGACCACGGACGAGATCGGGTTCCACGCGGTGGAGGACCGTCATTACGTGACTGACATCCATGCCACGATTCTTCGGCAGCTGGGCCTGGATTCGAGGCGCCTCGAGGTGCCGGGGAGGAAGCGGCTGGATATCGACCACGGCCGGGCCATCGAGGAAATCGTGGGGTGAGAACGGGGCGACGCTGCGGATGGCAATGGGATCTTAGGAAACAGAAAAGGGGTGACCGATGAAGGGGTGTGAATTTCTGAGCCCGGAGGAGGGCCGATGAATCCTGGCATGGACGAAACGTTCGGTTCGAAAGTTCCCATGAGGCGTCCGGGCGGTTCCCGGGAGGAACGTCGTCTCGGCGCAAAGTTCGTGCTGCGGCGGGTGTCCTGGGTGTTCGGCCCGTTGGTTTACTGGTCCGGCACCGCGCCGCGATCCGAACTGCCGGCCAGTGTTCTGTTTCAACCGGTCCACGAACGATTGGCGCGCCGGATGAAGGGGTTGGCGCCGGGATTTTATTCGATCGAACTCCGATGGCCGACGATCGACTCGGTGCCTGGGGCTGGGATCAGCCGGACCTGTCGGGCCATCAATCCGGTGATTCAGGAAGTCCGCCCCATCACCGATCGTGAAGTGGCCGAGGTGGCGAGGTCCCTGCGCGGGGCGGGCCGGCATGCCGAGGCGCTCGAGTCGCACGTGGGGGACATCGACGCCTGGTGCGTGCGTGCGCAGGAGTCCCTGCTCCGGGTCACGGCGGCCCTGGCTTCGATCCGGTCGTTGTCCGTGTCCGAGGTGACTCCGGCTGCGCTCGCGCTGGAGGAGTGTTGCCATTGGATTGGACCGGAGGAGCAGCGTCCATCGCGTCGGGCAGCGGTCGAGGTGTTGCTGAAGTGGGCCCTGGCTTCGCGGTGGGGGGCGGTGCCGGGGTTGCGGTTGGCGTGGATCGTGCTGGGGCAGCGCCGGGTTCAAGTCGCGAGCGAGGATCCCAGGGCACGGATGTGGTATCGCGCGGGGAGACGGTTTCCGGACTGGCCCCCGGATCTGCTGGCGCGCGTTCCGGACGTCGAGCGGCTGCTCCGGGTGGCGGGAAGTGAGGGGGTGCGAAGCCGGTGGTGGAACGGCGTCGACGCCGTGGCATTCGTCCGCGAATGGGCGTGGGCGGGCGCGATCGGAGATCTCGTGCTCCAGCTGTCATCCCTTCCCGAGTTACTCTCGGCTGTCGAAAGGGCGAGGAGTTCGGCCGAGGCGCGGATTCATCGATTTCTGGGGATCCTTGGGGAGGCCATGGTGGCGGCCCGGCGACCGGGTTTGGAGGGGGAGGCCCCCGGGGTGGCTGGCTCCGGAGCAGACGTTGATGCGGAGTGGGTGAGGCTCCTGACGAAGGAATTTCGAGCGAAGGGTAAGGGTCCTCGTGGAGTGCGGCGCGTGGCAGCGGGCCGCCAGGCGGTGGTGCAGCGGACGTTCCATTCCCTGGTCGGAGTGCCGTTGGTCTTCGGGGGATCGGACTGCGTCTGGGAGCGGGAGGAGATTCCGGAGACAATGGTGAAGTCCGAGGTTTTTGCGGTGCTTCGGCCTGTGCTTCGTTGCGCGGTTCGGGTGCCCGAGCCTTTCTGGGGCGGGATCTGGAGTGGTGTGGCGGGGAGGTTGGCGGGGTGGATCGGCTTGGATGTGGCGGGTCGGCTCGGGGTGTGGATTGATCAGTGTCTGGGGGAGTTGGTTCCCGGGCCGCGCGGGGATCTGCCGTTGCGGGTGGCGTTGGATCTGGTGCAGCTCTGGGCGGGAAGTTCCCGGCGGGAGGCGGCCAATCTGGATCGGTGCCTTGAGATGTTGGTGGGGCACGGGGGGAAGGTGTTCGAGTGGATGAAGGCGTATTCAGGCCGGCAGCGGCGCTCGCACTCCCTGCTTCAGCGATGCGGACTTCAATGGCAGATCTCCAATCCCATCGCTGGTTTGGCGCGGCTCGGGCCCCTGAGCCCGGAGGATGCCGCTTTGTTGGTTCGGCATGATTTGGTGACGAATCTCGATGGGATGCTCCGGCATGGATCGGCACGTGTGATCGCATTCGCTGCGCACGTCCGGCTCCTTGCCTCGGAGTCCGGCACTTCGGTTTCCAAGTGCGCACAGCCCTGGATTTTTGCTTCCGCCAGCGAAGCGCTGCTGTCGTGGTACCGGGCTGCCCGCGCCCGGATGGTGAAGGATGGCGGGCTCCCCGCCCACGTGGTGGCGGAAGTGCTCTCGGAGGCCTTGGACCACCTCGAGGAGACGCCCGCAATGGAGGGGCTTTTTCTTCGGTGGCCGCAGGTGTTCGACGCCATGGTTAAATCGGCGCGAAAGCGTCCCGAGACGCGTGGAGAACTGGGTTCGAAGAATTCGGAGCGGGAGTGGTCGGACGTCGGCAGGCGGTTCGAGGCGAGACTGGGTTTGCTGCAGCTCCTGGTCGCGTTCGAGGAATCCGACCTCGGCGATGTCGAGGCGGCGGCCCGGGAGCTTCTGGTTTGGTGGGAGCCGAAGGAGGCAGCGATGATGCGCTCGACGGAGGGAATTCCCTTCACGCCGCGGTACATCACGGCCGATCGGTGGAGACTGTTCGTGCTCGCGGAGGGGTGCCTGGCACGCGTGTGCCGGCTTCTCGAAGTCTCGCATGACGGGGTGGTGCGTTGGGACCACGCGGAGGTTGGGTGGAAGTTCCTCCAGGCCCATCCGGGTGCTCGAGCCCTGGTCCGGGAATGTCTGGATGACTCCGGGTGGGTGAAACGCGCGGTCGCACTGCTCGCCCGCCTGGGAGTCGCGCTCCAACTCCGGATGACTTCGGATCTGGAGAGGGAACTCCGGGATTGGACCTTGCCGGAACCGGTGCTCCCGGGTCTTCCGGACGGATTGCCGCCGGAGTTGCGGGCCGATCTTTCGGCTCTCGCCGCCCATCGCAGGCGTGCCGGACAGCCGGAAATGCCGCCGTCCGAAATCCGGGCCATGCTGGATCGGCCCGCGCGCTTGAGGTCGGAGCGTGAATTCCTGGCCGACTTGATCGCGGCCGGGCATCCGAATCCGCGGGTGCGACAGCGTCTGGCCAATCTCGAGCGATATCTTGCCAACCCGGGCGGGCTGGAGGCGGAGATGGCGGCCGAACTGCGGAAGGTCCTGCCCGGGGCGCTGCTCCGGGCGCGTCTGGCTTCGCTGGAGACCGTCCCGGACCGGGTGATGGCCGAACATTGGCGGAGGACTTTCGCGATCGCCACGCCGGCCCCCTTTCATCCCGATTGGGACAACGCGCTGCTCTTGTATTGCGAACTGGACAAGAACCGGGCTCTGCTCCGCCGATTGCTGACCCGCGAGGCGGCCGGAGACCGCCTCTGGCGGCTCGATCATCCCGCGAATCGGAAGTGGATGCAGTCAGTGCGCTCGTTGGGCGTGGACGTCGATGGCTGGTTGGGTGAGTTCGTCGCGACGCGGGTGACTTCGACCGACAGTTGGACGGTGTCCGCGGAGCAGGATCCGCTCCGCATTCTGCAGATGGGCAATTTCTTCGACACCTGCCTGGCGCGATCGGGGGGGAACAATTTTTCGACGGTGGCCAATGCCGTGGAGGTGAACAAGCGGGTGTTGTACGTGACGAACTCCGGGGGTGCGGTGATTGGTCGCAAGCTGATCGCGTTGGTGCCCGCGAAGGATCGGGCGGTGCTGGTCGGTTTCCGGTCCTATGGTGCCTCGACCGAGGGCGGCCCGATGGATGCGGGGGAGTACCGGGGGGCGTGGATCAAGATTGTGCTCGATCTGCTTTGCGCCCGGATGGCCCGCGAGGCGGGTGCCGCTTTTCCGGTTTCGGACGATGAGGCGTCGGAGCTTTCGGTCAAGGGCCGCTTGTTCGCATGTTGGTACAACGACGGTCCGGAGACGTTCGATTGGTGGGTGACCGATGTGCGCATCTGGCCTGCGGACCGTCCCGAGCCGGATCGGGAGCGGTTGCTGGTCGAGTGCGCGTTGCGGTTGGAACGACCGGATCGGGAGGAAAAGTTGGCCTCGTTGCGTGGGCTGCTCTGGCTCGGCCGGGACGCGCTGCCGGTGGTGGAGCGCGTGGATGCGGCCCGGTTTGGTGAATCGGAATACAAGTATCTCGTTCGCTGCTTCCGTCCGCTGGGCCTTCGTTAGTCCAAATTCATCCAACCTCGAACGAGGTTGTGGTCTCCCGGCTTGGGAATTGGCGGGGCGGTTGGGGGGACGAAACCCATTCAGGGTTTAGGACGTGGGGGGGATGGGGTCCCGGGGTAGGCCCGCGCGGACGCGGTCCAACCCCGGGCTGAAGGACGGAATCCCGTCGGGAATTCCCTGAGGAATCCCACCCTCTATTCGCTGCAAAAGAGATCTCCTCCCCCTCTGCGCCTCTGCGCCTCTGCGCGAGAAGGAAAAGCCGCTGGACGGGTTCCGGCTTTGGCTTGGGGCAATGGCGGCGTTTGGGGGCCTGCCGGTGCTGGGGTGGTTCTCGCGCAGAGGCGCAGAGGCGCTGAGGAAAGGCAAAAGCAGGCACTTAACGCCAACGGCGTTGCGGCGTGGTGCCCAGAAGGGTTGGCCTGCCGACGGGCGGTCCAACCCCGGGCTGGTGGTCCGCATCTCCGCGGCTTACGGTCCACTCACCATCCCCTTCATAAATCCATGAAAGCTCTTCGAACTGCCTGCTGGCTGTCGGTGGCCGCGATTCTCGTTTCAACCTTGTGGCTGCGGGCCCAGGACGGACCGCCTCCGCGCGAGGCCAACGACCCTCACTCAACCGGAGAAGCCCATGGATCTGAAGGGCCCGGTCCCCGTCCGGAGCACCGTCCGGAGGAACGCCGGGAGGGCCGAGTCGAACGGCGTGTTGAAGTGCGGGTGGAGCGGGAGCGGGTGGGGTCCCCGATGTGGAATCACGGAGACGAAAAGGACCGTGGCGGGGCTGTGAGGGGGCCGGGTCGGGCAGGGGACATGCGCGAGGAGGGGCTCTCCGCCCGGGAGCGCATCCAGCATGTGAAGACGGCGATTCATCATCTTCACGCGGCGGGGCTCCACGACGTGGCGGAGCGTCTGACCCGGGAACTGGAGGAGAAACAGCGTGCGCTCCGGGAACGGGCCGGGCGGGGTGGAAATCGGGGCCGCGGGGCGGAGCGTGGCGGGGAGTTTGGACCGCGCGAGGGTGGACCGGGCCCCGACCGGAGCGCCGTGCAGGAGCAGATTGACGATCTTCGACGGGAGTTGGCGCGGTTGCGGCGGCGGCTCGACGCGGGTGGTCATGAATCCTCGGGGGAAGGACGCTGAGCATGGGCTTCAGGTGTTGCTCGATCCTGGTCGGGGTGTGCGTGATCGCCCTTCACGCCCCTGCCTTCCAGGCCCGTGCGGCCGATTTTCGCGCCGGCGCGGCGGTGGTGGACGTGACTCCCACGAATCTTCCGGTGCTGGTGAATGGCGGGATGTTGAGCCGGTCGGTGGGAGTGGTGAAGACGCGCGTCCATGCCCGGTCCCTGGCGCTCGCCGACGGACGGTCGAAGCTGGTTCTGACGGTGGTCGACAGCTGCATGATGGGGCGGGCGCTGCTCGACGAGGCCAAGGCGCTGGCATCGGCGAAGACGGGAATTCCGCGGGAGCACCTGCTGGTTTCCGCAACCCATGCCCATTCGGCGCCGTCGTCCATGGGGTGCCTGGGCACGGAGGCTGATGCGAATTACGTGCCTTTTCTCAGGGATCGGATTGTGGAGGCCATCGTGGCGGCGGTGGGGAATCTCGAGCCGGCGCGGATTGGGTTTGGCCGGATCCCGGCGCCGGGGTTCAACGCGCTCCGCCAGTGGATCCGGCGGCCGGATCGGTTGGCGGAGGATCCGTTCGGGAACCTGACGGTCCGGGCGAACATGCATGCGGGGGCGAACTGGGATGACGTCACGGGGGAGGCTGGGCCGAAGGATCCCGAGCTTTCGATGATCTCGGTCCAGTCGCGGGAGGGACGGCCGTTGGCGGTGCTGGCCAATTTCTCCATGCACTACTTCAGCGACGACAACCTGAGTGCGGATTATTTCGGGTTGTTCGCCGAGGGATTGAAGCAGCGGTTGGCGGCCGGAGGTTCGGGGGGCCGGGCGGAGTTCGTGGGCATTCTGTCGCACGGTTGCAGTGGCGACATCTGGCGCCGGGATTACACGCGGCCGGAGACGTGGGATCCCAAGCTCACCATTGAGCGGTATGCCTCGGGTTTGCTGGACCTCGCGATGAAGGCGCACGGGGAGATCCGGTACCGGGAGGATGTGGACCTTGCGATGGAGGAGCGTCGGATCGGCTTCCAGTACCGGGTTCCGGACCGGCAATGGTTGGAATGGGCGCAGCGGATCGTGGCTGGGATGGCGGGGCGCGAGGCGAAGACCACGACGGAGGTTTACGCGCGGGAGCAGGTGCTTCTGCATGAGCTCCAGCGCACGGAGGTGGTGGTTCAGGCTCTGAGAATTGGCGATATCGGAATCGCCGCGCTGCCGACCGAGACCTACGCCGTGACGGGGTTGAAGTTGAAGGCCGTGAGTCCGCTGGAGAAGACCATGGTCATCGAACTGGCGAATGGGGGGGACGGTTATGTTCCGCCTCCGGAGCAGCATCTTTTTGGCGGGTACAACACCTGGCCGGCCCGGTCGGCGGGGCTGGAGGTTTCGGCGGAACCGCGACTGGCGGAGGCGGCGGCGGGCCTGTTGGAAACCGTGGCGGGCCGGCCGCGGCGCGAGCCGGGCCCCGGGCACGGGCCGGCCGCTCGCGGAATCGTGCATCTGTCCCCGGTGGCCTGGTGGCGACTCAATGATTCCACCGGACCGCATGCGCTGGACGCCTCCGGCAACCATCGCGACGCGGTCTACGAGCCGGCGGTCACGTTCTTTCTCGAGGGTCCGAAACCGGAGGCTTACTGCGGTCCGGGCGAGGTGAACCGGGCGCCGCATTTCGTCGGGGGCCGGTTGCGGGCGCGGTTGGCGGGACTGGGGGATCACTATGCGTTGTCGCTCTGGGTGTGGAACGGGATGCCGAACGAGGGGCGGGGTGTCGCGGGCTGGTTTCTTTCGAGGGACCGCGACCACGGTTTGGGACGATGGGGGGAACACCTGGGGGTGGGGGGGACGAACGGTCATCCGGGCCGGTTGATTTTCCAGCCCGGGAACGATCCCGCGCGGCGGGTGGCGGGGAAGTCGGTGCTGCCACGCTGGGAATGGCGCCAGGTGACGCTGGTGCGGGAGGGCCGAAGCATCCGTGTTTATCTCGGCGGGGAACTGGAGATCGAGACCGAGGCTCGGGCGGATTTCCCGGCGGGATTTGATCAGTGGTTTTTTGGCGGGCGCTCGGACAACGACTCCAACTGGGAGGGGCGCCTGGATGAGATCGCGGTGTTTGGGCGGTCGCTGAAGGCGGAGGACATCGAACGGATCGCGGTGAGATGAGATGAGATGGGATGGGATGAGATAGGATAGGTTCGACAATCGACCGCGCCCGGGCCAACGATGGCGGCATGGTTCCACCTCGCCCTCTCATCCGCGGATCGGGTTCGCGCGGCGGCGGTTTCACGCTGATCGAATTGCTGGTGGTCATCGCGATCATCGCGATTCTCGCCAGCATGCTGCTGCCGGCGCTGGGCAAGGCGAAGGCCAAGGGGCAGGCGGCACTTTGCCTGAACAATCTCAAGCAGATGGGGCTCGGCCACATCATGTATGTCACCGACACGGGCAGGACCTTTCCGGTCGGTTATTCACCCAGCAATTTCTGGATGGCGGTCATCCGACGCGACGTGCCCGCCGACAAGATCCGGATCTGCCCCACCGCGCCCGTTCCCACGAAGCGGAATCCGAGCGGGGAAGCCTTCGGTTCCGCGACGGCTGCGTGGTATGGACCGATGAGAACGCCCGTGCAGTGGAACACGGGGTTCGAGAGCAGTTATGGCATGAATGGCTGGATGTACTCGCCGCAGGGCGAAGGCGTTCAGGATCCGAACAAACAGTTCGGCAGCGAGCGGGACTACGAGAATCCGACCCGGACTCCGATTTTCGCCGATTGCGCCTGGGCCGATTCCTGGCCGCTGGCGACGGATCCGCCGGCGCGGGATGTTTCGGCGGGAGGCAATTCGTCGATGATGCAGCGATTTACGATCGCGCGTCATGGTTCCACGCCCGCGCGCAAGCCGATCACGGTGTCCTCAGGGGCGCCGCTTCCGGGAACGGTGCAAGTGGTGTTCACCGATGGCCATGTCGAGGGTGTGAAGCTCGACCGCTTGTGGTGGCTTTCCTGGCACCGCAACTACAAGGACCCCGAGAAACGGCCGCTGTGAGCGGTGTTGGCCCGGATAGGCCCGGGGCGGATCAAGGCTGTCGGGCCCGGTAGAACGTGCCGTGCGAGCCGGGAGATCGCGGGATCGCCCGTCGCGCGGGCAGTTCCAGGGAGGCTTGAAGCACGGTCCATTGTCGAAGGTCGGTGCTCTGTTCGAGATCGACGCGCTCGCCGTCGGTTCCGGTGATCATCACTTCCACGATTCCGGATTCCAACGTCCGGAGGATCTCAAGACGGGGGGGCGGCGACTGGACAATGACCCGGGCCATTGGGCTGAACTGCCAGCGGTCCGGCCCGTACGCGACCAGCCAGTAGTCCCCGGAGTCGGAGCCGTGGGCGCGGTCGAGGGCGAGTACCTGCCCGTTCGCACCCGCGATATTGATTCCGTTCCTTCGCCACTGGAACAGCAGTCCGTCAGCGTTCGCCACCCGCGCCTCGAGGGTGAGCGGATTGCCCGCCTTCAGGACCGTGTCGATCGGGCTGGACACGAATTCGATCGGGACGGCGGGTGGTTCGGCCGGGAACGGAATTTCCCAGAACAAGGAGCGGGGCGAATCCACCATGAACCCTTCCCCGACGCGCACCATGGGTTCAGGGCCTGAGCCAGCCCATCGACCCTCGATGATGCTTCCCTGCACCAGCCAGCCGTCGCCCGGGCCGGGGGCGAGCACGGCCAGACCTTCGAGGCGGGGCAGGTTGAGATCGGTGAACAACCGTCCCTCAAGGGGGAGGGGCGCGCCAATAAGCGAGCGGCCGGCAGGAAGGTACGTGCGCAAGGTGCCGGTGGGCAGCGTGCCGGCAAAGGTCAGTTGGATCGGTTGGGGGGAATCCAGGAGGACCGCTTCTCCCGGAAGCAGGGTCATGTCCGGATCCTCCCAGGAGCCGTTCGCGAAGGTGTTGGTCCGCCAGCCCCCGGCTGCGAGCGCCCGTCGCGCACGGAATCCATCCGGCAGATCGAAGAGGATGTCGCCAAATCGATTCGGAAACGCGCCGGCGGGGGAGTCGGAGGACAGCAGTGGGTGGGAGACGGGGGTGGGTTGGGCGGAAACGCCAAGGTTCACGAACCCGAGGCTCTGGCCATGGGCCGCGATCGGGAACCAGCCGGGAAGGAGGGAAAAAACCAGGAACGCGAGGGAAGCCACGGCGGCTGGCGGACGGCTGGGCGGGAACGATCCGGGGACGAAGCAAAGCCCGGTTGGCGGGGGTCGCTTCGCGGTACGCCTTGAGGGGAGCTGGGTCAGGGCGGGTGGGGAGTCGTTGGGCAGGCTCGGGTTCACGAGTCGCTTCGCAGAATCTCAAGGGGAGGGTGGGTGGTTACGCCCCGGCTGGCAAGCAAGCCGGTGATGATCGTGAGTGTCGTGACGACGAGAACCGCCAGCGCCGCGGGGCCAAGCGGAGGGGTGAAGGGGATCTTGAAAACCCAGAGCGCCAGCGCCCCCGTTCCGGCGAAGGCCAGGGCCACCCCCGTCAGGGCCGCCAGCAGTCCGAGCAGGGCATATTCCACCAGCAGAATTCGCAGGACCTGGCGCCGGCTCGCGCCCAGCACTCGAAGGAGAATGCACTCCCGAACCCGCTGCCAGCGCCCGCTGACAATCGACGCCACCAGCACGAGAAGTCCCGTGGCGACGGTGAACAGCGCCATGAAACGGATGGCAAATCCGATCCGACCCAGGATCTGGTCCAGGGTCCGCAGCACCAGGGTCAGGTCGATGGCCGAAACGTTGGGGAATTTTCCCACCACCGCACTTTGCAGCCGTGCGGAATCACTCGCGGATTCGATCCGGGTCACCAGCACATGAAACGCCGGGGCGTCATCCAGCGGTCCCCGCGGAAACACGACGAAGAAATTTGGCTGAACACGGCGCCAGTCCACCTTCCGCAGGCTCGCCACCTGGGTCCGGAGCGGTACGCCTTGGATGTCCCAGACCACCTCGTCCCCCAGACCCACCCCAAGCTCCCGGGCGATGTCGTCCTCGAAGGACACCGGCACGGGCTCGGTGTCGGCCGTCACCGAGGGAATCCAGGTGCCGGCGGTGATTGTTTCGGAGTCGCGGAGATGATCGGTGAACGTGGACCGGAATTCGCGGCGGAAAATCCAGCCGCGTTCCTTGGAATCCTTGTCCTTGAGCATGTCCTCCACGGGCCGGCCCCGGACGGTCCGCAGGCGCATGGTCACGATCGGCGCCTCGTCGAGCACCGGTAGTCCGAGTTCCCGCACCAGTCCGGCCACGCTTTGGCGCTGGTCCGCCTGGATGTCGAAGAGAATGGCGTTGGCACGGTTGGCCTCGCGACCTGAGACCAGTTCCCGGAGCAGGGCGGTCTGGGTCAGTTGAAGTGTGAGCAGGAGGAAGGTGCCGAGTCCGAGTGAGACGACCAGCAGGAGCGTGCGGTTGTTCGGGCGGTGGATGCTGGCGAGGCCCTGGCGGACGACGAAAGGCTGGTTGGGAAGCCGGATCCGACGTGCGATGGCAATGGCCAGCCGGGCTGCGGCGGTCAGCACACCGAAGGCGATGAACAGCCCGGCCGCAAACCCAAGACCGTCCTGCCAACGCCGGGTGTGCCCCAGCGCGAACAGGACCACCGCGAGACCCAGCACGCCAAGGGTGATGACCTGGAAACGGTCGGGCCGGCGACGCGTCGTTTCGAAGGCGAGGCGGAGAACCTCCAGCGGGGAAACCCGGCGTATGGCCGCCAACGGGAGCAACGCGAAAAGGACGCAGACCAGGAAGCCGATTGCGGAGGCTTCCCCAATGGCCCGCCACGAGGTTTGGATTTCGACCTCGAACGGGATGAAGTCCGATACCACGCGCGGGAGCAGATGCTGGATGCCGGCACCGGCGGCGGCACCAAGAAGCGCGCCCAGCAGGCCGAGGGCGACACCTTGCAGCAGGTAGATGCCAAAGGCGGTCGACACGGGACAGCCAAGGCAGCGCAGGATGGCGACGGTGGGGATCTTTTGTTTGACGTGGATCTGAATGGCGCTGGCGATTCCGACGCCGCCGAGCAGCAGGGCGATGAACCCGACGAGGTTCAGGAAGTGGTAAAGGTTCCGCATCGACTGCCCGAGATCTTCCTTCCGTTCCTCGACCGTGGCCGTGGCGAGACGGAGGGTGTCGAGCCGTGCCCGGTTGGTGGCGACGAGACGCGTGGCATCAATCTCTGGAGGCAGACGCAGCAGCACCCGGTAGCGGGCCAGGCTTCCCGTCTGAAGCAGGCCGGTGGCCTCCAAATCCGACATCCGAAGGAAAACACGGGGCGCGACCGTGGCGAAGGCCACGGTTTCTCCAGGCACCTTTTGGAGCGCACCCACCACCCGCGTGGTTAGGTTGCCGATGCGAATGCTCTCACCGACTTTGGCGCCGAACTGGAAAAGCAGGGATTCCTCAACCAGCGCACCGCCCTCGCTGCGAAACCTCTGGTCCGCCTCGGGTGGTTCCGACTCGATGCGGCCGTAGAAGGGGAATCCCCCCTGAAGTGCGCGAATCTGGACCAATCGGGTCCCGTCGCGTTCCGGGAAGACCACCATGGAAGTGAAGGTGATTTCGCGCGCTTGTTCACCGCCGAGGGTCTGGATGAAGGCCTCGTGATCCGGGGTGAATCGGACGCGGGATCCAATGGAGAGATCCGCCCCCAGGAGGGAACGGGCCTGGGACTCCACACCCCGCTCCAGGGCGTCGCCGAAGGATCCGACAGCAACCAGGGCGGCGATCCCGACAACGATGCACGAGGCGAAGAGCAGCAATCGACGGCGGCTCGCGCGGCTGTCCCGCCAGGCCATGACCATGAGGAAACGCAATGGCACCGGTCTTGAGTGTGGGGCGGGAAGAGTGGCGTGTGGAGTCCGAAGATCCTTTTGCCTCCCGCCTAGCCTCCTTGCCCGTGCAACTCTCCTGCCGCTCCCGCCGCCCCAAACACCCGCACACGGAGGGCGCGGAGGGTGTAAAGCGAGGCATCCGCCAATCCCCGCATCCGCCGCGCCCCGCTCTTTCGCTTCGGCCCAAACCGCTTCCGGTGTTCCTTGAAAATCCCTTCCACGTACTCCCGCCCCCCGAATACCGCTCCGTCGCAGAAATACCTCACCCGGCACCTCAGATACTCGCTCAACGGCAGCTTCCCCTTGGCCGTCAGGACCTTCGCCACCTCTTCCGCGCTCAGCGCACCTCGCGCCGGCCGTCCGTCCGGACCCACCGCCTCCCGACGTTCATCCCCTTCCAGGTACAAGTACTTGCGGTAGATCTCCAGGGACGCCGATGGCGTTTCCT
>CAYZAE010000174.1:9369-13653 GCA_964476125.1 uncultured Verrucomicrobiota bacterium | reverse complement strand
ATGGTCTTGCCCGCGTACTTCGTCAGCATGGGCTTCGGATCGAAGCTCTCCATGTGGCTGACGCCCCCGTTCATGAAGAGCCAGATGACGCTCCGGGCCTTCGGCGCGAAATGCGGGAGGCCGTCGGGCGGACGCCACCCAACACCACCCGTCGCACGCGCCTCCCGCTGCATCACTGCGCCCAACGCCAGCCCGGTGAACCCCAGGCCGAGGTCCGCCAGAAAGGCGCGCCGTGGAACCGCGTTCGCGTTCATGCTCATCGCAGGGTGACAAAATCGTTGTGATTCAACAGCGCCCAGACGAGATGGCGGCGAACCGAATCCCGGCTCTCGCCAGTCCCCACCAACTCCCGCTTCTCCCGCGACCACGCCACCATCGCCTCCCGCGCCGCCGCCAGTTCCGTCTCGCCAGGACGAAATCCGAGCAGGCTCACGAACGCTTCACGAACAAACGCATCCTCCCCCAGCCCGCCGTTCGCACTCGTCGCGCTCGCCCCGCTCCCTGTTCCCGCCCCCGCCAGCCCGCGCGCCAACCGTTCCGCGATCCACCCGGCCGCCTCGTGAACCATCGCGTCGTTCATCAACGCCAGCGCCTGCTGCGGAACCACGCTCTGCTCCCGCCGATAACACTCCTTCACCGTCGCGTCGTCGAACGCCGCCAGAAACGCGTTCCGATCGTTGTTGGAATGCTGGAAATACAAGCTGCGCCGTCGCGACGACGACTGCGCCCCGGGCGGCACCGGCGGTCCACCCATGGCCGGATCGAGTCGTCCCGCATGCGCCAGGATCGAGTCGCGCACGACCTGGGCCTCGATCCGGACCGCCGGACGCCGCCACCAATGCAGGTTGTCCGGATCCTTCGCGAGGCTCCCTTCCGCATTCCTTCCCGAGGACCCGAGGCGGTAAACGGCCGAATTCACGATCAGGCGATGGAGGTGCTTCAGGCTCCAGCCGCTGTCGACCAGTTCCGAGGCCAGCCAGTCGAGGAGTTCCGCATGGATCGGCGCCGGATTCTTCCGTCCGAAATCGAACACGTTCGGCACCAGAGGCACCCCGAAATGCCGGGCCCAGAGATGGTTCGCCGCCACCCGCGCGGTGAGAGGATTCCGCGGATCGACGATCCAGGAGGCCAGCGCCGTCCGCCGCCCCGTGCTCTCCGACGGCGGATCCACCACAGGATCGTCCTTTGTCGAATCCAGAAAGCGCGTCGCGGTCCAACGCGTTCCCACCGGACGGACAAACGTCTCCGTGTCGGCAATCGGTGCGGAACGCTTGGACTCCGCGTCCGCGAGCGTCTTGCGCGCCGCAGCGAGTTCCTTGTCCACGGCCTCCCGTTTCGCAGGTTCAGCACGGGACACCCGGAGTTCGGCTTCGGCCACGGCCAGCGCCGCCCTGGCCCCCGCGACCTCGCGATCCGCCTGGACGGCGGTGAGGCGTCGTTCCTCGAGCACTTCGCGAGCCGCTCCCGACCACTCCGCGCGCAGGGCGTCGAAGCGTCGTTCGACCCCCGCGCTTTCCCTCTCCACCACGGCGACGGCGGCCTGGGCCACGGCCAGTTCCAACGGAGGCACCGACGGCGACCGATGCCGAAGCTGGGCGAGCTTTTCCTGGGCCCGGGTCAGCGCCGAATGCGCGGCTTCCCGGTACGCCTCGTAAACCCACGGACGTCGTTCCGGCTGCCAGGATTCCGCGGGCAGTTTCACCGGACGAATCTCCGGCTCTGCAAAGCCCAGCAACGCCGGCACGCCCGGCGCGATGAGTTTGGCTTTGTCGGGAACGGTCTCCTGCCCGCGCACAAACCGGTACGTCGGCGGATCGAGCGTCCGATCGTAGGCGCGCGGGAGACCGTTCTTCGCCAGGTCGGCCTCACCCGGCACGATGTCCACACGCGCCTGGTACGGTTCGAAGAAGGCCCGCATGCGGTAGTAATCCACCTGCGCGATCGGGTCGTACTTGTGATCGTGGCACTTGGTGCAGTTCAGCGTGAGTCCGAGCAACCCCTTGCCCACGTGCTCGACCGTCTCGTCCAGCCACTGGTTCCGGTTGAAGAGGAAATAATTCCGGACCAGAAACCCGGTCGCCCGCAGCCGCTCGGGATCCGTCGGATACAATTCATCCGCCGCCAGCATCTGACGGATCATCTCGTCGTAGGGCCGGTCCGTGTTCAGCGATTCCACGATCCAATCACGCCAGTGCCAGAGGTGCGGCTGGCTGTTGCGATGCTGATCCCCCAACCCCCAGGGATCGCTGTAGCGCCAGATGTCCATCCAGTGCCTCGCCCACCGCTCGCCGTGCCGGGGATCGTTCAACAGGCGCTCCACCGTCCGCTCGTACGCGCGTCCTGTGCCGTCCCGTTCGAATTCCTCCGCCTCCGCCCGCGTCGGCGGCAACCCAAGGAGGTCGAGGTAAAGCCGCCGCACCTGAATCAACCGATCGGCTTCCGGCTCCGGTTGAACCCCCGCCATCTCGTGATCCCGGGCCACGAACGCATCAATGGGATTCCGCACCCAACCCGCTGCGGCAACCTTGGGAACGCCCGGTCGTTGGCGCGGACGAAAGGCCCAGTGCTCCCGCGGATCCGACTCCGGGCGTTCGTCCACGGGTGAGGGCGCCCCCGCCGCGATCCATCGGCGGACTTGTTCGACCTGGACCACACTCAACGGCGACCCCTCGTGCTCCGGCGGCATGCGGTCCTTGGATTCGGTCGCACTCGCACGCCCCAGCACCGGACTCTTCTCCGGCCGCCCCGGAACCAGGGCCGGTCCGGAATCCCCGCCACGCTTCATGGCTTCGACCGTATCCAGCCGAAGCCCGGCCTTTTGTTTCAGGGCGCCATGACAGGCGTAACAGCGTTCCTGGAACAGCGGCTTCAGATCGCGGGCATAATCGCCGTCCCAGCCGGTACCGGTCGGTGGCGATGACACTGACGACGTGGCCGTGGCCGTGACCGCAGGCGCGGACGCAGCGAAGGCCATGATCGCACCGAACGCCGCCCCGAAACCCGCCACAGTCCGTATCCAGACCAAGCCCCTCCGGACCCGGCTTTGGCCCAAAGCCGTGGGTGGGTGGAGGTCATTGGACATGCCCCGACGTTAAGCAGACGAAGCCGGCATTCAACGCCCCAAATTCCAGGACCTAATCCCGCCAACGGGCCGAGGACTAACCGACCAGCGGATTGACCCATTTCAATCCGGGGAACCTGGCGAAATCCGCGTCCGTGCTGCACAGCGTGTACCCGCGCTCGATCGCGAGCGTGGCCAGATGCGCGTCCGTGGTCAGGTTGCCAGCCGTACCCAATCCTGCCAGATGCCTCTGAAGCCGGGCGAAATGCCCCTCCGCGGGCACCGCGATGTGGAGGTGCGGCAGCGTCAGCCATTCCTCGATGCGGGAACAGGCGTCCATGGTGGACATGGGATTCCGCAGGATCCCCCGGTGGGTCGAAATCCGGATAAACCCAAGGATCGTGACCCAGGCCAGCCCGACACCTTCCGTCCCGGCCAGGGCCCGATCCCACCAGGCTCGTGCCGCATCGTGCCTGGGCGACTCGCTGTTGTGGGCGTGAATCAACAGGTTGATGTCCGGAAGAATCATGGAGTTTCGGTCTGCCGCACCACGAACGCCTCGGCCTCCAATTCGTCCACGAGCTGGTTGAGTTTGTCGGGATCGATTCCCGGTTTGAACCCAAAGGCGTGGGGTCGGGTGACCACCCGAGGAATCGACCGCAGTCCGGGTTCCTCCCCCAGCCCCCGGCGCAAGGTCGCATTCACCATCTCCTTGAAGGAAAGACCTTTACGATCGCCCTCACGCCGCAGAACCGCGATCAGATCATCGTCAATGGTCAACGTCGTCCGCATGCCAATCACGTTGATGCGTCAATTTTTGATGTCAAGGCATCAGAGTGGCGACAGTGGGGACAGACTCTTTTTGACGCGTCATTCCCGCGAAGTGATGACAGAGGGACAGGCTATGGGTCCGTGGCCCGAGTGAGGACAGGGGGACAGGCTCTTGGTCCGTGGCCCGAGGCGCATCCAAAAGCCTGTCCCCCTGTAACCGTCCTCCTGCACCCCCCAGGACCAAAAGACCTGTCCCCGCAGTAGCACGGACAAAAAGGTCTGTCCCCGTGGAAGGGGCCGCCTCGGGCCTGGGTCTTCCGAGGCGCGCCTCCCCCAGTCATTCCCGCAATCGATAAAACTTCGCCGATTCAGTGAAACCAGGCTCGGAGTAGCTGGAACCGGTGGTCGGAACGTCCCGATAGGGGCCCTCAGGAAACGCCGCGGACTGAAGT
>CAYZAE010000174.1:0-9269 GCA_964476125.1 uncultured Verrucomicrobiota bacterium | reverse complement strand
ACGGAATGAAGATGCCCGGCGGCCACCGCCTGGAAGAGGCCCTGTCCCGGGGGCGGCGAGGCCTGCCCGACATGGTTCCAACCCCAGGCTGAAACGCGTCCATCCTGCCCGAGAGCCAGCCCATGCCCCCGACCCGCCGCCACGGCGCGAATCCCGGAAATCTGCGCCGCCCCGGTCACCTGCCTGAAGGTGTCGTCCCCCCAGGCCACCACCCGGCCCGTGGCGAGCACCGCGAGACTGAAGTCCTCGCCCGCGGCAATCGTTAGAACCCGACTCAATCCTGGGGGCACGGCGCACTGACCTTCGCGACCCCGTCCCCAGGCCATGACCGTCCCATCCTCGAGCAGCCCGAGACTGTGATCCGCCCCGGCCGCCAGGGCGACCCATCGCAGCGATCCGACCGGCGCGCTTCGTTGCCCCTCGGAATTGTCGCCCCAACCCGCAATGCCGCCGTCCGGCAGCAGCGCCAGGGAATGAAAGTCGCCCGCCGCGATCCCGACCGACATCAAGCCTTCGGGAACCGAGGTTTGCCCACCCGCATTGTCCCCCCAGGCGCGCACTGGAGCCCCCGGCGGAAGAACGCTGACCCGGCATTCCGAAACGGCCTCCCCGAACGGGCTGCTGACCGTCACCGAATAGTACCCCGCGTGGTTGGCCTGCAGACGATCCAGAACAAGGCGCGGTCCCGCATTTTCCAACGGCCGTCCGTTCAGCAGCCACCGGTATTGCAACGGCGGTGTCCCCACGGCTTCGACCTCGAGAATGGCCGAACTCCCTTCGGTAAGCACCTGGTGGCGAAGCTGCCGCGCAAACGAAGGCGGCCTGTAGACCTGGAGTCGCGCAGGGTCGCTGGCCGCCTCCCCAACGCCATTGATGGCCACGGCCCGATAATCGCCTGCGTCCTCCTCCCGAACCTCGGGAATCCGCAGAGATTCAGCAGTCGCACCCGCCAGGTTGGTGCCTGCGTGCTGCCATTGGTACCGGATCGTGGCGCTGCCCCTGGCCCGGACCGAGAACTGAACCCCCGACCCAACCCCCGCCACCACGGCGGCTGGCTGGATCGTGAAGACCGGCTTTCCCGCCCCCACGCTGACCACCGCCACCCGGCTGGTTACAGCCCCAAGGGCATTCGACACGACCACACGGTACTCCCCGCCATTGGCCTCCTGGACGTCCACCAACCTCAGTTCGGAGGTCTCCGCCGATTTCACAGGCTGCCCTTGGAACAGCCAACGAAAAGCCAGGGGCTCCGTGCCACGGGCCGCTGTTTTCAAGGAATGATCCGCACCCGCGGTCAACTGCGCGGACTCCGGATTCAGTGTCAGAACCGGGGCGGAAGGAACCACCCGGACGCGAGCCACAAGAGCCGCCGCCACCCCAACCCCATTCTCCACCCGAACCGTGTACAGCCCGTCATCACGGTGCTGGGCATTGGTGAGGCTCAGGGTGGATTGATTGACGCCCGCGAGGAACGCGCCATCGCGAAACCACTGATAAGTGAACGGTCGCGAACCGCTCGCCTCCACCAGGAGGTTCACCGTTTCCCCCGCGGCCGCGGTCAGCGTGACCGGGGAGGTCGACACCCTTGGGGCCGTCCGGACCGTCACGCGAAACGTGCACTCCGCAATCTCCCGCCCGTAGGTCGCCCGGTTGGTGACGGTGTGGGTGCCTTCCGGGAAACGCGATCCCGAGGGCGGGAATTGGGAGAGCACAGCCACGCGCTGCCCCTCGGGTGGAGGATAAGTCACCACGGCCTCCGACTCTCCCGACACCGCAATCACCTCCACGTCCCCGGCACAGTTCACGTAGACACACGGCGTGGGAGAATTCGAACGGTCCCACTCGTAAGCCCCGAGATCCACTTTTCCACCGTCGACCGTCGGTGACGGCAGCACGCGCGGCCCACCCGCGAGATCGGTGGCAGGCAATTCGGTCGAATTCTCCCCTGCATCAATCCCCGGCGAAGTGGCGAGCAACCGGAAATCCCCGGTGGGCGGGCAGACGAAGAATGGCTCCAGCGCAAGATTCCCGTTCAAACCGGCCTGCGAATCGACTCCGCGATAGGCCTCCTTGCCGCCCGCCACCAGGTTGTTTCGCCAAACCGCCGGAAAGCTGCTGAAAAGAAAGTCCACTTGCAGACCGAGGTCGTTCCCGAAAAGAAGATTGTTGAGATACGCATGCGAACCGAAAGGCACCCGGGCATCGATCCGAATCCCGACCCGATTGGCGATCACGGTGTTGTTCATCACCCTCGGCCGGTTCCCCTCGGTCACTGAGATGTTGATGGCACGACAGTCGTTGCTCACGAACAGATTGTTGGCGATGAGAGGGGAGGACGAGTTGACGAAGCTGACCACGCCCGAGAGCCACTGGTCATCGGCGGTGTTCCGGCGAAAGAGATTCCCGACAATGATCGGCGATGCTCCGTTCCCGCCGATGCCAGCACCAAACCCGCCGGCCGACTGGTGGTTGTCCTGGAACACGTTCCCCAGGATTTTTGGCGAACTACCCAGCATCGTCACTGCCGCGCCGAATGACTCAAAGGCGTTTTGAAGCGTAAATCCCTGGAGCACCGATCCCGGACCCTCCGCACGATCAAAACGGACCAGGGTCCCGCTCCCCCCGGCATCGAGAATGGTCACGGCGGGACCGTCCGTGCTGGCCACCGTGATGGCCTTGCCCTCAAACGAAATCCGCTCGAAGTACGTTCCGGGAGAAACCCGAATGAGGTCGCCGTCCCGCGCTGCACTGATCGCCCCCTGAAGCGTGGGGTGATCCGCGGGAACCCGCAGAATTTCAGCCGAAACAACCCAGGGCAACGACAGCCCCAGCTGGATCACCCCCCGCAGCAACGCCGAGCCACACCCCCTCAAACTTGGCATGCGGCCAACCTCCGCCGTGGCGGGCGAGTGTCAAACCCGTTTACGCCACACCTCGGAACTCAACGCCGCACGAATCGGCGGCGCAGAATCGCAAACCCACCCAGGGCACCCGCAGCGACCAAGGCGTAGGTCTGCGGCTCCGGAACCGCGGTGGCATTAATCGACCAGGAACCGATGCTTCCCACGTCGCCGCCGGCAAAATCCTGGACGAAGAGTTTCCAGGTCCCGTTGGGATTCGAGCTGTAGAACCAAGAAAGCGTCGTGGTCCAGGTGGTCGGCTCTCCATGGATCCCAGCACCGGAGAAATTGTATCCCCCTCCCGTCTGGTCCGTGGGCTTATAGGAGGACCCGTCTTGAATACTGTCACCGAACGGGCCATTGGGATCTGGGCCGGAGCGGTATCGTCGAAGGTGAAGCTAATCGGAGCGTTCACAGAACCACCCACCATTCCCATTGGCATGACCTTTTTGGCCCGTCGGGCTTTGCAGCACGATACCGATATCGGGCGCCCACGAATGCTGGAAGTTGTTCAGCGAAACAGTCAGGCCGGTCAGGTTGTGGCCCAACCCGGAAACCGAGAGTGACGCGGGGTACGGAGTGGCGGTTCCGGAGTCGGGTATGGTGATGCTGGAATTGTAGGTGAACGTCGAAGCCCCCTGCGCGGAGGATCCGGCGAAGGCGAGGCAAAGCCCGACACCCCTATCCTTAGGCGATTCGCACCGTTTCCGGGAAGCGAAAGGCGGCCCGCAACCAATTCGTAAATATAATACTATAAACGCCTTACGAAACACCCACACCAAAACCAACCAAGTACCAAAGCCTCCTTTCCCGCGCCTCTTCGCTCCCAATGACCCACGACCCACGACGCCCCCCACTCCCCACTCCCCACTTCACCGACTGCATCCAAACCGCATCGAGCGCCGGATAATCTCATAACTGTGGCAGGATCAAGGTTCATCCCGGACTTGAATCGAGGCGTTGTGCGCCTTCCTGTACATTTCATGAACGACGCCACCAGCCCCGGCCCCGATGCCGAGCAGGAGCGTCGACTGCTGTCCGAGATGGCCTCCGGACGCCACGAGTCGCTCGCCGCCCTCTACCAGCGCCGTGGAGCCGCCTTGTATTCCCTCCTGCTTCGCATGGTGGGATCGGCGGACGAGGCCGAGGAACTTTTGCAGGATGCCTTCGTCCTGTTCTGGAAACGCGCCGCCAGTTACGACGCGACCAAGGCGTCCCCCTGGACCTGGATGGTCATGCTGACCCGGGGCCTGGCCCTCGACCGGCTGCGGTCGCGGGCACGGCGGCAGGTTCACCTGACGGCCTACGAGCAGGAGGTGGCTTCGCTGGAGGTCGACCATATCGGGCCCACAACCCCGGCGGGGGAGCGGGAGGTTTCGGACAAGGTGACCGAGGCGTTGCGACGGTTGTCGGATCCGCAGCGGGAGGCGATCGAGCTCGCCTTCTATCGGGGTTGGAGTCACGAGGAGATTTCCCGGGCCAGCGGCCAGCCGCTGGGGACGGTCAAATCCCACATTCGCCGCGGCATGCTCGCGCTGCGGCAGCTGCTCAAGGATTTCTATGCCTGACTCACTTTCCCGCATGGAGGACGCCAGCCTCTACGTGCTGGAGCTTCTGGAGCCGGACGCGAAGCGGGCGTTCGAGTCGGAACTGGCCGCTTCGCCGGACCTGCAGCAGCAGGTGGCGGATCTGCGCACCAATCTTGAGGCCCTGGCCCTCGCCGCCCCCCCCAGCACCCCGCCCGCCCGCGTGTGGCACGCCATCGCCGAACGCACCGCCCGCGAACCCCAGCCCGCAGCCGAGCCCACCCTCACCTTCTGGACCCTGGTCCGCTCCTGGTTCACCAACGGCTGGGCCGTGGCCACCGCCCTCGCCGCGGTCTTCGTCGTTCATCTGCTTCTGGAACCCCCCGTACGGATCGCCGCCCTCAGCGGGGAGTCCAGCCGCCAAAGCCGGGACCCACGCGGGATCCAACCGGACCGCAACAACCGTCCCGGTTCCGTCTCCGGGGCCGCGTCCCAGGGACGCCCCAACGCCTCCGCCGCGCGCCTTCCGACGGCGTCCAACTCCGTTGCCGCCGATCCCCGCCTCGCCTCCGAAACCTCCCGGCTTCAGGACCGCGTCCGGACCCTCTCCGATCAAGTCGCCCTGCTGACCCGGGTTCTCGGTCAGCAGTCGTTCCTGCCCGCCGGATCTTCCCGGTTGCAGGTGTTCCGGCTGGTCTCCACCAATGGAAACGCCGAAATCCTCGAAACTCCAACGAACGAACCCCGCCGTCTCGCGTCCAACACGCCCGACACCGGCTCCCCGTCCGTCTCTGAACCTCCCGGCCCCTCCACCCCGGTCGCTTCGTCCACTCCCGATGTCTCGCTGACACTGGCCCTGGCCGCGGCCCGCCAACTGGCCACCCTGGCCACCGCCCCCGGCCTCTCCGGTTTCACGGGGGGGGATTTATCGGCCGAAAATACGACCTCCTTCCCACCCCCCACCACGTCCCGCACCCCCATCGACTCCTCCCTCGCGCTCGACGGCGCAAACCCTGGCGCCAAAAACGCCGCGGTCGCCCCGACCGAGACGCCCGCGGTTCGTGACCCCATCCAGATCGTCGACCTCGCCCAGAACGGTTCCTCGTTTCCCGGCGCCACGGGCGCCATCCCCGACTCCGGGATCGTCTCAACTTCCGACGGGTCCGCCTTCGGCGCCTTCTCCCCGGACACCGGCCAGGGTGCCATCGCATTCCGGGTCCCGGGCGAATCCGTCGATTCTGCCGGAGTCTACCAGCTGTGGATGACCGATTCGGCGACCGGCTCCGTGCAGAGCCTGGGGATCACAACCTCCGCCGGCGCCGGCGCCGCCCCCCAGGTCTTCGTGCTCCGATTTGCCGTCGACGGCACCGCCGTCACCGCCCCGACCTTCATGATCACCCGGGAACCCGTCGGGGGTTCGACCACCCCGACCGGGCCCGTGGTCGCGCAACCCCCGCCGATGACCGGTATTTCTCCGAACCCCTGACTTCAGCTAAACTCGAATCCTGATCGGCTAACATGAAACCACCGCAACTCAATCCCCCGCTCCGGGCGCTTCTGCTGGCGCTCGTGCTCGCCCTCACCGGAGGCCAGGCCGGCGCCGCACCGGCGCAACCCCCGGAAATCGCCGCCATCCAGGTCGACTCCCAGGGCGCGCACGTCTCCGTCCGCGTGCCCGAAGGCGTGCAACGCATCGTGCTCGAATCCACCCGGCGCAACGAACTCTCCGGCTGGACTCCCCGCGCCGTCCGCCGTCTCGACGGCAAGGCCCAGACCGTGGTCATCGACCTGCCCGCCGACGCCCCCCATGAGGTGCTCCGCGTGCGCGCCGACGAACAGGATCCCGTGCCCGCCGCGTTTTACAGCGGCAAGACGAACATCGCGCCCACACCCCTTCCCAACGGTGGCTCCAAGGTCTTCCGCAACGGCGTGCTGGAGGACGTGGCAGTCCCCGGCCAGGGACCCGTCGCAGTCGAGAACTCCGGCAGGTCGGTCGTCGAATCCGACATCTGGAAGGTCCAGGGCAACCGGCTCTACTTCTTCAACCAGTTCCGGGGCCTCCAGGTGATCGATGTCACCCAGCCCGACGCCCCGCGTCTCACCGGCTCCCTGCCGTTCGCCGCCGCCGGCGAACAACTCTACGTCCCCGATGACCGGCACGCCGTCCTCCTCCTCCGGGAAGACTGCCGCGGCAACGGCTACGAAGGCGCCGCCATTGCCATCGTCGATGTCTCCGCCGATCAACCCCGCGAAATCACCCGCCTCGCGGTCCCCGGCCGGCTCTTCGAAAGCCGCATGATCGGCTCCTCGCTCTACGTCGCCTCCCAAACGTACGAGAACACCGACCCCAAAACGGGCATCTGGCAGATGTCCACCGTGCTGTCGTCCTTCGACCTCTCCCAGCCCGGCACCCCCGTCGCCCGCAGCTCGCGAAGAATCCCCGGCGCCGCCAGCGTTGTCGCCGCCTCCGACCGCTACTTTTTCGTCGGCCAGGAACTGGTCCGCACCTGGCCTCAGCGCTCCACGGAACTTCACATCCTCGACGCCTCCGCCCCGGACGGTTCGATCACCGAGTTCACCACACTCCCTCTCACCGGATTTTTGCGCGACAAGTTCAAGCTCGACCTGCGCGGCGACATCCTCCGCGTGGTGGTGGAGGATCAGGCCAGCCCCGACCGCTGGAGCCCGATCACCCGCCTGACCACCTGGCGACTCTCCCACAGCAGGGATCAAAAGCATGAACTGCTCGGCAAACTCGACCTCGGCGCCGGCGAAAACCTCTTCGGCACCCGCTTCGACGGCGACCGCGCCTACGTCGTCACCTTCCGGCGCGTCGATCCGCTGTTCATCATCGATCTCTCCGACCCCGCGCGTCCGCGCATTCTCAGCGAACTGAAAATCCCCGGCTGGTCGAACTATCTCCATCCGCTCGGCGACCGGCTGCTCACCGTGGGCATCGATGACACCGACGGCTGGCGCGCCGCCGTTCAACTGTTCGATGTCGCCGACCCCGCGAATCCCTCGTTGCTCGCCAAAATTCCCCTGGGCGACTCCTGGTCCTCCACCGAAGCCAACTGGGACGAAAAAGCCCTCGGGGTCTTTCCTGCGAACGGCCTGGTCCTCCTGCCCTTCACGGGTTCGACCAAGGCGGGAGCAACCGTCCAGGGCGTCCAGGCCATCGACCTTGGACGCGACACGCTCAAGGCCCGCGGCATCATCGAAAGCGACGCCTGGGCCCCCCGTCGCAGTACCGTCGTCGGATCGCGCGTGCTCTCGCTCTCGTCCCGGGAACTGCTCACCGCCGACCTCACCGACCGCGACACCCCGAAGATCACTTCACGGCTCGAACTGTCCCGTCCCGTCGACCGCCTGGTCGTCGCCGGGGATCACTTCCTGACCTTCCACAACAATCAGCTCCAGGTCTCCGCCAAGGGCACGCCGGAATCCGTGCTGTCGACGTTCGAGCTCGGCAAGTACCCCGTCATCGGCGCCACCCGCCACGGCGACGTGCTGTACCTGCTCCAGGGCTTCGCCGCTGAAGTCACCTGGAACCAGGAAAAGCCCGACGGCGATTGGATCGCCTCCACCAACTCCGGACTGGTCCAACTCCGCCTGCTCTCCCTCGCGGCCCTGCCCAAAGTCTCCGAACTCGGGACGGTCTCCGAGAAACACCAGATCACCGGGCTCTCCGAATACGAGGCACTCTGGCCTTCCGCCAACACCCTGGTCTGGTCGTCGATCGCGCAAAACGGCTATTGGGGCCGCTGGATCGACGTCCTGCCCATGGCCAAACCCGCAGTCGTCGGAGGCGCCATGGCAGTCATCGATGGCCGGTTCGGCTGGCCCGGTCGCTGGTGGAGCCAACCGCGCACGCTGCTCGCCTTCGACACCGCGAACCCCGCCCAACCTTCGTTCCTCTCCACCGTCGCCAGCAGCTCGGGCGCGACCGGAGCCAGCACCGCCTTCCGCGGCGATGGACTCGTCCTCTTCAGCGAGGAATTCCAGGAATCCACCATCACCGGCACCAACGAAGTCGTCTGGACGGAGTACTACTACGACCAGCGAAAGGACCAGGCCGGCAACATCGTCCTGATCGGTGACCCCATCCCCCGCCTGGTCACCAACTGGTTCCCAGTCATCCAATGGTGGCAGCGCCACGAACTGCGCGTCGTCGACTACAACGCCGGCGGTCGCGAACCCGTCGTGCGCCCGTCCCTCTCCTTCCCCGGCGAACTCCGCGGCGTGGCCCAGGGCGGCAGCGTGCTGTTCTCCCTCGCCCAGAAATCCGAGGGCACCACGAACATCATCACCCGCAGCGTTCTCGAGGTCGCCGCCTACGACGGTCTCCAGGTCTACGTCGGGGACGCCGTCACGCTCGCCACCCAGGGCGACGAAACCGCCACCGTCCAGGTCACCTCGGCCGGCAACGTGGTCGCCGCCACCGGAGTCTGGAATGCTCCCGAAAAATCGCGCCTGCGCGTGTTCAGCCTCGATCAGGCCAGACTCGCGCAGATCGCGGAAGTCCGGCTCGCCGGTCTGCCCCAGGAAACGCGCATTCTCGGCGACACTCTCCTCGTGCGGGAAGCCGGACCCTTCGAACTCTGGGACCTCCGGGCCCCGGGCACCCCGCAGCTGATCCCGTCCCTCGATCACGGCTGCATCGGATTCGACCTCCAGCGCGCCACTGGATCCCCCGAGGACGGCTGGTGGGTCCCGGGCGGTGAATACGGCGCCCTGCGACTTGGGCCGAAGTAATCCCCTCACGCGCAGCCAGCGCGGCTGAACCACCACGGGCTGCAGGACCACCTGCAGCCCGTTTTTTTTTGGAGTGCGGCAGCCCCCT
>CAYZAE010000173.1:0-13711 GCA_964476125.1 uncultured Verrucomicrobiota bacterium | reverse complement strand
GGAAATGGGCGTCGGAGATCTTCTCGCTGAACTCGGAGTAATCGACCTTGTAGTCATTCCAGCCGATGCGCTGTTTGGGCATGCCGGTGGTGCCGCCGGTTTCGAAGATGTTGTAGGGTTTGCCCTTGAACGCGGCCGGGACCCAGACCTCGGGTTGGAGGTCGCGGAGGAATTCGTCCTGGAAATGCGGGAACTTGAGCATGTCCGCGAACGACTTGATCTCGCGGCGCGGGTCCCAGTTCTTCGCGGCCCAATCGAGCCAGAAGGGGCATCCCGTCTCGGGGCTGAAATGCCAGTGGATGATTTCGAGAAGGTGGGCGTTGAGGGCGTCGGTGGCCTGTTGCACGGCGTCCTGGGGAACGGTCGGGATGGGCATGCGGGATGGAGAATGGAGGCGCGATGGGCGCTCGTGATTGGATGATGGGATATGGGCGTTCGATTCCGATGACGGTTCGAACGGCTGGCGGAGATGATGCCTTATCCGTGCCGGGGATCAACTGCGGGTCTGGGTGGCGGAGGTTGGGCCTTTGCGATGGGCCGGGTATTGCGTAGTGTGGCGTGTCGATTCGGGTGTCGCCCGGAGGGCATTCTGCGCGGTCCGGCCACCGGAGGCGCGGTTTGCGGGAAACCGGAGCGCCTCGTTGAATCGAGCTGAACACGGGAAGTTCCAAAGGCAGGCATATCATGAACAACGGATTGATCAATCGATGGTTGGGTTTGGCGATCGCCCTGGGTACGGCGGGTTTGCTGACGGGCTGTGGTGAAGGATCGAACCCTGCGCCCACGGCTTCGACGCCGCCGCCGCCGCCCCCGGCCGCGGCGGCTCCGGTGGCCCCTGCGGCTCCGGCGAAACCTGCGGTGGAGGCGCCCAAGCCGGTGGTGGCCGAGGCCCCGAAGACCGTGGTGGAGGAGGCTGCGAAGGTGGTGCAGCAGGTGGCGGCCGATGCCGGTGCGGCGGCCCAGAAGCAGTTCAACGATCTGGTGGCGGAGGTGAAGCAGTTGGTGGCGGAAGGCAAGGGACCCGAGGCCTGGGCGAAACTTCAATCGGCGGTGTCCGGTTTGAAACTGACCGGGGATCAGCAGGGAACGCTGGATGCCCTCAAGAAGCAGGTGCAGGAATCGGCGAGCCAGAAGGGCGTGGAAGCCGCCACGAAGGCGGTGGGGGATTTCTTCAAGCCGAAGCCCGCTCCGGCGGCGCCGGCGGCTCCCGCGACACCGAAGTGAGGGGATTCCGCGCTCACCCTGGGTGGGGGTGGGGGTGGGCTTTCTCGAGTTGCGAGGAAGCCCACCGCGTTCAGCGGGCGCGGAACGGATGGCAGGGATTCCTCTGCCGGGAGAGTTCGCGCCGCTCTGCGCGGCGCGACTCCTCGCCGCGCGAGGAGTGCCGCCATGAGGGGGAGACGGCCTCCGTGCGACCCTGGCGATTCCCCGGGGCATCCTTCTCATCCTCCTTGGCGTTGGAGCCCGCTCCGGTAGGCTGGGGCCATGGCGAATCTGAAGCGCACGGCGTTGTATGAGGCCCACGTTCGGCTGGGGGCGCGACTGGTGGAGTTTGGTGGCTGGGAGATGCCGATCCAGTACACCGGAATTCTTGATGAGCATCAGGCGGTGCGGTCGGCGGCGGGCCTGTTCGACATCTCGCACATGGGCGAGGTGTTTGTGAGTGGTCCGGCGGCGGAGGAGTTTCTGAACGGGGTGCTGACGAATGACCTGCGCAAGCTGGTGCCGGGACAGGGGCAGTACACGCTGATGTGCCAGGCGGGGGGCGGGGTCATCGACGATCTGTTTGCCTACCGGATCGGGGCGGTGGATTTTCTGCTCATCATCAATGCCTCCCGCGCGGAGGTGGATGTGGCGTGGCTGACGGCGCAGCTTCTGGAATTTCCGCGGCGTGACGAGGTGGTGCTTACGGATGCGTGCGACCGGTTGTCGGCGGTGGCCGTGCAGGGACCGCGGGTGGCCGAGTTCATCGACGCCATTTTCCCCGGGCCTCATGCCGATCCGGCGTCGATGGCGGCGAAGCCGTCGGAGCTCCGCCGGAATCGGATCTCGGTCTTTTCGTTTGCGGGCGAGCCGGTGTGGTTTTCGCGGACGGGGTACACCGGGGAGGATGGGTTTGAGATTGTGGCGCCCAATGCCCTGGTGACGCAGGTCTGGGATCGGTGTCTGGCGGTGGGCGGGGAGTTTGGATTGAAGCCGTGCGGATTGGGGGCGCGGGACACGTTGCGGACGGAGATGTGCTATCCGCTTTACGGGCATGAGTTGAACGAGGAGTTGACGCCGATCGAGGCGGGGTTGGATGTGTTTGTGGCGCTGGACAAGCCGGCGTTCAACGGCCGGGAAGTGATGGCGGCGCAGAAGCGGGACGGGGTTCGGCGCCGGTTGGTGGCGTTCCGAATGACCGAGAAGGCCGTGCCGCCGGTCCGGCCGCATTACCCGATCTGGGCGACGGGCGGGGATGGGACGCCGTTGGGAGAGACGGTGAGCGGCACGCTGAGTCCGTCGCTGGGTGTGGGCATCGGTCTGGCTTACGTGCCGGTGGCGCAGGCGGAGCCGGGCACGTTGATCGCGGTGGAGGTGCGTGGACGCCGTTATCCTGCGGAGATCGTGAAGAAGCCGTTGTATCGCAAGCCGGCGGCCTGAGGTGGAGGAGAGAGGCTTTCCCGAGATGGGGTTTCGCGCTGCGGCGAGTGGCGCTGCGTCCAGCGGCGAACGACCTCGCCACAGTGCAACCCCCAAAGGTTACCGCCCGCTCAACGCGGGCGGGGTTGTCGCAGCGCGACAACCGCCACCGACAACTTCGGGATACCGGAAACCCTTGCGTGGGGTGAAAAGCGGTTTGACCCGCGGGCCGTGCGCCCCTGAAATCAGCGCATGTCGAACGTTCCGGACGATCTCCGCTACGCCAAGTCGCACGAATGGGTCCGCCTCGCCGAAGGAGTGGCGACGGTGGGCATCACGGATCACGCCCAGCATGAGTTGACGGATGTGGTGTTCGTCGAGTTGCCGGCGGTTGGGCGGAAGGTCCGGGCGGGCGAAGCGTGTGCGGTGGTGGAGTCGGTGAAGACCGCCAGTGATATTTATGCGCCGGTGGGTGGGGAGGTGGTGGCGGTGAATGGTGATTTGCCGGGCAATCCGGCGTTGGTGAACACCGCTCCGTTTGGAGAGGGCTGGTTTTTCAAGATCAAGGTGTCGGCCGCCGCGGAGGTGGAGTCCCTGTTGACCCCCGCGGGATACAAGGCGCAGATCGGCGGCTGATTTTGACGGACCGCCCAGTTGGTGCGAGGCTGGCGACATTCCCTCCCTGACCAGGGAGGGGTGTCGCTTTTTTTTGATGCAGGGGAGGAAGTTGGAGACGTCTGATCGGTTTGATTTGCAGGAATACCGCACATGAAACGCATTCGACAGGGCACTTTTCGGGGTTCGATCTTCAAGTTGATTGCCCTTTGGCTGGGTTTGTTCTGGGGCACGGGAGCCGTGGCGGCTGTGATCTCGCTGCCGGTGCTGGCGAGCATCAAGATTCAGTCGCCGAAAACCGGGGATAAATTCGCGGCTCCGGGGCCGGTGGTCATCGAGGCGGAAGCCGTTGATTCCTTGGGTGACATCCGGCATCTGGATTTCTATGCCAACGACCGGTTGATCGGGTCTTCGGATTACCTGTTGAAGATCGCGGTCATTCCCGGGAGGCCGATTCCGCATCGACTGGAGTGGAAGGGAGTGACGCCTGGGACGTATCGGATTGTGGGGCGAGGGAAGAGCACGGCGGGGTGGGAAGTGGTGTCGCCGGTGGTGGTGGTGGAAGTGGTGGGACCTGCGCCGACGGGGGTGGTCTTTGTGCCCAGGGGGGCGTCCTGGCATTGGCACTATGATGGAACCGACCAGCGTGACGTGTGGCGGGAGACGAATTTCGACGCGCGCGGGTGGAAGGAGGGGAAGGCCCAGCTGGGTTTTGGGCAGGGTGACGAGGCGACGTCCATTTGGATTGGCCGGCCGCCGTATCCGATGACGGCCTATTTTCTCACCGACTTCCAGGTTCCGGCGGACGTCCTTTTCTCGCGTCTTTCGTTGCGGCTTCTGCGGTCGGACGGCGCGGTGGTTTACCTGAACGGCAAGGAGGTGTTGCGGGACAACATGCCGGCCGGGCCGGTGACGCATTCGACCCGGGCGAGCGGTCCTTCGGGGAGTTCGGAGTTCCGGGAATTCACGCTGCCTGCCGGCAACCTGGTGGTTGGGCGGAACGTGGTGGGGGTCGAAGTGCATCAGCACGCGGTGACCAGCACGGCCCTGAGTTTTGATTTTGCTTTGGAGGGAATCTTTGCGGCGGCGCCGGTACCGCCGGTTGTCAGCATCGAGGCGACCACGCCCAGTACGTCCGAACCGGCGCCGACCATCCGGGTCATTCCCGGGCAGTTCACGGTGCGGCGGACGGGTGGCACTGAGTTGCCGCTCACGGTCCTCCTGGCGTACGAGGGGTCGGCCGTGCCGGAGGCGGACTACGCGGGCCTGCCGAAGTTCGTGCAGATTCCCGCTGGAAAATCCGAGGCGACCCTTGCGGTGGTGGCGGTGGATGACGATTTGGACGAGCCCGAGGAGTCGGTGATCGCGCGGATCCAGCCTGCGCCCCTGGTGGCGGGGACGGGGATTGCGCTGGTGCCTGCGTACACCCTCGACGCGAAGCAGGAGAGCGCGAAGGTGGTCATTTTCGATTCCGATCCCACCCCGGGCCCCTTGGCGAATCTGGAGATTTTGAAGCCCGTGTCCGGCGATCGGTTTGTGGAGGGCGAGACGATTTCCGTGCGGGTCGTGGGGGTGGATGCGAAGGGGTACGTCAGCCGGGTGGAGCTGTTCGATGGCTCGGAGTTGGTGGGGGTTTCGGAGTTGGTGTTCATCCGGGCTCCCGACCCGGGCACGCCGATTGAGCATTCCTTTGACTGGAAGGGCGCCGTGGCGGGTGATCACAAGCTGTACGCGAAGGCGACCAGTTCGGTGGGCACGCCGCTTCGATCGGAGACCGTCGGGGTGACGGTGGATCGTCGGACGCTGTTTTCGCCGTGGCTGTTGAACGTCAATTTCGGGCTCTGGACGAAGAAGACCGGCCCGGCGGGGGCGGGACGATCGGCGGACGATTTCTGGAACCCGTGGGAAATCACCGGCAATCCGGATGCCACGGTGTCCGATCTCAAGCTGGCGGACGGATCGACGAGTCGTGTTTCGATGCGGGTGCGGAATGCGGGGGGGACGTGGAACAACCGGACCGGGGATGGGATGTACGACAGTTACATTTATCCGAACAGCGGTTTGGGGGATGGGGTGGGGGACATGGCGGTGGACCTGAGCGGGGTGCCGGCGGGCCGGTATGATCTGTATTTGTATGGTCACGCTGATCCCGAGGGCCGGCCGGAGAGCAATTCGATGTTCACGGCGAAGGTGGCTGGGCAGACCTTGGGTCCCTTGGGAACGAAGGCTTCGGCGGGTTGGAAGGCGTCCGACGGCTGGAAGGAAGGGGCTCAGTATGTCGTCTTCCGTGGAGTGACGATTCCCGAGTCGGGTGCGCCGCTGGAGTTGATTGTGGCTCCGGGGTTTGATGGTGTGGCCAAGCCCGGGGATCCGTCGCAGCACGTGGCTGTCCTGAACGGTTTGCAGTTGGTGTCGCTGGCGGAAGTTGTGCCTGTCCCGGTGTCTCTTGAAGTTGCCGCCATGACTCCGGAAGTGAAGGAGCCTTCGAGGGGGCAGGCGGGTGGCAAAGGGGTGTTTGTGGTGAAGCGATCTTCGGGTCCGCTGGAGGTGGCCTTGACCGTGGGTTATCGGCTGTCTGGAGGGGCGTCGAACGGTGTCGATTACGCCCGGCTGAGTGGGATGGTGCTTCTTCCGAAGGGTCGCGAGTCGGTTGAGATCGTGGTTCAACCGCTGGCCGACTCGCTGGTGGAGGGGGATGAGAAGGTGGTTTTGACCCTGATGACTCCGGTCTGTCCGGCGATCTATCCGCCACCGGCCGAGTGCTACACCTTGGGAACGAACAGGGAGGCGTCGCTGGTGCTGCGTGACGGGCCGGGGGCCAACGTGGCTCCGCGGGTGTCCCTGACCCGTCCCAAGGGGGGCGGGGTGTTCGTTGCGGGTCAGATCATTCCGATCGCTGCTGAGGCGGTTGACCCGGACGGCACGATTGCGCGACTCGATATTCTGGCGGACGGCAAGCTGCTGGGGAGCACGAAACAGGCAACCCTGGCGATTGATTGGAAAGAGGCAGGACTGGGCATTCACACCTTGACCGCGAGGGCGGTCGACGACGCGGGGCGTGAGTCTGTTTCCGCCGTCGTGAGGATCCTGGTTCGCGACGCGGCGGCCCTGGCGTTTGTGCGGCGGGAGTTGCCTCCGGCTTATCTGCCTGGGGGCGCGGTGGAGGTTGTGTTGGTGGCGCAACCGCCGGCGAATGCCCTGGCTTGGGCGGTGGAGGAGTATCCGCCCGCGGGATGGTCGATCGAGGGACTGGGGGAGAACGGGGCCTTCGATCGGGTGACGGGATCGGTGCGTCTGGGGCCGTTTACGGATTCCTCGGCGCGGAGGTTGACCTATCGCGCGATTCCTCCGCAGGGCGCGTCCGGTGTGGGGACCTTTGCGGGGAGCAGTTCGCTGGATGGGAGGACGCTGCCGGTGGCTGGATCGGTCACGATTTTCCCGGCGGGCGAGTATCATCCGGCCGACGTCACGGCGGAGGATCATCAGATTTCGGCCAATGAACTCACGGCGTACGCGGCGGCGTGGAAGACGGGGAAGGCGTGGGGAACGAATGGGGCTGCGATTCCGTTGAGCTACGTCACCCGGGCGGGCGCGATCTGGAGGTCGGGGGGTCGCTACGCGATGGTGAGGGCGATGGGGGCTCCGCCGGAGTGCTGGATTCCGGCGGCGGCCGCGAACGCGGGGTTGCCGGGGCGTGGGCCGGGTCTGGCGGGTGTTGGATCGGGTTCGGGGGAGGCGTTCCGCGAGGCGCCGGCGGTGTGGACTCCGGGGGTTCCGGGATCCGTGACGGTGCGGGTGACACCGCCGCAGGGGGGGATGGCGACGGCCTTGGAGGAAGCCATTCCCGGGGGCTGGCGTGTGACGCGGGTCAGTGATGGCGGGACGTATGATCCCGCTTCAGGTGTGGTCCGCTGGGGTCTGCTGGAGGGGGATGCGGTGCGGGAACTTGGTTACGAGGCGGTGCCTCCGGCGGATGCCGTGAGCAACGGCCGGTTCTCGGGTCGCATTTCCTTCGATGGAAGCCTGCTTCCGATTCTCGGCCGCGAGAGCGTGGGGGCGTCCGGGGGCGGGGTTTCGATGCGAATCGCGGAGTCCCGACGGGGCCGGGAAGGCCATGTCCACTTCAAGGTGGAGGCGCCACTCGATCAGGTGTTCGCCGTGGAGGCCTCCTCGGATCTCCGGACCTGGGCTCCGGTCGATGTGCGCATCCAGACCGGGGAGGAGCTGGATGTGCTGGATCCCGAGGTCGATCTCGGGGCCGGACGTTACTATCGGTTGCTGCCGCTCGGGCGGTAGAGTCCGCCCGCGCCCGGAGACCTCGGCGCGACCGGTTGGAATCCTGCGAGGGGTTCGAACCGGATGCGCCGGACGTAGCCCCAGTCGCTCTCGCAGATTAAGTGGTCATCAAGCGGGGAACTCAGGGGGGAATGCTCGCATACGCCCCTTCTTTTGGTGGGTGGGGCGGGTCCGTTGTCACGGTTCCATGCCCTTCCCTCGCGTGGCTGCGACGCCCTTCGGGGTCGATCCTGATTTCCGGGGCCAGGCGGTGGCGGGGAGGAGAACGACCGATATTCCAGACAGCCGAAGGCGGGTTTAGATTCGCCGCAATTGCACCCGGACCTTGGAAGGTTCGGATTTGGGGGCGGGGGCGGGTCGCAGGAGGTAGGCGAGGGCGGAGCAGGCTGCGCCGGCGAGCACGGCCACCAGGGCCAGGTAACTGGAGAGCGGTGCCGGAACCCAGTCGGTGAAAGCGAGGGCGGCTCCGGTGATGAGGAGGATGGAGTCGATGCCCAGCAGCACGAGGAAAGCGGCCATGGACCCGGCGGGCGGCGGAGGGTTGGCGCGCGGTGCGGGGCCCGAGGCCGGGTAGCCGGAGGCGCCGGGTGGGGCGAAGGGTCGGCGGCCGACCGGGGTTGCTCGCGGCACGGGAGGGGCCATGGCGACGGCCGGGGCCGGGGCCAGGGCGGGGGCGACGACCGGGGTCTCGATCAGGACGACGGCCGTGGCCGCAGCCGGGGGATCGAGAGGCAGATCCTGAGGGATGGGGGGTGCGACGGAGTCGGGCGCGGTCGAAGCCGTGCCGGGGCCTGGGCCGGTGCCGGTGCCGGGTTCGGGTGTGGCGGGGCGCGACCCGACGTGAGCCACCATGCGGGCGGGGCGGGCCCGCGAGAGCAGGTCGCCGAGATCGCGTCCAAGAGCTTTGTTCGCCACGGGAACGGAGAGGCGGGCTCCGGATCAGCCGAAGAACGCGGTGTGAAGGGCGCGGACGGCCTGTTCGCCCTGGGCGAGTTGAACGACGACGGAGATCTTGATCTCGCTGGTGGAGATCATGTCGATGTTGATGCCCTGGGTGCCCAGAACTTCGAACATGCGGCCGGCGATGCCGGTATGGCTGCGCATGCCGACGCCGACGATGGAGACCTTGCCGATGCCTTCCTCGGTGAGGATGTCCCGGAAGCCGAGGTCCGGCTTGAGGCCGTCGAGGACCTTGCGCGCCTTGAGCAGGTCCGGTTTGTCGACGGTGAAGGAGATATCGGTGGCCCGCGCGGAGCCGGCGTCCCCGTGGCTGGCGCTTTGGACGATCATGTCGACGTTGATCGTGGCATCGCCGAGGGAGCGGAAGATGCGGGCGGCGCGACCGGGTTGGTCGGGGACGCCGACGACGGTCAGTTTGGCCTGGTTTTTGTCGAGGGAGACGCCGCGGATGACGACGTCCTCCATGGAGCGGGTTTCTTCCTTCACGATGGTTCCCGGATTGTCATTGAGACTGGAGCGGACTTCGAAGACGACGCCGAATTTCTTGGCGAACTCGACGGAGCGGAGCTGCATGACCTTGGCGCCTGCGCCGGCGAGTTCGAGCATCTCGTCGTAGGCGATTTCCTCGAGCTTGCGGGCGTCGGGCACGATGCGGGGATCCGCGGTATAGACGCCGTCGACGTCGGTATAGATCTGGCAGAGGTCGGCTTTGAGGGCGGCGGCGAGGGCGATGGCGGTGAGGTCGGAGCCGCCGCGGCCGAGGGTGGTGATTTCGCCTTCGGCGGTCTGGCCCTGGAATCCGGCGACGATGACGACGTTGCCTTCGTTGAGGAAGCCGTGGACCTGTTTGGGGGTGATGTTGCGGATCTTGGCCTTGGTATGGACGCCGTCGGTGACGATTCCGGCCTGGGCGCCGGTCATGGAGACGGCGGGGATGTCGCGGGCGTGGAGGGCGATGGCGGTGAGCGCGATGGTCTGCTGTTCGCCGGTGGCGAGGAGCATGTCCATTTCGCGTTCGCTGGGCAGGGAGGTGATGTCCTTGGCCAGCTTGATGAGGCCGTCGGTGACGCCGCTCATGGCGGAGACGACGACGACGAGCTTGTCGCCGCGGGCGCGGTATTCGGCGACCCGGCGAGCGACGTTTTTGATCCGTTCGGTGTTCCCGACGGACGTTCCGCCGAATTTCTGGACGATCAGGGCCATGGACTGGGTCCGTCGCGGGCATCCGATCTGGCAGGCGCCGGAGCGACGGGGGGCGGAATCGTGCCGTGGCGGTGGGGTGTCGGGAAGCGGAAAGATGCGGGGTTCGCCGTGGCACCGGACGGCCGGTTGGCCCAGCATGGACCCATGTGCTGGGTGATTTTTCGCGGGCTTTTCCTGCTGCTGCTGGTGCTGGGGTTGGGTGGGGGTGGGGGTGGGTGCATGACGTCGAAGTCGGGCCACAAGCTGGTCTGGCGCACGTTGTCGAAGGGTTTGACCAGCGGGTTGGCCGAGCATCGGCGGCAGGTGATCCGGGACGAGCTGGAGTATCTGAAGGTGTGGGCGGAGCACGCGGCGACGGTCAACCGCGTGGCTCTTCCGCCGGCGGTGGATTTCTCCCGGGAGATGGTGGTGGTGGTGGCCATGGGGGAGCGGCCGACGGGTGGGTACGTGACGGAGGTGGTCGATGTGGAGCTGCGTGGTCGGACCCTGCGGGTCCTGGTGGGGGAGCGTGAGCCCCGGCCGGGCACGATGCAGATTCAGGCGCGCACGCAGCCCTTTGCGTTCGTGGCCCTGCCCGCCATGACGGCGCATGTGCAGTTTCGAACCGTGGAGGAGACCCATCCCTTCGGGGTGCCGCGAAGCAGCCGGCCCGGGTCGGAGGTGCGCGAGGAAGCGCCGCCTGCGTCGGATCCCGGGGTGTCGCGATCGCGGGCGCCGGTCAATCCGGTGGAATCGCCGAGGGGCGCGACGCGGTAGGACGCTGGCCGGCCCTCCAGACCGAACTCGTCAGCGGGATGGCGGTCTGTCAGGGTTTCGGTTCCTGTGAGTTCATCGAATTCTCCCCTCAAGATCGGACTGATCGGCGCCGGCCGGATCGGACAGCTTCATGCGGAAAACCTGCGATGCCGGTTGCCGGAGGCGCAGCTGGTGATGGTGACGGACGCCAGCGAGGCGGCGGCCCGTGCCTGTGCCGAGCGCCAGGGTGTGGCGGCGCATGGGACTGATTACCGGCAGATTCTGGCCCGCAAGGACATCGAGGCCCTGGCGGTTTGTTCGCCGACGGACACTCATGTGCAGATCATCGAGGAGGCGGCGGCGGCCGGGAAACACATCTTCTGCGAGAAGCCCATTGATCCGGACCTGGGCCGCATTGATGGCGCCCTGGCGGCGGTTCGCAAGGCTGGGGTGGTGTTTCAGGTTGGGTTCAACCGGCGGTTCGATGCCAGTTTTGCCCGCATTCGGAGGGCCATCGTGGCGGGGGAGATCGGGACGCCGCACCAGTTGCGGATCACCAGCCGGGATCCCGGCCCGCCGCCGATTGAGTATGTCCGGGTTTCGGGCGGCATCTTTATGGACATGACCATCCATGATTTCGACATGGCGCAGTTCCTGATCGGGGATGCGGTGGAGGAGATTTATGCGACCGGCGGGGTGCGGGTGGATCCGGCGATCGGGGAGGCGGGGGATCTGGACACGGTGACGATCGTGCTGAAGTTCCGCGGGGGCGCGACGGGGGTGATCGAGAATTGCCGGAAGGCGGTTTACGGGTACGACCAGCGCGTGGAGGTGTTCGGCAGTGGCGGTCGGATCGAGGCCGAGAACCGGTATCCGAACACGACCACGATCAGTGACGGACGGAGTGTGCATCGCGAGTTGCCGCTTCATTTCTTTCTGGATCGCTACACGGACAGCTACATCGACGAGTTGCGGGCGTTTGTGAAGGCGGTGCGCGAGGGCGGGCCGTCGCCGGTTTCGGGCGAGGAGGCGCGCGTGCCTGTGGTGATGGCCCTGGCGGCGCGGCGTTCCTGGAAGGAGAACCGTCCCGTGCGCCTCAGTGAGATTGGCTGACCTCCGGGCACGCCCATGAAGATCGTGTCCCGATCCCTTGGAAAACTGCGTCGGTTGCAGCAGGCCACCGGGCCCTCCGGCACGTTCACGGTGCTGGCCATCGATCATCGGGGTCCGCTTCGACGTCGGCTGGCGAAGGAACCCGGGGTTCAGGATGCGGATTTGAATGCCGCGATGGCGGCGTTGAAGCGGGACATCGTGCGTGAGCTGGCCCCCTCCAGTTCCGCCGTGCTGCTGGATCCGGAAGGCGGGCTTGAAGCCTGTGTCGGGGATGGGTCGCTGCCGGGAACCCGGGGCTTGCTGGCGGCCCTGGACACGGGATCGACCGGGGATCCGGCGCGGTTGGAGACCGGGTTGATCCCGGGCTGGAGCGTCGAACGGATCGCCCGCAGCGGGGCCTCGGGCGTGAAGCTGCTGGTCTATTACCATCCGAACGCCCCCGAGGCGGCGGCGGTGGAAGCCGTGGTGCGCGAGATCGGTGCGGCCTGTGAGGCCTGCGAACTGCCGCTGTACCTGGAGCCCCTGTCGTATCGGCCGGGCGACATGGCGCGTCCGCTGACTTCGGCGGAGCGACGTCCGGTGGTGGTGGAAACAGCGCGGCGGCTGGTGCCGCTGGGGGTGGATGTGCTCAAGGCGGAGTTTCCGGTGGATCCGGTGGAGACACCCGACGAGGGGCTGTGGCGGGAGGCGTGTTCGGAACTCAGCGGGGCCTGCGCGGTCCCGTGGGTGCTGCTGTCGGCCGGGGTCGGCTACGAAACCTTTCTTCGCCAGACCCGCATCGCCGGGGAGTCCGGGGGCAGCGGGGTGATTGCGGGCCGGGCGATCTGGAACGAGGCGGTGACGGCGGATGCCGGGGTGCGGCGCGCGTTTCTGGCGGGCACCGGGCGCGAGCGGATGGTGCGGCTGCGGGAGTTGTGCGACGGGGTTTCGAAACCGTTGAGTTGGACCGCCTGAACGGTTGGGTCCAGGCCGGTCCTCAGCGTAACGGAGTGGAGGGGGGCGGGGGGCGTCTCACGGAGCTGGATCCTCGGCGAACCGGGCGACGAATTTGTCCACGGTGAGCCCGCTTTCGTTCAGGTGGGTGATCCGGGCCCAGGGCGGGGAATCGGGGCCGTTGGCGAGACGCGCAAAGGCGGTGGCGACTTCCTTGCGTGACTCGGGCAGGGGCCAGGTTGCTGCGGCTTCGCGGCATTCCTTTCGCAGTTCCACCCAGCGCGACAGCCAGACGTAGCGCAGGGGCAGGCGTGCGACCCGGATGCGAAGCACGTGGTTGGCGTCGCCGGCCGCGGCCTTCTCCGCCTGGTCCCAAAGTTTCTCCGCCTCGGCCAGCGTGGTGAACTGGTGGAACGGCGTGTCGGTCTTCGAGAAACAACCCAGCTTGTAGCCGGCGGAGGCCCCGACCATGAGTTCGAGATAGCCGAGGATGTGGGGGGCGGCGGCGGTTCCGTAGTAGCCCTCGACGAATTCACGAATCAGGGCGCGGTCGTCCTGGAACGGATTCCAGAGCAGGCGGGCCAGAACCCAGGCGCGCAGTTCGGACATCTCGGAGCCGGGCGACTGGTAGGCGCCCTGTTCGAACATGCCGCGGACCTGGTTGGTGTGGAAGAAGCGCAGGTTCGGACCGAGCACGAACCAGTTGGGGTGCGGTTGGACGTAATGCGCGAAGTCGGTGGTGTAATCCCAGAGATAGAGTCGGTTGCATATCTTCGACCAGCCCCGGATATCCTCGGCGAAGGCGGCGTTGCTCGGGTGGTCGAGGGGCTCGCGGAAGTTGCATTCGATGGAGCAGAGCCGCACGACGACGTTGGGCAGGGGGCGGAGGGTCTTTGGCGGTTTGCGGGTGTACTGGTAGGCGAGGGTGTCGAAGGCCACCTTGGGGAACTCCGGGCCCAGCCGTTCGGCCACGTGGTTCACGATCGAAAGCAGGGTGCCGGCGTGGCTGCCCTCGGCGTCGTCGAGGGCCTTGCACGATTCGCATTCGCAGGCGCCGTACCAGTCGTTCTGGGAAATGGAAATAAGCGAGGCATCCGGGGATTCCTTCAGCCATTCGCGCACCCGATCGACCAGGAAATCCCGGAGTTGGGGGTTGGTCAGGCATAGCTGGGCATGGTCAGTGGTCCGCTTTCCCTTCACCAGGCTGTACCATTCCGGGTGTTCCTCGAAGTGC
>CAYZAE010000172.1:0-13893 GCA_964476125.1 uncultured Verrucomicrobiota bacterium | reverse complement strand
GCGGCCCGAATTGTTTCAACGGACGGCCGACGGCCTTTATCCGATCCTGCGGGAGCGCACGCCGCTGCGCATGGATCTCACGCACTGCGGCTGGAGCGACATTTTCTTCCTCGGCATGGATCACCCGGAAGGGGCCCGGGTGCTGAATGTCTCGATCGACCTCGGAGTCCACGGACGCGACCCGTCCCCGCGACCGCCGGTGAGCGCGTTTCTGCGGGTCATTGAGGAACCCCTGCTCCGGCTCACCTCGATCGATCTGGGAACCTCGGCGGATGTGCGATCCCTGGGCGAGGTGTTTGATTTCGCGGCGGACCATCTCGGGTTGCTGAAGGCGGCCCTGATCGCCAGTGGCGTGGTGCCGCCGGGCATCGAGGGCAGCGGCCAGCGGCTTGAGGACCTGCTCGAACGGCTGGCGGGCCCGGGGCACGGACTCGAACTCGTCTCCAGCGTCAACGACATCCCCAAGGGTTCCCGGCTGGCGGTCTCCACCAATCTTCTGGGCTGCCTTGTCTCCGTCTGCATGCGGGCCACGGGACAGGCCCGCTCGCTGACCGGACGCCTCCGCGATGAGGAATGCCGGATCGTGCTGGCGCGGGCGCTGCTGGGCGAATGGCTCGCCGGCTCCGGCGGCGGGTGGCAGGACTCGGGAGGACTGTGGCCGGGCATCAAACTCATCTCCGGCGTCCCGGCCGCCGAAGGCGATCCCGAGTTCGGCATCTCGCGCGGACGCCTGCTCCCCACCCATCACGTCTTCACCCGCGACGAGATCCCGGATGCCGCCCGCCGGGCGCTGCAGGATTCCCTGGTCCTCGTGCATGGCGGCATGGCGCAGAACGTGGGCCCCATCCTGGAGATGGTGACGGAGAAGTACCTGCTGCGGTCGGGCGCCGAATGGACCGCGCGCGGCTCCATGCGGGGCGTGCTGGAGGAGATCCTCGAGGCGCTGCCGCGGGGCGACATCCGCGGCATCGGCGCCGCCACCACGAGGAATTTCCGGGAACCGATCCAGACCATCATTCCCTGGGCCTCGAACCTCTTCACCGAGGAGCTGATCGCGCGCACGCAAAAGGAATTCGGCGCGGACTTCTGGGGTTTCTGGATGCTCGGCGGCATGAGCGGCGGGGGCATGGGCTTCATGTTCGCCCCGGCCCGGAAAGCCGAAGCCCAGGAACGCCTTCGCACCCTGATGCTCGAACTCAAGTCGGAGCTCGAACACGCCCTGCCCTTCGCCATCGAACCGGTCGTCTTCGACTACGCGATCAATGAAAACGGCACCTTCGCCGACCTGCTCTCCGGCGACGACGCCCTGCTCCCCTCCGGGTACTACGCCCTGATCCTCCCCCGGCTGGTCCGGAAACAGGATCACGAGATCCCCCCGGCGCGGCGCGCGGACCTGGACGGTTTCGGCCAGGCCTGCCGCACCCGGCCGGAACTTCGCGGAGTCGTCCAGTCCCTCTTCGATTCCCTGCTTCCCCGCGGACGCGCCACCGGGAATGCGGGCACCTCCCTTGAGGGTTGGCTGGACCGGCATGGCTTCGACCGGGCTCTGCACGAGCGGATCCGGCACGACCTGCGGGAAGGTCGGATCGGGTTGTCGCAAAACCGGCTGCGGGCGGACACTCCCATCGAGGATGTCGAGCCGGGCGACCTTTTCCCGGGTCCCGGATGGCATTCCGACGCGGGCCTGCGACGGGAGTATGAGGAGGCCGGACGCGCGGCCCTGGCCCGCGGCGAACTTGCGGTGGTCACGCTGGCGGCCGGAGCCGGTTCCCGCTGGACCCAGGGAGCCGGGGTCTGCAAAGCCCTGCATCCCTTCGCGAAAATCGGCGGACGCCACCGCACCTTCATCGAACTCCACCTCGCCAAGTCGAGGCACATCGGGAACCTCCTCGGCACCCCGATTCCGCACGTCTTCACCACCAGCTACCTCACCCACCAGCCGATCGAATCGTTCCTGCGCCGCGCCGGGAATTACCGGTTCCCGGGGCCGCTCCTTCTGTCCGAGGGCCGGGCCGTCGGCCTCCGCCTCATTCCCACCGAACGCGATCTCCGGTTCCAGTGGGAGGAAACCCCGCAGCAGATCCTCGACGAACAGCAGCAGAAGGTCCGCGAAAGCCTTCGCAACGCGCTCATCCGCTGGGCCACGAGCCTTGGCGAAGCCTCCGATTACACCGACAATCTCCCCCTCCAATGCCTGCATCCGGTCGGGCATTTCTTCGAGGTCCCCAACCTGCTCCGCAACGGCACCCTCGCCCGGCTTCTGCGCGCGCGGCCGCAACTGCGCCACCTGCTCCTGCACAACATCGACACCACCGGCTGCAACCCGGATCCCACCCTGTTCGGCGCCCACCTCGCCGGGCGGGCCTGCCTGTCCTTCGAAGTCATCGGCCGACGCCTCGAGGATCGCGGCGGCGGACTGGCCCGCGTCAATGGCCAGACCCGGCTCGTCGAGGGCCTGGCCCTGCCCCGGGAGTCCGACGAATTCCGGCTCGCCTGGTACAACTCGATGTCCACCTGGATCGATCTCGACAGGTTCCTCGCCCTGGTCGGGGTGACTCGCGACGATATTCTGGCCGCGGACGACGGCGGGGCTGAGGCGCAGGAAAAGATCGCCACCGGGATCCGGAATCTGGCTTCCCGTCTGCCGACCTACATCACCCTCAAGGAGGTCAAGAAACGGTGGGGCCACGGCCAGGAGGACGTCTTCCCGGTCGCCCAGTTCGAGAAGCTTTGGAGCGATCTCAGTTCGCTCTCCGATGTCAGCTGCCGGTTCATTCCCGTCCCGCGGGTGCGCGGATTGCAGCTCAAGGACCAGGCCCAGCTCGACGGCTGGCTCCGCGATGGTTCCGCGGCCGCCATCGGCAAGCTCTGTGACTTCGGTTGAGAAGGGCCCCCGGAGAGGCACACGCCGCCCCCCGCCTTCCCCCGTCCGCCGACCCAGGTCCTACAAAGTCACCACGCAGATCTGGTTCGACCGGGTGCCGTCCGGTCCGGCGAGATTCCGCACAAACGCGATCCGCCGGCCGTCCGGCGAAAAGACACACGCCTCGGTGCGCGGTGCGTCCGCCTCCCCACTGGCGGCTGTCAACCGGCGGCTCGCTCCACTCCCCACCTCCGTGACCCAGACGCTTCGGTCCATGACATACGCCAGCAACCGTCCGTCCGGGCTCCAGGTGAAGGCCGAGGTCACCGGGAACGGATTGCGGGTGAGCGGCACCGGGTCGCCGCCGCGGGGCGAAACGCTCCAGATCTGCACCACCCCCGCGTCGTCCTTCATGAGAAAGGCGATCCGCTCCCCATCCGGGGAGACCCGCAGCCAGTGGCGAGGACCCTGGATGCCGGGATGGCGGCGATCCGCGGTGTGGGTCAGCCGTCGCTGGACCACTCCCGCCGGAGGCTGCGGTCGCAGCCCTGGTCCACCGGCCAGCGGCCCCTGGCCAGGCCGGGTGAGATCTTCCGGGAGATCGACGATGTACACCTCGGCATTCGTCGCACCGCCGGTTGTGAGCACATGGCCCTGGAACGCCAGGGCCGGTTGACGACGGCCATCGGCACGCTGGTAACCGTTCGTCCCCACCCAGCCCTCCTCAAACGCCTTCTGGATCTCGTCCGAGCCCGGCTTGGGTTGATTGACCGTTTTCGTCACCAGCACCGTGAAGGCGGAGCCGTCGTGATTACGCGGATGGTCCGGTTTCACCGTCACCGGCCGTCCCACCACGCTGACGCCGATGTTCCGCTGGTTGAAGTCCGCGCCCGGCACCGCCTCGGCCTGGGCCAGCACGTGGTCCTCGTAGGTGAAACTGACGAACCTCCCATCGCCGCTGAACACGTGAACATGCGATCCACCGCGCAAGGCCCCGGGCGTGAAGGGTTCGGTCAGATCCCGGGCATCCAGCGGCACGGGAACCCCCGGCCTGTCCCAGTCCACCAGCACCCCCTGCCGATGGAACGGCCCGTAACTCCAGTCGGGCGTCGGATTCTCGGGTCCATGAATGAACACCACCTGCCAACGGGTGGGATGAAAGGTCACCACCCCGCAATGGGCCCCGCGCTGGCTCTCGTAAACCGTCCGGATCTCGCGGGTCTCGAGGTTCACCGCCTCGATCCGGCGCCCCCCGAAAATCTCGCCCGCGGCGTCCGCCCGCGTGTCGTACACAATCCAGCGGCCGTCCGGGGACCACACGCCGGTATTGGTGAGAATCCTTCCGCCAGGCCCGGAAGTCACCCGGACCTCGGTCCCCGTCGATGGCGCGTCCGCCTCCGCGAATCCGTTCATGCCCCCGAGAATCGCGAGTCCGGACCCCAGGGCGAACAGCAAAGTGGCGCGGGCCCACGGAACGCGGGCGGGTCGTTTGGGTTTCATGGTCCGTCGTTCCCACCCGTGTCCCCGAGAATCGACGCCAGCAACCGATCAATCAGCGCCTTCACCCGGGGCTCGACGCCGGGCACTTGCCGCGGCAGGGACGCCAAGCCGGCCCGGTGTTGCGCCAGGAATCCGCCCCGCATCGAATCCACCGCGTTCAAGGCCGCGACGGCATCGAAATAGTCCGAGTGCCGGGCGTCAGCCAACCGCAGCAGGCATTGCCGCGCCCGAACCTCGGCCTCGCCGGTCCCATGGGTCGCCAACGCCTCCGCGGCCATGATCCGGACACTCGGATTCGGATCCTCCAGCATCCGGCCGAGAACGTCGGTCCCCGCGAGCACCGCCTCCCTGCCGCGCACCAACAACCCCAGCGCAGCCCACCAGCGCACCGCAGCCTCGGGATCCGCAGCCGCCCGCAGGAGCCGCGGGACCTCCCGCTCCTCCCGGCCCGCCGCCCGTTCGGCCACCGTCAACACCCGGTCAAGCAACGCCCGATTCGTCCGCGCCCAATCCCCGGGGGCACCACCAGCCGCCCGTCGCAGAAGCTCGGCTTCGGGAAGGAGATCGACGTCCCCCACGCGACGGCTTTGCGCGAGGTGCGCCCGGCGCAACCGGGCCAGGGTGCGTCGGTAGGCCGGATCGGCCGCGAGATTCACGGTTTCGAACGGGTCGTTCCCGAGGTCGTACAATTCCTCCGGCGCCCTGGGCTCCCAGAAGCTCCGCCGCACCGGATCCAATCGCCCCTGATCGTACAGGCGCTTCCAGGACACCGTGGCCGGCGTCTGAAACATGTAATCGACAGGCTGTCCGTGCGGGCGGTGGGGGAAGTAGTTCCGGACATAGACATGCCGCCCGTCCGTGACGCTGCGGACCAGGTCGTACCGTTCGTCCATGCGCCCACGTTCACCGTAAAGAAACTCCGCCCCGCGCCGCCCCACCCCTGGCCCGGCAAAGGCTCTTCCATGAAGCCAGGCAGGCACCTCCGCGCCCGCCAGGTGGAGCACCGTCGGCGCCAGGTCGAGAAAGGAAACCAGGCGCTCCGATTCCCCGCCCTCGCGATACTCCGGCGGGGCCAGATGCCGCCAACGCGCCGGGAAATGCACCAGCAGCGGCACCCGCAGCCCCGAATCACACGCACTCCGCTTGTTGCGAGGCATGCCCGATCCGTGGTCGCCGAAAAAGAACACGAGGGTGTCCTCCGCCAGCCCCGCAGCTTCGAGTTCGGCCACCGCCCGCCCCACCCGCGCATCGATCACCGAGACCTGATCCTGGTACTGCGCCCAGCCCGCCCGCACCTCCGGAGTGTCGGGCATGTAGGGCGGCACCCGCACCTTCGCCGGATCATGCACGTATTGATGATCGGGCCGGCGGATCTGGCTTTCGTGCGATTCGGTGAAATTGAAGACCGCAAAGAAGGGCTGCCCGGGCGATCGCGCTTTCCAATGGGCCCGCGCCGAGGACTCGTCCCACACCCGGCCCGGCTTGACCAGGTTGTAGTCCTCCTTGCTGTTGTTGGAACAGTGGTAGCCGGCCTCCCGGAGCAACTCCGGAAACATGCGGGTCCCCGCCGGCATACGCACCAGGCTGCGCATGTGCTCCGACCCGGTGGAGCGGGGATGGAGACCGGAGATGATGGCCGTCCGCGCGGGAGCGCAGACCGGGGCGACGGACCACACCCTTCGATACCGGAGACCCCGCGCGGCGAGTCGATCCAGATGGGGCGTGCTGGCGTCAGGGTCCCCGTAACAACCGAGGTGCGGTCCGGTATCCTCGCAGGTCAGCCAGAGGATGTTCGGCCGGGAAGGCCCGTCAGCAGCAACCCCGGTCGCCCCGAAAACCAGGCCGAAGCAAAGCAGGAGCCACCCTCGCACGGACAGTCCTAGGGTTGGTAGGTGGCTTCCTTGAACCGTTGAAGGTCCCGGTTGCCAGGCTTGGCCGCGTTGTCGAGGCCCTTCAAACGGCCGGTGTCGCCTTCGCGCCACTCGATCAGGGTGAACGCGCCCCGGAAGGATCGGAACGGAAGACGCCGGGAGGGAAAGACAGGGGTCGCACGCATGATGAAGGACAACGGCAAAATCCGGAACCGGTATGGGCGGAAGCCTAGGCAATCGCCTCCACCTGGCAATGGACTTTTGGCCGCACGGTGTGGATCGAGTCCGCCTCCCACCAGCAAATCGGCGCCAGTTCATGGGAGAAACGCGTCTCCCATCCGAGTTGATAGGCCCCCGCATCACTCCAGATCAGGACATCCCCCTCCCCCACCGATCCCGGCAGGGGATGTATGCCCAGGTTGTCGAAGGCCATGCAGGTGGGGCCATGCAGGATCGTCGGCACCCCCGCTCCCCGCCGATTCACCAGCGGCACCACGGCATGGCGTTCCCAGGTCGCCACCATGGCCTGCAACGTCCGCCCCCCATCGCACACCAGCGTCCGCGCTCCCCGCGTCGGATCCCCCTTCACATCCAGCACCCCCACCGCCAGCACCCCGCACGACGCGGTGAGCCAGCGTCCGTTCTCCATCCATAACTCGCGCAATCCATACCGCGACACCGCCTCCTTCACCACCGCGCGCATCGCCGCCAGCGAGAATCCGGCGTCCAGGGACGCCCCCTTGCGCGACGCGACGCGCGCCGGCGGAAAGCCGCCGCCCATGTCGAGGACCGGCGCCCGCCAACCAACCGCCGACGCCCGCTCCAGGGCCTCGGCAACCGCCTCCCGGTAGTAGCGCGGCTCGGGCACGTTGGTGCGCAAATGAAAATGAAGGACCTCCACCGGCAGTCCCGCCCGCCGCAGAAGGCGCGCCGCCTCGTCCACCTCCGCCCCCGCCAGCCCGAATTGGGCACGGATCCCGGGATACTCGAAGTTGTCCTCCGCACGAAGGCTCAGGCGGGCACCCACACGCCAGGCGCAGCGTTTCGCCATCGAAGCCAGGGTCCGGATCTCCGCGACGGAATCGAAGTTCACCCCCAGCCCAGGAATGGGATAACGCGCAAGCCACGCATGCTTCGCCGGCCCATTGACCAGGATGTCGGCGGGATCGAATCCAATCTCGAGCACGGCGCGGAGCTCCAGTTCGGAGACCACCTCGACCGGCCGGCCCCGCCGGAACCACCAGTCCGCCGCCGCCGGCAGCGGCAGGGTCTTGTAGGACCACCAATGACGAACCGGCAGCCCCTCGAACGCCTGGTCCAGCAACTCCGCCTGGCGTTGCAGGGGCTCGGCCGCGAACACAAAACAGGGCGTGCCCACCGCCGCCACGGCCCGACGGACCGCCCGCCGCCAGAACCGCACCTCCTCCGGTTCAAGGGCACGGTCGTGCATCCATTTCACCCCCGGGCCACCCGCGGCTCGCTCGGAACTCGTCATCGCGGCCACACCCTAGCGGATCGTCGTCGTCCTGCCGCTCCCGATTCTTCCGCACCCTGGCCATCGGGCGGTCGGAAGGCCGGGCCGTCCAACTTCGCCTTCCCCGCCCACGGCCGCCCGCTATGCTCACGGCCACATGAGTTCCGACACCGTGTTCGCCGCGCCGACGATCCCCGATGCCCAGGGACACTTCGGCCCGTATGGCGGACGTTACGTGCCTGAGACCCTGATGCACCCGCTGATGGAACTGGAAGCCGAGTACTTCCGGTGCCAGCAGGACCCTGATTTCCAGAAGGAACTCGACTATTACCTGGCCGAGTTCGTCGGGCGCCCGACCCCGCTGTACTTCGCCGAACGGCTGACCCGCGAACTGGGTGGCGCAAAGATCTACCTGAAGCGCGAGGACCTGCTCCACACCGGGGCCCACAAGATCAACAACGCCCTCGGCCAGGCCCTCATCGCCCGACGCATGGGCAAGACCCGCGTCATCGCCGAAACCGGCGCCGGCCAGCACGGGGTCGCCACCGCCACCGTCGCCGCCATGTTCGGCCTGCGCTGCGTCATCTACATGGGCGCCGTCGATTGCGAACGACAGGCCCTCAACGTGTACCGGATGAAGATGCTCGGCGCCCAGGTCGTGCCCGTCCACGCCGGTCAAAAAACACTCAAGGAAGCCGTCAACGAAGCCATGCGGGATTGGGTCACCAACGTCCGCAGCACCCACTACATCCTCGGCACCGCCTACGGCGCCCATCCCTACCCCGTCATGGTCCGGAATTTCCACCGCGTCATCGGGGATGAGGCGCGCCGGCAGATTCTCGAGAAGGAATCCCGCCTCCCCGACCTCCTGCTCGCCTGCGTCGGCGGCGGCTCCAACGCCATCGGGCTGTTCTACGCCTTCCTCAACGATCCCTCCGTCCGCATGTGCGGCGTCGAAGCCGGCGGCCACGGCATCCTGCCCGAACAACACGCCGCCCGCTTCCACGGCGGCTCCCTCGGCGTGCTCCAGGGAACCCGCTCCTACATCCTCCAGGACGACCACGGCCAGATCCAACTCACCCACAGCGTCTCCGCCGGCCTTGACTACGCCGCCGTCGGCCCCGAACACGCCTGGCTGTACGACCGCAAACGCGTGGACTACGCCTACGCCACCGACGAGGAAGCCCTCGCCGCCTTCATGCGTCTCGCCCGGCTCGAAGGCATCATCCCCGCCCTCGAATCCTCCCACGCCGTCGCCGAAGCCATCAAACGCGCGCCCAAAATGCCGAAGGACGCCATCCTCGTGGTGAACCTCTACGGCCGCGGCGACAAGGACGTCTCCCAGGTGGCCGCCAAGATCGGCCTCGAAATGCCGGTCTGACCCGCCCCCTCCCCAGCCGCCCGCAGAATCACGGGATCAGCTGGACCCGGTAAAAGCGCACCGCCGTCGTCGCTTCCGGATCCAGAAATTCCGTGGTGTCGCCCGTCGCCGTCACCCCCACCCCCACAGGCCGCCATTCCGCGCCGGGAAGGGTGTCGCGGGTGTGGAGCTGAAAGCGCTTGCCCCGCGCCGTCCGCGAAACCACCCGGGCCCCCGCCGCCGTCACGCGCACCGACTGAACCTCGAACACGGCCGACAACCGGTTCGTGGGATCGGAACCGGTCGCGAATTCCCAGGCATTGGCAAACCCATCGTCGTCCGGATCGGCCGTGGGCGACGCCTCCGCCGAGGTGAACCGGGGCCAGTAACGCCGCTGGAACCGATCATCGAGGCCGTCGAAATTCACATCGGGAAACGGCGACAGGACCTCGAGAAACCCGTGGGCCCAGGCAAAGTCGGGACCGCGCTGCAGCCGGAAACTGCGCAGCCCCGGAGTCGCACTGGCTTCCACGCGGACCGGCACCGCGACCAGCGAAGAACTGCCAAACACCCGGGCCCGCGTCTCCACCGGCCCCACCACTGTCAGACCATCGCCCGTGATCGTGACCCGCTCCGATCCAAGCAGCGGCATGGGCGTCAGCACCCCGAGATAAACGGTCTGTCCCTGCGGCTGGACACTCACCGGTTTGTTGTTGAACGAAGGCGAACTCAGATCCGGCGCCGGACGCAGAATCCGCACCACCCGCAAAGGACTGCCCGCAACCACCCCGAAATCCACCTTTGCCGTCCCTCCCGCCGTGACCGTCACCGATCGGTTCGTGGACGGGCGATACTCCGAATCCGCCCCCCGGTGCGCCGGGGAAATGTCCGCGCCACGCACGAGATAATTCGCCGTGCTCAGCGGGTCCAAAGGCGCCGTCCGCACCGTGTACCCTCCCGGCGGAAGCAGGGGCAGCTGGTAGACGCCATTGCTCTCGGTAACCGTGCCCGCCCGGAGCAACCCCTCCGCCGTCTCCGCAAAAACCGCCGCACCAAACACCGGTTTGCCGCTGAGGGTCACCGTGCCCGAGATCCGCCCCGACGCCGCCACGGTGGCCGCAGTCCCGTACAAGGTCCGCGCCCCGAGCATGTCGTCCTCCACCAGCCCCGCCTGGGAATTCACTCCCATGTCCCCCACCGCCAGCATCGTCGCCCCTCCCACCGGCGAATGAACGAGACCAATGAAGTGGCCGATCTCATGCAACGCGATCGATTCCACATGCACCGACTGGGTGGTCGGGTTCGTCGAATCCGTGAACCAAGGAAACTGGCTTCCGTTGAACACGGTGTCGGCATCCGTGATCACGCTGCCCGCCGCCAGGGACGCCACGAAGGTGAGAGCGAATACTCCGGTCAGATTGTCCCGACCCCCATTCACGAAAAGCTTGCTGGTCCAGAACAGCTTGTTGACGTCGTCGAAACTGTTGATGTCCTGCGTCCCACTCACCGCCGGTCCCTCCTGAAACTTCAGGAATGTCCCCGGCACCGCCTGCCATTGGTCGAACGCCGACCGGATCGCGTTCAGTTCCGCCACGGTATTGGTCTTGGACCATCCCCCGGAATCCAGCCGGTAGATCACGGTGCGCGCCGAGGCATTGACCGCCGAGCCCGGCACCCGCGGATCCGGGGGATTCAACGCCCAATGCTGGAGCACCCCCTGGGCATCCGTAACCCCCACGAACGCCTCCGCCGATGGGATCATGGCCCAGGCCAAGGCCAGCCCCCAGCGCACGACACGCCCCGGACAACGACTCACGGACGGGCCTCCCGCGTCCGGCGCTTCAATTCCTCCAGCCCCAACGGAGCGCGCATGGGAAACCGCACCGCCTCCCGCGCCCCCGCCGACGCGGCACCCGGTTCCCCACCCCAGAACGGATTGCTCACCCACCGCCGACCCGACCCCGGCTCGACGCGGACCCCGAATCGGCCCTGGGAAAGTCCGAGAGTCACCCATTCGCCGGCCGGGTTGCGAACCAGGAAGGCCACCACTTCCTCCCCGACGACGTACGACGCCTGACCCGCCACCGAAACCGACCGGTCCCCAAGAATGCCTCCCCCCATCACCACCGGGCAGGTCGGGGACGCAAGCCGGCCCTTCCAGACCTCCAGAATCCTCAACTCCACCCGGGTATGAATGCGTCCGGAGGCGTCGAGAGCCGTCTCCATCGCCTCCACCTTCGCGTGGGTCACCACCTCGGCCTGGATCGCCAGTTGCTCCGGGGTCAAGGGCACCATGCGGGTGGCGCGAACCTCCCCGACAACGCCAAGCAGGAGCAGCAGCATCGACAGCCCAATCCGCATCAGCCCCCGGCACGCACCCAACCGGTCCCCGAGACCCGGTAGCGCCAGCAGGACGTCCCGCAACCCGAACGGCCGACACGACCCGAACCGCGATGGATGGCTTGGTTTCATGGGCTAGGGCCGTTCCAATCGTTGGATCGCCGCCATGATGTCGTCGGCAACCTTCTGGTAAAGTTCCTTCACCCGCGGACGCGGCGCCTCCGCGGCTTCGGCGATTTCGGCATCAAACCGCATCGGCGCCCCAAGGCGGACCGCCACGGGCCGTGGACGAGGAAAACGGTGGTGTCGACCGAACGCCTCAAAGGTGCCGAACACCCGGGCCGGCACCACCGGGGCCCCGGATTTCAACACCACCATGCCCACCCCCGCCCGCGCCTCCTGGATTTTCCCATCACGGGTGCGGGTCCCCTCCGGAAACAGAATGATCCCATCGTCCGCCTTCAATCGGTCGATGATGGTCTTGATCCCCTTGCCGCTGGTCCCATCCCGATCGATCGGAACCGCCCCCACCCCCCGCAGCACCCAGGCCACGACGGGATTGGAGAACAACGACTCGCGACCGAAATAACTGATCGGCCGGGAACAGGCCGCTCCCACCAGCGGCGGATCCGCAAAACTGGCGTGGTTCGCCGCCAGGATCACCGGGCCGTGCCGGGGAACATTCTCCCAGCCCGCCGACTTCCACCCGAAATAGGTGAAGAAGGCCAATCGCGAAAGACTCCACCCCATCCAATAAACCCACGGCGTCCGATGCGGATCAGTCCCCTCCCGAAATCGGAGGCCAAACCGTTCCTTCGTCCCTTCCCCTGTTGTGCCGGTTCCCGTCACGCACCGGAATTTCGCCCAGCCCGCCCCGAAGATCCAAGGCAAAGGTCATCCCAACCACCTCCCTCAAATCCGATCGCCAACTTCCCCTGACTCCCCCTTGAATATCGCCCGGATGCAGCCCCAAAACCCGATCATCGTCGCCCTCGATGTCCCCGACGCCGAAACCGCCGTCCAGCTCGCCAAAACCGTCGGACCTCACGTCGGCGCCCTGAAAATCGGCCTCGAACTGTTTACCGCCGCCGGCCCCGACATCGTCCGCCGCATGCGCGACGCAGGAGCCAGGGTGTTCCTCGACCTCAAATTCCACGACATCCCCAACACCGTCGCCAAGGCCGTCGCCTCCGCCACCCGCCTCGACGTCCAGATGCTCACGATCCACACCGCCGGGGGCTCGGAAATGATGCGCGCCGCCGAACAGTCCGCCCAGGAAACCGCCCAAGCGCTCGGCCGCCCCGCCCCCCTCGTGCTGGGCGTCACCGTGCTGACCAGCATGGACGCCTCCCAACTGGCCGCCGTCACCCTCGAATCCGATACCACCCGGCAGGTCGAACGTCTCGCCCGCCTCGCCGCCGACGCCGGTCTCCGCGGACTCGTCTGCTCCCCGCTCGAAATCAAACCTCTCCGCGCCGCCCTTCCCCCCTCCGTCCAACTCGTCACCCCCGGAATCCGCACCTCCCCGCCGAAGGCCGGAGACGACCAGAAACGCACGCTGGGCCCGGCGGAAGCCCTGGCCGCAGGCGCCACCTGGCTCGTCATCGGCCGCCCCATCTACGCCGCCCCCAACCCCGCCACCGCCGCCCAGGAAATCCTCCAACTCCTCCAAAACCCACCCAAAGCGCCATAATGGCTCTTTAGAATTCAAAAAAGTCGGTTGCCAATTCGGCGCTCACGGTCGAGTTTGCGGCCGTCCTGCGGGACTTCCATGACCGCCCCTCTGTTCTCCCCCATCCTGGCCTATCCCCCGGAAGCCCCCGCCGCCGCCGGTGCCCGGATTCCTGCGCGTTCGGAAAAGCAGGCCATGGAATGGAGTCTCGCCCTGGCCAGTCAGGACATCGCCTGCGTCATCCTGCCACCGATCGACGACGCCGGCTGGAGTCTGGCGGTGGATTCCGGGGACACCGCCCGCGCGCTGCGAACCCTCAGGATCTATCATCAGGAAAACCGCGGTTGGAATCCCACCTGGGTGGCGTCCGAAAGCTCCCTGGTCTTCCATTGGGGCGCCCTGCTCTGGTGTCTGCTGCTCCTGGTCCTCTTCTGGGCCGCCGCAGCCCCCGGCAGCCGGCTTCCCCAGACGGGCTCCATGCTGTCGGCCGAACTCCTGCAAGGGCAATGGTGGCGCCCGATCACCGCCACCTTCCTGCACGCCGGCCCCGACCATCTGGCCGCCAATCTCGCCACCGGCTTTGTCCTCATCGGCCTCGCCATGGGCCGCTACAAAGTCGGCACCACCCTGCTCGCCAGCCTGCTGGCCGGGGTCGCCGGGTACCTCACCGCCGCCTTCCTCCGACCCTACGACAACCCCGGGATCGGAGCCTCCGGCGTGGTCATGGCCGCACTCGGCATGCTGTCCGTATCGATGATCGCCGACGCCAGAGCCGAACGTCTCGCACCCACCGCCGTCCTGCGCGGCGCGCTG
>CAYZAE010000171.1:9518-13929 GCA_964476125.1 uncultured Verrucomicrobiota bacterium | reverse complement strand
GACCGGGCTTGAACCGGTGACCTCGTCCTTACCAAGGACGTGCTCTGCCAACTGAGCTACATGGGCGCCCCGACCAACCTGGAGTCGTCAGATGACAAAAAGACAATCAGCCCGTTCCAACTTCTCCGGCGCGGGCTGATGTCCGTTGCGCTGCGGTCCAGTTTGGGGTGCCTGAAATAGGCTCCCGCGATTAGACTGTCAATGGGTTTTTAGGGAATTCCCTTGGACCCCTCGATTTTTGGGCCTTTTCGGGGGTTGTTTGCCGGACGATGCACTGCCATGGTTTTCGTGTCTGCCGGACGTTGAGATCCATGCGGAGGCGGTGTCGGACCGGAATCGCGGGTCAGCGATTGCCGGTGAGGAGGGGCTTTCCCGTTGGCTTGGAAGGGTTCGGACGAGGTTGGTGGGGCTTGTTTTGGGGGAGGGGCTCTGTCGGGTCGGGTGGATTGCGATCCTTCTTTTGGGGGGCTTGCTGGCCCTGGATGCCTGGTTGGAGTTGCCGCGTGGCGCACGGATTTTGGGCACTTTGACGGCCCTGGCGTGGCTTTTGCGGGCCTTGATGGTGCGGGTGTGGTTTCCCGTGGCGGGGCTTCCCCGGGAGGACGCGTTGGCTCTCTGGGTGGAGCGGAGGAGCCCTGGCTTCCGGAGCCGGTTGATCAGTTCGTTGCAGCTGGGTCGCTCACCGTCGGGCATGTCGGAAGCGGCTGCCTTCGTGGATCGTATGAGTCGCGAGGCGGGGGGGATGGCGGGGGGAGTTGCGCCGGAGGCGTTGGTCTCTGAGGAGTTGGAGCGCGTGCGACGGGCGGCTCTTCGGTTGGGGTTGGCTGTCCTGGTGGGGGTGGGGCTGATGGCGTGGGCCTGGCCGGTGAGTGGTGTCCTAGTAAGGCGGCTTTTTTGGGAGAATCTTGCGATGCCTCGGCGGACGCGGATTGTCGAGGTTTCGGGGGCGATGGTGGTGGGGCGCGGGGAGGATGTGCGGATTCGGGCGCGTGTGGAGGGAACGGTGCCCAAGTCCGGGCGTTTGGTGGTGCGCCACGAGACGGGGCGGGTGCAGGAGATGGTTTTGGATGCCGAAGCCGTGGGGGCGAAGGATTTTGTGCGGATCCTGGGGGGTGTTCCGGCGTCGTTCGGGTACTCGATCCGGCTGAACGATGCGCAGACGGAGGAGTACCGGGTGGAGGTTTTGCCGCGGCCGGTGGTGACGAACCTGGTGCTCACGCAGGTTCTTCCTGGGTACACGGGGCTGGCGCCGCGACGGGTGGTTCCCGGGGAATTGTCGATTCTGCGGGGGAGCCGGCTTCGGCTGGAGGGGGTGGCGAGTCAGGCTTTGAAGGAGGCCCGGGTGCGGTTGATCGGGGTTGAGCGGGAGGTGGGTCTTCAGGTGGAGCCTGGCGCGGGGGATCGTTTTTCCGGTGAGGTGGCGGTGGATGATGCCCGGATGTTGGGGATGACGGTGGAGATGGTGGATCGCCGGGACATTGCCTCCCGCGATGCGGCGGTGTATGCGATGAGCGTGGTAGCGGATGAGGTGCCGAAGGTCCGGGTCTTGTCGCCGGTGCGCCGGGAGGAGTTGGTGACGCCGCGGGGCACGGTGCTGGTGGCGTTTGAGGCGAAGGACGATTTCGGATTGGGTTCGTTGAGAATCCGTCATCAGCCGGCGTCCGCGACGAATCGTGAGCCTGGGCTGATCGAACTGGATCTGGCGGGCGAGACGAACGGGGTGGTGCGTCGGCGCTTTGAGTGGCGGCTCAGCACGGTGCAGCCTCCGCTGGTGGAGGGGGCGATGGTTGAGTTCTGGGTGGAGGCGGCGGACCGCAACGATGGGGACGGGCCTGGCATCGGGCGGAGTGAACGGTACCTGTTGCGGGTGGTGACGGAGGCGGAGAAGCGGGCGGATCTGCTCGGACGCGCCGGGGATGCGATCGGGCGTCTGGGGGATGTGGCCCAGGGACAGGAGCGATTGAACGATTCGCTGGGGCGCCTGATTCTGGCGCGACCGGCCACCCCCTAGGGGCAGGATGAACCGAGCCATGCCAACCATGTTGCGAATCGCGGTCGGGGTTCTCTGGCTGGTGGCGGCGTTGTGCTTGCCGACGCCGTGGGCCGGGGTGGCGGCGGGCCAATCGGCGGTGCCGACGTTCTCGGGAGGCGGCCCCGTGTCCGGTGGTGTTTCCGCGGCGCCAGCGATCGCGGGTGCGGGCGGGGAGGGGTTGACGCAGACCGAGGCGGGTCAGCAGCAATTGCGGGCGACGACGGGGCGAGTGGGGGAGCAGCTGGCGGGGATCATTGATGAATTTGGTCGGAGCGGGTTGGGGGGGGAGGATGTGCAGTTGCTTCAGTCGATCCGGGGCTTGCTCGGTCATTTGACGGAGGATGACATGGGGCGGGTGGTGACCTTGTTGCAGCAGGCGCGGGAGGTGGGCGACGGGGCGGGGCGGCGGGTGCAGTTAATGGAGGCTTTCAGCACGCAGAAGTCGGTGGGATTGAAGCTTCGGCAGATCCTGCTCGAGTACCAGCGCCAGCAGGAATTGGCGGGCGTGGCGGCCCGGCTTGAGGAGCTGGCCGCGCGCCAGCAAAGCGCCTTGCGGGAAACGGTCGGATTGGCGACCTCGGCGGCGGGCCGGAAACGGGAGTGGCTGACGGAGAACCAGCGCATTGCGCTGCAGCTCCAGGTGAGCGAGCAGCAGTCGATCCGGGACGAGGCGTTGTCGGTGTTGCAGCGTCTGCGTGGCTGGAAGGGGGCAGGGGCGAAGGCCGGCGGGGAGGGGGAGGAGGCGGATGAGGAATCCGTGGCTCGTGCGGTGGAGGCGGTTTCGGGGCCGGAGGCGGGGCGCATGGTGACCCTTCTCGACGGCGTGATGGCGGATCTGAACGGTGGAAAATTCCTCAGTGCGACGGGACGTCAGCGCGCGGTGCGGCTGGCGATGCGTGAACTCGCGAGGCAGCTGGTGCCGCCGGCGGATGAGCTGGAGGCGCTGCAGGCGGCGGTGCGCGAACTGGACGCCTGGGTGGCGCGTCAGGAATCCGTGCGCGAGGTGACCAAGCTGCTGGCGGGCAAGGGCGATGAACTGGCGCGGATGGTGCAGCAGCAGGTGGACCTGCTGGATGACGTGGATGCGGCGCGCAAGACCGTGTCCGCGCTGGATGCGACGGCCGGGGAGCAGGTGGCGGCGGGGGTGGGCCGGATGCAGGAGGCGCGGGGGGTGATCGAGTCGCCGGCGCCTGAGCTGCGGGTTCGGAGGCTGACGTCGTCGACGCAGCAGGAGCTGGCGGTGGCGAGGTTGGGGACGGCGCGGCGGTTGCTTCAGGAGCGCATTGACAGCCTGGAGAAGCAGCGGGCGGCGGCGTCGGATCCCCAGGCGAATCTCAAGCAGGTGCGGGCGGATGTCGCGGAGCTTCTGCGGCAGGAGCGGGAGCTGAAGGTGGAGGCGGCCCGGGTGGAGGCCGATCCGTTGCAGCTGCGACCGCTGGCGCCGCGGCAGGGAGATCTGGGGGATCGCACCCAGGATGCTTCGGCGCGTGCGGCGCTGGATTCGCCGTCGGTGTCGGATCAGTTGACGGAGGCGACGCGTCAGATGCGGAGTTCCCAGCGATCGTTGGGCGAGGGGCGCAACCAGGCCGGGGCGCAGCAGGCGGCGGTGGATGCGCTGGCCAAGGCGTTGGAGGAACTGGATCGTCAGCTGGCCGAACTTGAGAAGGCGGCCGAGGAACTGGCGGCGTTGCAGCAATTGCTGGAGCGGTTGATCGCGCTCATTGAGGCGCAGCAAGGACTGATTTCAGAGACGGCGCGACTGGCCCGGAAACTGCCAGGCCGGGCTGCGGCGGAGATGGCTTCGGCGCAGACCGGATTGCAGGTCGAGGCGCGGAAGATCGAGTCGGAGATCCCGGACACCGTGCCGCAGGCGGCGACGTATGTTGGGGATGCGGCGACCCAGATGATTCTGGCGGGGAACGAGCTGGGGGCGGCTCGGCCGGCGGATGCGCGGGCGCCGCAGGACGAGGCGCTGGCGAACCTGCAGCGAGCGCGCCGGGAACTTGAGGACCGGATGGCGGCGCTTCAGGAGAAGCTGGGGCAGCAGCCTGAGAACGGATCGCTGGAGGAGTTGGCAAAGAGCATCAAGCAGGCCCAGCAGGACGTGAACTCCGCGATGTCCGCGGAGCAGCTGTCCAACATGGGCCGGGGCATGAAGAACGCCGAACGCCGGATCCGGCCGGCGACTTCGGGCCGGATGGGGCGGCTTCCGAAGAACATTCGCGAGTCGCTGCAACGTGCGGAGCAGTCGTTGACGGAGGGTTCCGCGGAGGCGGAGGAAGGCGACCAAAGCGGGGCGCAGTCGGAGGCTGCCCAGGCGCAGGAGTCGCTGGCGGCGGCGGCGGCGGCGGTGGATCTTGCGATGGCGGGGATGGGCCA
>CAYZAE010000171.1:0-9508 GCA_964476125.1 uncultured Verrucomicrobiota bacterium | reverse complement strand
GGGGGGGGTTGGGGGGGGGGGGGGTGTGGGGGGTGGGGGGGGGGGTGGGTGGGGGGGGGGGGGGGGGGGGGGCGGCGGGGGGGGGGGGGGGGGGGGGGGGGGCAGGGCAAGAATCCCGGTCAGGGCCAGGGCAAGGGACGCGGCAAGATGCCTGGAACGCGGGCGGGGAAGGGGACGGGTGACGCCGGCAACTTTTTCGGATCGGGGGGGGCGGATGGTCCGCGGCGGAATGCCAGCGGGACGGGGCGGTTCATTGGATTGCCGGCGCGCGAACGTGCGGCGCTGCTGCAATCGCAGGGCGAGGGTTATCCGCAGGAGTACGCGCCGATGATTGAGCAGTATCTGAAAAATCTTTCCGATCAGGTGCAGGGGGGGACGCCGAAATGAGGGCCATCGCTCCTGGCGTCGCGCGATGGCTGTGCCGGCTGGGGCTGGTGGGCTGGCTTCTGGGCGGGTTGCCCGGGGTGGCTGGGGCGGCGGATGCTGCGGCAGCCGGAGGCGTTGGGTCGGTGGCTCCGGCAGCGGGTGCGGGGGTGGATTCGGGGGTGGCCACGAACGAGGTGGCGTTGCCGGTGGTGGATCCGGCGACGGAGGCGGTGATTCGCGGGGCGATCCGGTTTCTGGCCACGAAGCAGCTTCCGAATGGCGCCTGGGGAATGACGGATTTTGAGAAGCGCCACCCGGTGGCGATGACGGCCTATACGTTGATGGCGTTTCTTGCGGCCGGACACCTGCCTGGGGAGGGCGAGGAGGGCAAGGTGGCGAGGGCGGGGTTGCAGTATCTGCTGGATTCGGCGAAGCCGGACGGGACGTTTGGGGACCGGTCGCTGGGTCAGTACATGTACAACCATGGTGTGGCGACGATCGCGCTGGCGGAGTTGTACGGGCAGACGCAGGCGGCGGACATCAAGCCCAAGCTGGATCGCGCGATCAAACTCATCGTCAGTTCGCAGAATCCGGAGGGTGGCTGGAGGTACCGGCCGATCGCGCAGGATGCGGATGTCTCCGTGACGGTGCTGCAGGTGGTGGGGTTGCGGGCGGCGAAGAATTCGGGCATCGAGGTGCCGCAGGCGACCATTGAGCAGGCGGTCCGGTACGTGAAGAGCTGTTACGATCCGGGATCGGGAGGATTCACCTATCAGCCGGGCAATCGCGCGCCGGGTTATGCGCGGACCGCGGCGGCGATCTACAGCCTGCAGGTTTGCGGCCTTTATGATGACCCGCTGGTGAAGCGGGGGTCGGAGTATCTGATGAAGAATTTCGGCCAGCGCGAATGGTTCACGTACGGCACGTTCTACGCGGTGCCGGCGCAGTACATGCTGGGCGGGGAGGCATGGAAGTCGTGGTATCCGCGCATGAGGACGCAACTCATGAGGCAGGTGTTGCGAGAGGGGGATCGCGCCTACTGGGACGGTTCGATCGACATGGGTTCGAACGGTCTGGGGCCGGTGTATGCGACGGCGGTTTACGCCGCGGTGCTGGCCATGCCTTGGAACTACGTTCCGATTTACCAGCGCTAAGGGAGTTTATGTGCCGTTTTCCTTTTTCCCTGGCCGGTCTGCTGGCCGTGATCCTCGGGGGTGGATTCGAGGCGCGGGCGGTGGAGGGCGTGGTGCGAACCGCCGCAGGCGCGACCCTCAAGGGGGAAGTGACCTGGACCGCCAAGGGCCTCTCCATCGCACCGACGGCGGGCGACCCCGTGGTGGTGCCGGTGGAGCAGGTGGCGGAGTTCACGGGGGTGGAGCCTCCCGTTCCCGCGCCGGTTTCCGGGGGAACCAACGGCGCGGTGGCGGCCGCGCCGGGAGCCCCAGCGACCGCCGCCCCGGGCGGATGGAACCAGGTGGCCATCGGGCCCGGGTCGGGCGGCAGAATGATTCCCGACAACGGGGGGTTGCTGGTGAGCGGGGCGGGTGGGGGGCTGCGGGGAAATTCCGACAACTTCTTCCTGGCTGAAAAGCGGATGAACGTCTCCGGCCAGATTGTGGGGGCCCTGACGGCGTTTGGCGGGACCAACGCGGAATCGATGGCGGGACTGACACTTCGGGACAACCTCGGGGAATCGGCCGCGTACGCGTTTCTGGGCCAGCGGTCGCGGTCGGGGGTTTGTTTTCAGTACCGCCAGATTGCCGGGGGCATGACGATGCGGGTGACCAATGCCGTGATGAAGTTTCCCGCCTGGTTCCGGTTGAGCCGGATGGGGGGATCGGTGGTGGCGGAGGTGTCGTCGGACGGCCGGCAATGGCAAGCGTTCGGTCAGGCGAACGTGAATCTTGGGCAGAACGTCCGGGCGGGCATGGCGGTGTGCAGCGGCGTGGATGATGTGCGCGTGGGTGCCTCGTTTCAGGAACCCACCGTGGGGGCTTCCGGGCTGGGGTATGCGCCCGCGAGCGGGTATCCGCGCGTCCTCCTTCGCGGGGGGTCGATTCTCATCGCCCCGGTGGCGTCGGCGGACGATTCCGTGGTGCGGTTGGGGGGGAGTTTTTCCGGGGCGCTGGTCTCGATGTTGAACGTGGCGAGGATTGAATTCGTTCCGACAACTCCCGAGCTCGAGGCGCGGTTGGAATCCGACCGGCCTGGTTTGGTCCTGACCGATGGTGATTTTCTGGAGGGCACGGTGCGGAGTGTGGCGACCAACGTGGTGACGATGAGTTCGCTTCTGCTGGGGTTCCGCCGTTTTCCGGCGGGCAGCGAGGCGGCGACGATCCAGGTGGGTGCCCTGACGCCGGAAGAGGCGCCGTACCGGGTTCGCACGCGGAATGGCTCGGAACTCCGGGCCCGCCGGATTGAGGCCGTGCCTTCGGGGCTTCGGGTGGAATCCCCCCTGCTGGGATCCTTGACGCTGCGGTCCGAGGAGATCGCCAGTGTGCGGCGGGGGCCGGCGCCCCAGTGAAGGCGCGGATTTTGGGGGCCGTGGTTCAAGGCGCCGGCGTGTGGCGTGTTCTTCACCGGCTCTCGATTCTGGCGGCGGTGGCGGGTGGATTGGCCTCGTGCACCTCAACGAAATCCCCCGCCGGCCGCATTCCGCCGGGGGGTGCGAAGGCTTCCGAAGTCCGGATTTCGCCAGAGCTCGACGAGCTTGAGGAGTTGCGAGGCGCCGTGGCGCTCGGGGATTCGGGGGCGCTGGATCGTCTGGCTGGAATTGCGTCGGCGCAGGCCGAGGACCCGGCGGCGCGTGCGCGGGTGCTTTCGTTGGTGGCGGGGAGGGAGCGTGAGTTGTTGGAACGGTTGTTGGGACGGGCGAGTCACGAGGTTCGGGACCTGGGACCGTTGCTGCGCGAAACGGCGGCCGCGGCGGTGCGGCCTGAGGAAGGCGCGCTGGCGCTGGCGTTGATCCGGGAGGTGGCGGTTCGTGAATGCTGTTTACGCCGGAGCCTGCTGGCTTCGGCGCTTGAGGGGCTGGCGGATGGTTTCGACCGTGTGGGACTCGCCCCGGGTCCGGTGCCGGAGGCGGTGAAGGCGCTGGCGGGATTGTCGGCGCTGGGGGATCCGGAAGTTTCCCGGGCGGCTGGTCGGGTTTCCCGGTTCTTTGCCGAGGCTCCCTGAAGCGGGCGGGCCGGACGGGAGGGTCAGGCGCGGTCGATCCAGACCAGGGTGTGGGTCGGGACCCGGTCGAAGAGGGGCATGAGATCGGAGGCGGCGAGGTGGATGCAGCCGTGGGAGGCGGGGCGGCCGAGGGTCGGTTCGTCGGCCAGTCCGTGGATGTAGATGTAGCGGCGGAAGGTGTCGACGTTGCCGCCGCGATTGAATTCCGGCTCGAGCCCTTCCAGCCAGAGGATGCGATGGGCGATGGTGCCTTCCGGGAGGCCCTGCCAGGTGAAGCCGATGGGTTGGCGGGCCTTGAAGACGGTGCCCACGGGCCAGCCGGCGCCGATTTTGCGGGCGATGCGGTGGAGGCCGAGCGGGGTTTGTCGGGAGTCCTGCACCTGGCCGATGCCGAAGCGCGAGGTGGACGCCCGGAACTCCCGGTGAAGGTGGTAGTTGGCGCCGGGATGGCTGGCCCCGCCCCCGGGGGAGGGATCGTGGGCCAGCCATTGAACGGATTGCCGTTGTACGGAGACCAGGAGCAGATGCCGGGTGAGCCGGGTGCGGGTGCGCCGGCAGGCGGCGATGAAACCGCGGGGAAGGTAGCCGGAGGTCGGCATCGGGGAGGTCAGGCCTGGTGGCCGTCGATTCCGCGGAGGAGGGAGGGAGCGCGGGTTGGCTGGGGCCGGGGGATCAGGCGAGCTTTTTGACCAGCACCTTGGATCGGCGGCCGTTGGTGTCGTAGCGCTCGCGTCGTCCAGGCGGGAGGTCGTCGGGGCTCCCCTCGATGAATCCGCCCTTGGATTGGAAGTAGGTGAAGGCCTGGGTGGAGAGGGCAATCAGGTGCTGCATGCCGGCTTCGCGGGCGCGGGCTTCGACGAACTGGAGCAGTTTCCGTCCGATGCCCTGGTTTTCGTGGGCGGCGGAGACGAAGAGATAGGCCAGTTCGGCTTTCTTCTGATCGGGATAGAGATGGAGGGCGACGCAGGCGACGGGGTTTTTGTCGATTTCGTAGAGGTAGTAATCCCCGATCTGCCGTTCGATTTCGGTGCGTGTGCGTTTGACGAGTTCGGCGCTGTCGACGGATTTGCGGGTGAGCAGGAGCAGTTGGCGGATGTCCTTTTTGAGGGCGCGGCGGATTTGTTCGTATTCGTTGGCGTAGACGAGGGTGCCGATGCCTTCGTTGGAGAACACCTCGGCGAGGAGGGCTTCGTCCTGGCGGCCGTTGATGAGGTGGACGCGGGGGACGCCGGCGCGGCAGGCCTGGGCGGCGAACTGGGCCTTGGGCAGCAGTTCGGCGGGGAAATCGTTGCGCTGCCGGGCGAGCAGGAGGTCGAGTTCGCTGGCGAGGATCTGGCGGATGAGGCGGTCGCCGCAGGTGAGTCCGTCGCTGCTGGTGATGTAGATGATTTTGGCGGCCTTGAGGGCTTCCCCGAGGGCGACGGCGATGGCGTCGGAGTTGACGCGGTAGGTGTGACCTTCGCCGTCGAAGCCGAGCGGGGGGACGACGGGGAGGATGCCCTGGGAGAGCAGACCCTGGAGCATGTCGATGTCGATGCGTTCGACCTTGCCGGTGAACAGGTGGTCGACGCCGCCGAGGATGCCGAGGGGATGGGCGACGATGGCGTTGGTGGAGGCGGCGCGGATGTCGTTGGTGGCGAGGCCCTCGAGGATTTCGTGGGTGAGACGGTTGGCGGCGGTGAGGGAGAGTTTGAGGGTGGATTCGTCGGTGATTCCTGAGCCGTCGAGATTGGAGGGGGTGGCACCGGATTCGGTGGCCAGCTGCTGGATCATGGCGGCGGCGCCATGGACGAGGACGACGCGGATGCTGAGGGAGCGGAGGACGGCGACGTCGAGGAGGATGTTCGCGAAGTTCTCGCCCATGACGATGGAGGCGTCGATGGAGAGGATGAAGGTGCGTTCGCGGAACCGCGGGATGTAGCGGAGGATGCCGCGGAGGTCTGTGGGTTTCACGGAATCGGCTGGGTCGTCGGGAGCTGGGGTTCCGGCGGCATGGATGCGACCGGGGGGCGATTTAGTGCGGTGCCGGGAGGTTGCTGGCAACGCTAAATCGGGGAGGTCCGGGGAAAATGTCCCTTGAACCGCGGCGGGGCGCGCCGCTATGCAGGCGCATGTCTCTGTTGTTGGCGAAGGGCGGTTGGGTTTTCTGGCTGATCCTGGTGACGGGGGCGGTCGGGGTGGCGATGTTCATCGAGCGGGTGCTGCATTATCATCGGGCGCAGATCAATTCGGTGGAGTTTCTGAACGGGGTTCGCAACGTGCTGAAGCGGGACAACATCGTGGAATCGGTGTCGATCTGTGATGCGACGCCGGGGCCGGTGGCGCGGATGGTGAAGGTGGCGATCCTGCACCGGGAGGGGGGGCGGGAGGGGATGCGTGAGGCATTGGACGAGGCGGGGTTGGTGGAGGTGCCCAGGTTGGAGGAGAAGTTGGGGGTGCTGGCGACGATCGCTCAGATTGCGCCGCTCATGGGGTTATTCGGCGCCGTTTTGGGATTCATGAGGATTTTCTGGCGGGTGCAGGTGTCGGGGGGTGTGCCGTTGCAGCCGGTGGAGTTCGCCGAAGGGATCTGGCAGGGCATGATCTGTCTGGCGGCGGGCATTGCGGTGGCGATCCCTGCCTATGTCGCCCACAACTTCCTGGTCTCCCGGCTGAACTCGGTGCTGCTCGACATGGAGAAGGCTTCGACGGAGATCGTGAACTTCCTGTCGGGGCGCGAGGGGACGCCCTACCGATGAGGCTGCCGCGAAACGTCAAGATGTTGCGGGGCCCCGTGGACACCTCGGCTATGGCTGGGACCCTGCTGCTGCTTTGGACGGTGACGATGCTCCATTCGTCGCTGGTCCTGCCGTCCGGCATCCGGTTGAACCTGCCGACGGCGGCGGGTGTGGTGGGGGATGTGCTGCCCAATCTTTCCATCGCGGTCGATCCGACGGGACGGCTGTTGTTCGAGCAGCAGCTGGTGACGGAGTCCAACCTGTTTCTGCGGCTGCGCGACCGGGTGTCCGTGGCGGGATCGAACCAGACCCTGCTGGTGTTGCTGGACCGGACGGCTCCGACGGAAACGCTTGCGCATCTCGTGACCCTGGCCCGTTCGGCCGGGGTGGGGCGTGTGGTGGTGGCCACCAGCCCGCGGCCGGGGAGTTCGGGGGCGGGGCCGGGCGGTTTGCCGCGGGAGGCGCGGCGGGCGGATCTCCCGCCCGGAGCGGGGGGGCGCTGATGAAACCGGTGAACGCCCCGGGATCGGGTGTTTCAAGATCCCATGTCGCGACCGCCGGTCCGTCCCCGAGGCCTCCGGGCGCCTGGTGGCGGGAGCGATGGGTTGGGATTGCCTCCCTGGCCCTGGCGCTGGAATTGCTGGGTTTCTGGGCGGTCTCGAAGGATCCGGTTCCGATCCGGCGAACGACCCCGACCCGGCAGGATTCCTTCGTGACCGATCCCGCCGGGTCCGGGCCTGCGGCCGGGGCGGTGTCGGTGCTGGACGCCTGGAGCTGGCTGATGACGCCGGCGGTGTTCCTGCTGCCGTCGGCGGAGGATTTTTCAGGCCTGGCGTGGATCCGTGGGGATCCGGGTGGGCTGGAGGCGGAGGTGTTCGAGCTTCCGTTCCGTCCGCTTCCCTGGGAATCCGTCCGGGTGATTGATCCGCCCGGGAGTTACTTCACGAGGTTGGATCCGGGGCCGGCCGCGGGGTGGGAGGGGCCGCCGGGGGCGGTGCCGATTCCGGTGCCTGGCCCTGTGCCCATGTCGGTTGCCAGCCGGGTTCGGGTGGTCTCCGGGTTGGTGGGGCGGAGGATCCGGTCGGGGGACCGGCCTGGGCTGGCGCAGGATGGGAGGATTGCGGCGGCGAGGCCGGTGGTGGTCAGGGTGACGGTGGATCGTTCGGGCGAGCTGGCGGATCCACCGGTGTTGTGGGAGCCGAGTGATGTGGGGGTGGCGGACGAGGCGGCCCTGGTTCTTGCGCGCGGGCTGGTGTTCGAGCCGGGTCCAGCTGCGGCGGAGCTGGAATCGGGGTTGGTGATGGTGGAGTGGGCCGGACCCCGGGGAACCGGGCCTGAGGAGCCTGAGGGGAGGGGGGGGAAATGAGGCCTGACAGCGCGCTGTTCCTCTACCTGTTCCTGCTTTTGGGGGGGGTGGTGACGATGTGGGCGATCCAGGCGTTTGGAAGGCGCCGGTTTCGACCGGGGCCGGCCGAGGACCGGGTCTTTCGTTGTTCCCGATGCGGCAGTGTGTACACGGATGATCCGGATGTGGATCTTTCGCGGTGTCCCCAATGCGGGCTGATGAATGAGAGCTTTGATTTCCGCTCCTGAGGCCAACGGGAGAGCGCGGGGATTGGACATGGGCTTGCCGGGTGGGGGAACGGCCACCAGACTGGAAGGCATATCGGACATGGAATCAGCGATTTCGATCTTGGAACCTGTGGTCGAGACGGATCCGGCGACGACCCCGGGCCGGATCTGGTTTGTTGCGCACACCCGTTCGCGGTGTGAGAAAAAGGTCGTGGACTTCTGCGACCGGAACGAGATCGAGACCACGCTGCCGCAGTATCGCAGTGTGCGGAAGTACCGGGGGAAGACGCTCACCTTCGAGAAGCCGTTGTTTCCCGGCTATGTGTTTTTGAGGATGGAGGCCGCGCAGCGGGCGAAGGTGGCGCAGAACGACATGGTGGCGAACGTGCTCGATGTTCCGGTGCAGGCGGAGTTCGAGGCCCAGTTGAGCGCGGTCATGCAGGCCGTGAGCACCGAGTACGAGGTCCGCCTGGCACCGACCATCCAGGCGGGGGCGCGGGTGCGCATCCGATCGGGGCCGTTGCGTGGGCTGGAGGGTTTTGTGGAGGAACGGCGCGGACTGGTGGAGGTGCATCTGCGGCTGGATTTCATCGCCCAGGCCGCCGCGGTGCGCATGGAGGCGGACATGCTGGAGGTGATTTGATCGGGTTTGGCTTGGTTTGGTTTGGTTTCCTTGGGTTCGACGCCGTCGTTCCGTCGCGAGGGGCGGCGTGCGGGTCGGGGGGGGCGAGGTCGGGAAAAGAGGATTCTGCCGGGATTGGGGAGGGGCGGTTGACGGTGGGGGGGACGGTCACTAGCTTACGTACCACATGATTGCCGGAACGGTTGCAGCTTCGAATGGCAGTTCCCCGACGCCGGCGTTCCGGCGTGGGGACGAGCGGTTGATCAAATTGACGGCAGCGGCGGGCGACAAGGTGACGACCTTGCTGAAGAGGCAGGGGCGTCCCGCGGGGGTGCTGCGGGTGGCGGTGGTGGGAGGTGGGTGCTCCGGTCTGCAGTACAAGATGGATCTTCAGGACCGGCCCCAGACCCGGGACATTCTGGTGGAATCGGCGGGGGTTCAGGTGGTGGTGGATCCCAAGAGTGCGCTTTACGTGACCGGTTCGGAACTGGATTACCTTGAGGCGCTGCAGGGCGGGGGGTTCAAGGTCACGAACCCGAACGCCGCCACAAGTTGTTCCTGCGGGGAAAGCTTCTCCGCCTGAGACGCGCGAGGGTCCCGGGCCGGGTTTCCCTGCGGTTCAAGCGGGGGATCGGGTTCCACCGCCGGCGGGGGCGGGCGGATCAACGTGGGGATTCCGGGCCGGGTGGAAATCGGGATTCACCTTCATGACTGATTATTTTGCGCTTCTGGGTGAGGAACGGCGCCCCTGGCTTGAGGTCGAGGCGCTCAAGGAACGTTTCTCAACGATGTCGAGGGATCTGCATCCCGATCGTTTTCACGGCGCGGCGGAAGCGGAGCGGGCCGAGGCCGGGCGCCGGTATGCGGATGCCAACACCGCCTTCCAAACCCTGAAGGAGCCCAGGCAGCGGTTGCTGCACCTGCTTGAATTGGAGACGGGCGGCCGCCCGCGGGACATCCAGCGGATTCCGCCCGGGACCATGGAATTGTTCGTGGAAGTGGGAGCCACGTGCCGGGACGTGGACGCGTTTCTGGTCCGGCGCGGCGAGGTGAC
>CAYZAE010000170.1:0-14003 GCA_964476125.1 uncultured Verrucomicrobiota bacterium | reverse complement strand
CACGGCCCCGAGCAACGCGCAGAGCAGCGCGCCGCCCAGCCAGGGCCAGACCCGGAGTGGCAAAGGGGCGTCGGTTCCGCGGGCGATGGCGGCGACGCCGGCGATACCGAGTGTGGACCAGATGGCGAGGTTGATGCCCCAGGGGGCGGATCTCAGCAGGGCATCGCCGGCGATGCCCTGGACGAGGGCGAGCCCGAGCAGAGCCCAGGCGCGGGAGCGGTTGAGTGGTTTCATGGGTTGATCCTTCGATGGCGGGCGATCGGGCGGGGAACCGGAGGTCAGACACCTGCGGAAACAATCTGGCCGGGGGATTTGCAGGACGGGGTGGATCCCGTGGGTGCCCCGGTTTCGGCGGTCGCGCGGGAGGCAAGATGGCGTCGGAAGGCGAGGTGACGCAGTCGGGTGAGATGGACGAGCGGCGACCAGACTCGGTGGACGAGCTGGTTGCGGATCAGCCAATGCCAGAGCCGGTTGGAACGTTTGTAGAGCAGGCTCATCGCGAGATAGGGCGGGATCGCGGCGAGAGAGTCGGGTCGTCGTCGCCAGATGGAGGTAAGCGAGAAGAGTCGCCGGTAAAGCCAGTCGTATCCGGCCTCAAGCTGTTCCGGTGTGAGATGACGCGGCTGGAACACCACGTGTGCGGTGTCGTACCGGCTCCAATCCCGATGCAGGAGTCGGCCCTCCGCCTCCATCTGCCGGAACAGGGGGGTGCCGGGATAGGGGGTGAGGATGTGGAAGGTTGAACACTCCAGCCGGTTGGCTTCGATCCACTGGGCCAGGGTGGTGAAGACGTCCGGGCGATCGTGATCGAAGCCCAGCACAAAGCTGCCGTTCACCTGGATACCATGGTCGTGAAGGAGCGCCACGCGGCGGGAATAGTCGTCGGCGCGCGGCGTCCGTTTGCGGGCCGCGGCGAGGTTGTCGTCGGTGAGCGATTCAAACCCGATGAACACCCCGGTGCACCCGGCCAGGGCCATGTCACGGACCAGTGTGGGGTCGTCGGTGACGTCCAGGGTCACGGCGGCGCTCCAGATCCGGCGCAGCGGCCGCAATTCGCGGCACAACGCGCGAAGGTACTCCGGACGCGAACCCAGGTTGTTGTCCACGAACACCGCGTACGGTTCCCCGGTCCGTTCCCACTGGGCCCGGATGTCCGCAGGCTGGCGGACCCGGTAGGGCATCCGGAGTCCCTCGGTGGCCAGGTAACAGAAGCCGCACCGGTTGTGGCACCCGCGGGTGGCGATGAGGCTCGCCCGGGTGAGGAAACCTTGGGCCGGGATCAGATCGCGACGCGGCGCCGGATCGAGGTTGTAGTCGTGTTCAAAGCCCGATTCGTACCGGGGTTTGAGCTGATCGGCTTCGGCGTCCGCCAACACGGCGGGCCAGAGCGTGGCGCCTTCGCCCAGGACGAGAGCGTCGGCATGGGCGGCGGCTTCGTCGGGGCACGACAGCACGTGCATGCCTCCCAGCACGACGCGGCAGCCCCGGGCGCGAAACCATCGGGCGATCTCGTACGCCCGATGGGCGAAGGTGAGGTGGACGGTGATTCCCACCACCTGTGGAAGCGGGTCGGCGGGGAAGGGTCCCTGGAGGAGGTTCTCGTCCCAGATCCGCACGCGCCAATGCGACGGGGTGGCGGCCGCCACGCTTGAGAGCGCAAGGGTCGGGGTCAGGACATGCTTGCCGTAGCTGGCGTGTGGATCCTTCGGATAGAACGGATTGATCAGCAGCGCGTAGCAGGCTTCCCGCGGCCCGACCCGGTCCGGCCAGTCCGGCGGGTATCGCATTCCGTCCGGTCGCCAGAGCGGTGCCCGCGGCCGGTAAAAGGGGTCCTCGGGAACCGAAAGCAGTTCCCGGAACGCAGCCAGCCTGCCGGCGTTCGGGATCACTGGCCGTGCGCCTCCAGGGTCCGCCTGTTCGTGGAGTCCAACGGGCTTGGGCGCGCGATCGTCGAGAACGGGAGGAGTCATACGAGGGGCGCAAGTCGGAGGTGGTGCGTGGCGGCGGTCGTTTCGGCCCCGGACGCAGGCTGGAACCGGGTGGTCAACCACCGCTCGACCCCATCGATCAAGCAGTCGGGGGTTGAGGTTCCTGCCGTCAGGCCGACGGTGTCCCCCGGCTCGAACCATTCCTCCTTCAGATCAGCGGCCGTTTGCACGTGATGCACGCGCGGGCAGGACTGGAGGCAGGTGGCGACCAGTTCGCGGGTGTTGTTGCTCTGCGCTCCGCCGATGACCACGACGACATCGCTCCGCTCGGCGAGTTCCTCGGCGGCGCGCTGGCGCTGCTTGGTCGGCATGCAGACGGTGTCCACCATGCGGATCTCGCTGCCGGGGAACCGGGCCTGGAGCCGTGCGACGAGGTGCCGCACCCGCTGGAGGGGTTGGGTGGTCTGGGCGGCCACTCCGAACCGGGGCCGGGGGGCGAGGGTGTCCACATCGCTGTCGGTGAGGATTACGTCGAAGTGCTCGAGATCCCCGGTCAGGCCGCGGACTTCGACGTGGTTTCGCTGGCCGACGATCACCGGGTGGAAACCGTCGCGCACCAGATCCTGGACGCGGTCGTGGGCGAAGCGCACCAGCGGGCAGGTGGCCTCGACCAGGTGATGGCCCTGGTCCCGCACGCGCTGGCGTTCCCGGTCGGAAGTTCCGTGGGCGGTGATCATCACCCTATTGGTTTCAACGTTTTCGAGCTTGCGTTCGATCCGGACGCCGCGGCGTTGGAGGTCGGTGAGCACGGTTTCGTTGTGCACGAGGTCGCCGAGCACGGTGACGGGGCCGGAGGCGGCTTCCTGGCGGGCGAGGGTGATGGCGTCACGGACGCCGAAGCACATGCCGAGATGGGAGGCGCGGATCACGTTCATTTTAAGCGGAAGGTTTGGGTGAGCTTTGTATTGCAAAGTTAACGGGCAAGGGAAGTTGGGTGGGGGTGGGAAGGTGGGGGAAGCCCGGGGGCGGGATCAGGGAGCCGGCGGGGAGGGCCGGGTCTGGGCGACGATCTGTTCCAGCAGGCCGACGTATTCGGCGAAGGCGGAGCGACCGGTGCCGGTGAGGGCGTAGCTGGTGGCGGCGCGGCCGCCTTCGAGGGACTTGGTGACGGCGACATAGCCCGCCTCGAGGAGCGTGCGGAGATGGGCGGTTGCGTTGCCGTCGGTCATGCGAAGGGTGTCGCGGATGTCGGTGTAGAGCAGGCTGGGGGAGGCGGCGAGGAGCGACATGATCGCGAGCCGGCCTTTCTCGTGGATCGTGCGATCCAGTTGGAGGAAGGGTTCCGGGTTCACGCGCCGGGGGACGGTTTTTCGGTGGCGGCGAGGTAGCAGCCGTAGGCGAGGTGGAGTCCTCCGAAGGTGGCGCCCATCAGCAGGTGGGCGAGACGTAGGGAGGGCAGGCCGGCGGCATGGAAGCGCTGGTTGATGTAGAGGACGCAGGCCATGCCGAGCCCTGTGAACAGCCAGCCGAACACCTTCATTCCGCGGGGCATGAAGAATCCTGCGGCGTGGGTGGACGCTCCGTAGAGCAGCATCCAGATGCCGGGCAGCCACCAGGCGTGGAGCGGGTCCCTCCAGGGGGCCAGCAGGAACACGAAGCCCGCCACGCCCCCGGTGAACAGGGCGGGGAGCATGGCCTGCGCCACCCGGCGGGTGGGGGCGGACCAGAACGCCTCGCCATCGCCCAGGGATTGCCGGCGCATGATGACCAGGCTGAGGGCGAGGGCGGCGAGGGCGACGCCGATCCAGAAGCCGGCGAAGGCCCGGGCGCCGTCGAGATCCAGCCACCAGCCTGCCGCACCGGCCGCGAGTCCGAGGGCGCCGGTGGCGAGGGTGACGGGAGCGAGCGCCCGGCGGTAGAGCGCGGCGCGCTCCATGAGGGTGCGGATGACGCGGAGGTTTTGGGCGGCCCAATCGTCGTGCACGGCGTCAGCTTTGCATTACAAAGTGAGAGTCGTCAAGGGGGGCGTCCGCGCCCCGATGCAGCCGGTTCCGAAATCGGGTTTGACGGGTTGGGTTGGCGACGCCTAGGGTTCCGCCCGTGATTCGCTCCGCGGCGTCCAGCCTCTTGATTGTCGTAGTCCCCGTAACCGGGGGCTGACGTGCGATCTGTGGCTCACGACCGCTGGCAGATCGCCCGCACTCCCACGCAAAGGGAGGCGGGCTTTTAATTTTCCGGCGGCGCCGTTGAGACCTGAAGAAAGATTCCTATGCGCCACACAATATCGGTTCTGGTGGAGAACAAATTCGGCGTGCTGACCCGCGTTGCCGGGCTGTTCAGCGGTCGCGGCTACAACATTGATTCGCTGAACGTCGCGCCGACGCACGACGGCACGCTTTCACGGATGACGATTGTCACCCGGGGCGACGACGCGACGGTCGAGCAGATCGTCAAGCAGCTGAACAAGCTGGTGGATGTCGTGAAGGTCCAGCAGTACGGCCAGGGCGATTACATTGACCGGGAGCTGGTGCTCATCCGGGTGAAGGCTGAACCGCAGAACCGGGCGGAGATCTGCCAGATGGCGGAGTTGTTCCGGGCCAAGGTGGTGGATGTGCAGCCGGACAACCTGACCATTGAGATCACGGGCGGCGAGGCGAAGATCGAGAAGTTCATCTTCCTGCTGAAGGGATTCGGGATTCTGGATCTCACCCGGACCGGCCAGGTGGCCCTGCCGCGGCTCTGAGGCCCGACGCGGGCGGATCCCCGGCCAGACGCACACCCGAGGTCCCCCGACACGCAACTCATCGCAACGGACCCTTTTCGCAACAACCACGACAAGCAATCAGAATCATGGCAGCCAAGATCTATACGGAGAAGGACGCCGACCTCGGCGTGTTGAAGGGCAAGACGCTGGCGGTCCTGGGTTTCGGTTCCCAGGGGCATGCGCACGCGCTGAACCTCAAGGACAGCGGTCTCAACGTCATCATCGGTCTGTACGAGGGCAGCAAGTCCATCGCGGTGGCCCGGGAGAAGGGTTTCGAGGTCGTTCCGACGGCTGAAGCCGTGTCTCGCGCGGACGTCATCATGGTGGCGCTTCCCGACACCAAGCAGGCCGCCGCGTACGAGAAGGACATCGCGCCGAACCTGACCAAGGGCAAGACGCTTCTCTTCAGCCACGGTTTCTCGATCCATTTCAAGACCATCGTCGTTCCGAAGGATGTCGACGTCATCCTCGTCGCCCCCAAGGGCCCCGGTCATATCGTTCGCCGCCAGTACGAGGAGGGGAAGGGTGTCCCGGCGCTGATCGCGGTGCACCAGAACCCGAGCAAGAAGGCGAAGAAAGTCGCCCTCGCCTGGGCCAAGGGCATCGGTGGCGCCCGGGCCGGCGTGCTCGAGACCTCGTTCAAGGAGGAGACCGAGACCGACCTGTTCGGCGAGCAGACCGTTCTGTGCGGCGGCGCCAGCGCGCTGGTGCAGGCCGGGTTCGAGACCCTCGTCGAGGCGGGTTACTCGCCCGAGATGGCCTACTTCGAATGCCTGCATGAGCTGAAGCTGATCGTCGACCTCATGAACGAGGCCGGCATCGCGGGCATGCGCTTCGCGATCTCCGAGACGGCCAAGTGGGGCGATGTCACCGTCGGCCCGAAGATCATCGACGCCTCTGTGAAGAAGCGGATGAAGGCCGCGTTGAAGGACATTCAGTCGGGCAAGTTCGCCAAGGACTGGGTCAACGAATACAAGGGCGGTTACAAGCGCTACAACGCCCTGCTCAAGGCCGGTGAGAATCATCCCATCGAGAAGACCGGCGCCAAGCTCCGGTCCATGATGCCCTGGATGAAGAAGCGGCAGATCAAGGGCGCGCAGGCGGCCTACTGAACCGTCCGGCTCGTTTCGATCCGGTTCGATCGAGAGTTTCAAACACGGCCGCCGGACGAGTTCCGGCGGCCGTTTGCTTTTGGGGGGCTCTCCCCCCGGATGACAGACGTCAGGATTTCCGCTTTCCTTGGGCCCCTTTCAAATCACGGCGATGGACTACAAGAACACCCTGAATCTCCCGCAGACCGGTTTCCCGATGAAAGCGGACCTCGTGGTCCGCGAGCCGGAGCGGCTTCGGAAATGGCAGTCGACGCGGCTCTACGAGGAGATCCAGGCGCGACGGGCCGGGGCGCCGACCTTCGTGCTGCACGACGGACCGCCGTTCGCGAATGGCGACGTCCATGTGGGCACCGCGCTCAACAAGGTCCTCAAGGACATCGTCATCAAGTACAAGAGCCTGCGCGGGTTCCGGGCGCCGTACGTCCCGGGCTGGGACTGCCATGGGCTGCCGATTGAATTCAAGGTCAGCCAGGAGATGCGCAAGGCTGGCGACGTGTCGGCGGATCCGGCGTCCATCCGCAAGGCCTGCGAGGAGTACGCGCGGCGGTACATCGATCTTCAGCGCGAGCAGTTCAAGCGCCTCGGGGTGCTGGGCGACTGGGATCATCCGTACCTGACGCTCAACCGCGAGTACGAGGCCGATGAACTGCGCCTGTTCGCCCGCATCGTCGAGCGCGGCTTCGTGTATCGCGGACGCAAGCCCGTCTATTGGAGCATCCCCTGCCGCACGGCGCTGGCCGAGGCGGAGGTCGAGTACGAGGATCACGTCAGCCAGAGCGTGTTCGTGAAGTTCCCGGTGGTCGACCGCCCCGGGACCTTCATTGTCATCTGGACCACGACTCCCTGGACCCTGCCGGCGAACCTTGCTGTCGCCTACAACTCGAAGTTCTTCTATTCGGCGGTTCTGGTCGGCAACGAGACCTACATCGTGTCGACCATGCTGCTCGATCAGGTGGCCAAGAAAGCGGGTTGGGAGACCTACCAGATCCTGCGCAGCCTGGACGGCGAGATGCTGGCCGGGATGGAGTACCAGCATCCCTTCTGTGCGCGTACGGGACGCCTGTTCGCGGGCGATGATTTTGTGACCAACGACACGGGCACCGGGTTCGTGCACATCGCGCCCGGGCACGGTGCGGACGATTATCGCCTCGGTCTCCAACACGGTCTGCCGGTGTATTCCCCGGTCGATGACGACGGCCGTTTCGCGCACACGAACGACCTCCCGGTCGAGCAGCAGATGCCCGCGGAAATGCTGGGCAAATCGATCCTCGAGAAACACGGCAAGAGCGAGGCGAACGAGGTGGTCCTCCACGAACTGCGCGTGCGCAACGTGCTGGTTCACCAGGAGAACTACCACCACAGCTACCCCCACTGCTGGCGCAGCAAGACCCCGATCATCTTCCGCGCCATGGACCAGTGGTTCATCCGCGTCGATCATCCGGTCGCCGGGGGCACGTTCCGTGAGACCGCACTCCAGGAAATCGGCCGGGTGGGTTGGATCCCTGACTGGGGTGTCAACCGCATCCGCGGCGCCGTGCAGTCGCGGCCCGACTGGTGCATCTCCCGTCAGCGGTCCTGGGGCGTGCCCATCCCGGCGTTCTACGCCGCCGACGGCACGGCGATCCTGGATCCGGGCGTGGTCCGGAACACGGCGGACCTTTTCGAGAAACACGGGTCGAACATCTGGTTCGAGCGGCCCGCGGAGGAGCTTTGGAAACTGGTCCGGCCGACGGACTGGTCGGGACCGGAGGCGGTGGCTCGTTCCGCCGACACCCTCGATGTCTGGATCGATTCCGGGTCGTCGTCCGCGGCGGTGATTGCGCGGCGGCCGGAGTTGCGCGGCACCGGCGACCGGCCGTTCCAGTGCGACATGTACCTCGAGGGAAGCGACCAGCATCGCGGCTGGTTCCAGTCGTCGCTGTTGCTCTCCCTGGCCGGTCAGGGGGCTGCCCCGTACCGCACCGTGCTGACCCACGGGTTCATGGTGGATGCCGACCGCGAGAAGATTTCCAAGAGCAAGCAGGGTCAGGGCGGCTATCAGAAACCGCAGACGGCTGACCGTTACGTGAAGGATTACGGTGCCGACGTCCTCCGGCTCTGGGTGGCGTCGCAGGACTTCCGGAACGACATCGTGGTCAGCGAGGAGCGCCTGCAGAAGGTGGGCGAGACCTATCGCGTGATCCGGAACGCGCTGCGTTACCAGCTCTCGAATTTGTTCGATTTCGATCCCGCGAAGCACGCGGTCGCGGACGAGTCGCTGACCGGTCTGGACCGCTGGATTCTTGGGGAGTTCTCCGTGCTCGAGGAGACCTGCGTGCGGGCCTACGACGCCTGCGAATACCATCTGGTTTACCAGGCGGTGGCCCAGTTCGCCTCGGTCCAGCTGAGCGCGATGTACCACGACGCCGTGAAGGACCGGCTCTACACGGATCCTGCGGGGTCAGTGCGACGACGTTCCACGCAGACGGCGCTTCACCGCTTGGTTTCCGGACTGTGCCGGTTGTTGGCGCCGGTTCTGTCCTTCACGTCCGATGAGGCCTGGGAGTTCATTCCCGGGCGGACTTCGGAAAGCGTGCATCTCTCCGACTGGAATCCCACGCCGCTGGTGCGGACCGAGGCGGAGCGCCGGACCTGGGAATGGTTGTTCGCGACCCGCGAGGCGGTGCTGCCTTTTCTGGAGAAGGCCCGTCAGTCGAAGCTCATCGGCAAGGCGCTGGAGGCGCAGGTTTCGCTGGCGACGGTGATGCCTGAAGGTCTGGCGTCAGGCTGGGAGGATGCGCTGCGGGAGTTGCTGAATGTGTCCCAACTCGCGGTTCAGTCCGTGCCCGCGGGAACCGAGACCAGCGCGGAGGTGACCAAGGCCGGTGGCATGAAGTGCGAACGCTGCTGGCATTCGGAGCACGACGTGGGCCGTCACGCGGCCCATCCGACCCTCTGCGGGCGGTGTGTGGCTGCGGTGACGCCGGCGGTTTGAGGCGGGGTCGGTTGCTGGCTGCTTTGTGCGCGGTTGCGGTGCCGTGGCGGGGTGGCGCAGGGGCAGGGGAGTCTCACTCCCCGCCCCGCGATGGATCGAGCCAGGCCGTGTTGGGCGTATACCAGGTGCCCTTCATGGCCTCCACGTGGCCGTCGGCGAAGCCGGCGTTGCTGCGTTCATTGTGGCGGAGCGCGGGGGCGCACCAGTTGGGATTATCGCCCGTGACACAGTCCGGGCACTGGCCTGCTGCCACGTCGCCCAGCATCCAGGACCCTGGCTTTGTCGGGGAGGTGGGGGTCACTGCGGGTTTCCTGCCGGCGGTGCCGCGGGCGCCGGAATCGGTGATGAAGATGGTGCGGGCCGGGCTGACGATGCTGGATTCGGGGCGATGGACGTAAGGCACGTAGGAGCTGAGTTCCCCGGCGAACTGGTGGTTGATGGCGAAGTCGGTGACGGTGGGTGCCGTGACCGGAACGCCTTCCCAACGTTCGAGGCTGATCGGTTTTTCGCGGCGGCTGGGGCAGATCAGGACGTTGGTGGACCCGAGATAGGGCTGGAGGAGCTGGAACCAGGTGATGAGGCCTTTGGAGTAGGGCGGGAAGATGTAGGTGACGACGTGTTTGCCGTTGTTGTCGTCGACGTACAGCTTGCCCGCGAGCATGACCTGGCGGGCGTTGCCGAGGCAGACGATGGCCTGGGACTTGGCCTTTGCCTTGGAGAGTGCGGGCAGGAGCATGCTTGCCAGGATGGCAATGATGGCGATCACCACCAGCAGTTCGATGAGCGTGAAGGCGCGTTGAGCTTCGACCTTGCTGCCGGAATGCCGGGCAGCAGGCTCGCGGCGGAGACGAAGCAGCAGGGGACCGGGGATCATGGATCCTGCGCTAACCCATCGCCGGGTCGCGAAGCCAGAACAAACATGATCCCCCCGTGGACGGTGCATCCCGAATTTGTGGGTGGTGGAACTCGTCGCGCCCAGCGGCGCCTGGAGATCGGGGGAAGAATCAACCCTGTGGGAGCGCCGGCGTCTCGCCGGCTGGCTGGCTGGCTGGCTGGTGCAAGTCGACGGGATGCCAGCGCACTCGGACGAACAGGCCGGCGAGACGCCGGCGCTCCCAGGGGTTGTCGCAGCGCGACAACGCCGCCCTCTCAACGCGCGCGGCAGCCTTTGGGTGGTGCGCTGTGGCAACGTCGCTGCGCCGCTGGACGCGGCGCTACTCGTCGCAGCGCGACGTGTCCCGCCAACAAAACTGACCGGAGAGCTTCGGGGATCGCTGGCGATCAACGGAGCGACGCCTTCAGTTCGGCGGGCGTCTGGACCGGTGGCTTGCAGCTGGTGCCCGTGCAGACATAGGCCGTGGCCCGGTTCTCCTTGGGCGGAAGCGTGCGGGCAAAGGGTTCGACCGGGCCCAGGGTCCCGAGCACCACCTTGTTCGGCCGATAGACGCCGTGCGCGGCGAGACGAAGCGCCCGCGATTCGGCCGAGGCCGGATCCCCCGCGATCACGATGCGTGCCGGTTCCTCCAGGGCGAAGTCCAGCGCCTGAAGCAGCAGAGGCACCGCCTGCGGAGTGCGCAGCATTCGCTCCCCCAGAAGCCTCAGCGCGCCTTCGGCGGCCTTCCGGAAGTCGGGTCGTTCGGTGATGGCCGCCAGACGGAGCAGCGCCAATGCGGCGATCGAATTTCCGGAAGGCTCGGCACCGTCGTAGTCGTCCTTCACCCGGAGGATGAGATTCCCGGTGTCGGCCGCGCTCTGCCAGAAACCGCCGTGGGTTCTGTCATGGAACCGGGCGATCATGGCGTCCGCCAGCTGGATGCAGAATTCCAGAATGCCCGGGTCGAGGGTCGCCTCGTAGAGGTGCAGCGCGCCATCGAGGAGGTTGGCGTAGGCGTCGAGCAGTTGGACGGAATCCCGCTCCCCGTCGCGCCAGCGGTGGTAGAGCGTGCCGGTGGATGGGCTGGGGATTTCCTTCGCGGCCGCGGTGGTGGGGTTGGGAGCGGAGGAAGGCGCCGGTTGCCAGAGCTTGGCCTGAAGAAAGGCGAGGTTCTTGCGGGCCGCGGCGAGCCAGGTGGGTTCGTCCAGCACCACGGCCGCACGCGCCACGGCGCCGAGCATGAGTCCGTTCCAGGACGCGAGGATCTTGTCGTCGAGGTGGGGGCGGATGCGTTTCGCGCGCTGGGCCAGCATTGTCTTGGTGGCCGAGGCGAGGAGGTTGGATTCCGCCGGGGTCAGGCGAGTGTCGGCGAGGCTCAGGACATTCAAGCCCTTGAGCGGCTGCGGATGGCTGTGGTCCTCGAAGTTGCCCTTGGCGGTCACACCGAAATGGCGGACGGCCACCTTGAATTCATCGGAGGGCAGCAGGGACTCAAGCTCGGCCAGGGTCCAGCAATAGAACTTTCCCTCCTGCCCTTCGCTGTCGGCGTCCTCAGCGGAATAGAAGCCGCCTTCCGGATGCGTCATGTCCCGCAGGACGTAGGCGATCGTCGAACGCACGATGTCGGCGTGGCGTGGCTCGCCCGAAACCAGGTGGGCGTCGAGGTAGAGCTGAACCAGCTGGGCGTTGTCGTAGAGCATCTTCTCGAAGTGCGGCACCAGCCATTCCGCATCGACGGAATAACGGGCGAAGCCGCCCCCGAGTTGATCGCGCATTCCGCCAGCGGCCATGCGGTCGCAGGTATTTAGCACCATCTGGATGGCCTTGTCGTCGCGCGTGCGTTGGGCGTGCCGGAGCAGGAACCGGGGCTGGCTGGGCCGCGGGAATTTCGGGGCGCCCCCGAACCCGCCATGGCGCGGATCGTATTCCTCCTTGATGACCGAGGCGGCGTTCGTGAGGGCAGTGAATCCGGGCAGGGCGTTGGTGGTGGAGGTGGAGGTGGAGGTGGCCTGTTCCTCGGTGTGCTGCCGGAGGCGCTCCGTCATTTCGTTGGCGGACTCGAGCACTTCCTCACGGCGCTGGCTCCAGATCTCGGCGATCCGGGAGAGCACATCGCGGAAACCCGGACGTCCTTGTCGGCCGGAGGGCGGCCAGTAGGTGCCGCCGTAGAACGGCTTGAGCTCAGGGGTGAGGAAGACGTTGAGCGGCCAGCCGCCGGATCCGGTCCGGGCCTGGACGTAGGTCATGTAGATCTTGTCCACGTCCGGTCGTTCCTCGCGGTCGACCTTGATGGCGACGAACGACCGGTTCAGCACCTCGGCGGTGGCGGTGTCCTCGAACGATTCCCGTTCCATGACGTGGCACCAGTGACAGGTCGAGTAGCCGATGCTGAGGAAGATCGGTTTGTTTTCGGCGCGCGCCTTGGCGAAGGCGTCGGCCCCCCAGGGGAACCACTCCACCGGGTTGTGGCGGTGCTGGAGCAGGTACGGCGACTTCTCCGCGGCGAGGCGGTTGGTGTGGGAGTGGCTGGGGGCGGGAGTCGCCGGGGAGGAGTTCGTGGACACGGAGGCGGAGGGGGGGACGGGGGTGGCGGGACGTGGTCCTGGAACCGTTGGGGCAGCGGCGGTCGCGCGGAAGGGCCCGTGCACGAGCAGGGCGATTCCTGTCAGGCAGGCGACCCGTTTCAGGCGGGAAATCATGGTTCGGGGTTCAGATCTCGGATTTTGCCAAACGCCTCACAAGCCTTCCGTGGGTCGAAATCAGAGATCCGACCCCGGGGACCCCGGGGACTCCGGGGAGGCGCTGGCGTGGGCTTCGCGGGCGGCGAGCACGCGTTTGGAGGGGGTGTAATTGGCGATGAATTCGCGTCGGAACTCGCCGAACGTGCCCGCGGCGAGGTGTTGGCGGGCCTGGGACATGACGTGGAGGTAGAGGTGGGTGTTGTGCACGCTGAGCATCCGGAGGCCGAGGATCTCGTTCACGTTGAGCAGATGCCGGATGTAGGCGCGGGTGAAATTGCGGCAGCAGTAGCATTCGCAGCCTTCCTCGATGGGGCGGAAGTCGAGCTTGTTGTAGCCGGCCTTGGCGTTCACGGCGCCCTTGCGGGTGTACGCAGTGCCATTGCGGGCCACGCGCGTGGGGAGGACGCAGTCGAACATGTCGACCCCGCGCGCGATGAGTTCGATCATCTGGGCCGGGGTTCCGAGGCCCATGGCGTACCGGGGCTTTTCAGCGGGCAGATGGGCTTCGCCGAGTTCCACGGCCCGCATCATCTCCGGCTCGGGTTCCCCGACGCTGACGCCGCCGATGGCGTAGCCGTCGAAGTTCATGGCGACCAGTTCCCGGGCGCAACGTTCGCGAAGTTGGGCGTGGGTTCCGCCCTGGACGATGCCGAACACGAGTTGTCCCTGGGCGCGGGGTTGTTCGAGGCATTCGCGGGCCCAGCGCAGGGTGCGATTGACCGCGTTTTCGTACTCGTGCGGTTTGCTCCCCGCCGGAGGGCATTCGTCGAAGACCATGGCGATGTCGGAGCCGAGCACCTTCTGGATGTGCATGGATTCCTTCGGCCCGAGGAAGAGCGGGGAGCCGTCGAGGTGGCAGCGGAACTCGACGCCGTGCTCCCCGATCTTGCGGATCTTCGCCAGGCTGAAGACCTGGAAGCCGCCGGAGTCGGTGAGGATGGGCAGCGACCAGTTCATGAAGCGGTGGAGTCCGCCGGCCACCCCGATGACCTCCAGCCCCGGACGGACGAAGAGATGGTAGGTGTTGCCGAGGATCACCTGGGTGCCTGATTCGAGCAGTTCCCTCGGATCCATGGCCTTCACGGAGGCCTGGGTTCCGACCGGCATGTAGACCGGCGTTTCGATCACGCCGTGGGCGGTGGTCAGACGACCGAGGCGGGCCTTGGTCGAGGAATCGGTGGCGAGCAATTCGAACATCCGCAGCGATCAAGACACAACCTCGGCGGGCTGCCGAGCCGGCAAGTGGCGTCCGGGGTTTGGCGTCTGGGGGCTGGCGTCTGGGGGCTGGCGTCTGGCGTCTGGGGGGGGGAGGGGATTTTCGGGACGACACACGACCCTCGACAAACCACCCACGCTCGACGGCGTCTGGCGTCTGGGGGGGGAGGGGATTCTCGGGACGACGAACGACCTTCGACAAACCACCCACGCTCGATGGCGTCTGGTGTCTGGGGTGGGAGCGGATTCTCAGGACGACGCACGACCTTCGACAAACCACCCACGCTCGTCGGCGTCTGGCGTCTGGGGGGGAGCGGACTCTCGGGACGACACACGACCCTCGACAAACCACCCACGCTCGATGGCGTCTGGTGTCTGGGGTGGGAGCGGATTCT
>CAYZAE010000169.1:0-14039 GCA_964476125.1 uncultured Verrucomicrobiota bacterium | reverse complement strand
CTGGCGCGTGCCCGATGGCCACACGATCTCAACCTCGTCCACCCGTCCGGAAGGCCCCAGGCCGAAGGTCACCGGCAACTCGGACTGGGAGAGGTAACCGTGGGTGGGCATGACCTGACGCCACTGGGAATGCCCCCCCGTCCGCACCCGCACCCAGGCCCCCACCGCATCACGGTTGCTCCTCGTTCCCACCAACCGGAACCGCAGCCAGTCACGCTTGAGTTCCTGGCCGTTCCTCAAAAGCAGGGGACGCCCGTTGTTCTGCGTCATCACCACGTCCAGATCCCCGTCCCCGTCGATGTCCGCAAAAGCCGATCCGCGTCCCACGATCGGTTGGAAAAGATCCTGGCCCGCATGGATCGGCGACACCGGGATGAAACCGCCTGAACGCCGCGAACCACGGGTGTTCCAAAACAGCTGCGCCGGCTGCTGGTGGTGCTGGCTCGCCTGCACCCGGTTGATCTCGTTCTCGATGTGACCGTTCACCGTCAACAGGTCCAGCCAACCGTCCAGATCGCAGTCGAAGAAAAACACCCCGAAAGTCAGGGACTGACGGCTCGAGGCCCCCACGCCCTGCGCAATCGCCTCGTCGGCAAAGATCAGGGTGTCCGGCTGGGTCACATACAGCGCCAGCATCTCGTTCGCGAAATTCCCAATCGAGACCCCCAGGCTTTCATCCTCCGTGAACCGGCCCGCATCGATTCCCATCGCACCCCGCGCGCCGCCGAAGGGATCGAACGCCAACCCCGACTGCGCCCCGATCTCCGCGAACGTTCCGTTCCACCGGTTTGAGAAGACAAAATTCTGCACCGTGTCGTTCGCCACGATCAGGTCGATCCAACCGTCATTGTTGAAATCTACCGGCGCCACCCCCAGCGACTTCGACATCGGCTCGCCCGTGGCCTTGTTCCTCACCATCAGGCCCGCGCCCTCCGTGACATCCGTGAACCGCCCCCTGCCGTCGTTGCGGTACAACCGCGGATACGACCCCGGAAAACTCATCGGCGGCCCGTACGCACGCCCAATGCCCACCAACTGATAATCCACCTCAAAATCAATCTCTCGGGTCCACCGGACGTAATGGCAGACAAACAGATCCAGGTGGCCGTCCCGGTTGTAGTCCAGAAAGGAGGCTCCCGTCGTCCACTCCCCCCAGTGCGGCGGCAATCCCGCCGTCTCCGTCACCTCCAGAAACCGACCGCCACCCTCATTGCGAAACAATCGCTGTTCCCCCACCCCGGTCAGAAAAAGATCCACCCGCTCGTCGTTGTCGAAGTCCCCGCACGCCACCCCCATCCCCTGAAACGGCTCCTCCAACCCCGACCCCGCCGTCACATCCGTGAACCGCCCCTCGTCATTCCGGTACAATCGCGGCGAGGTCCCCGCCCGCTGTTGCCCCACCGGAGTCCACGCCCACGACGCGCCGTTCACAAAGAGAAGGTCCTGATCCCCGTCCCCATCAAAATCAAAGAAAGCCACCCCGCTGCCCATCGTCTCCGGCAGCAACTTCTCCCCGGCCGCCCCATTGAAATGCTCGAAGGTCACCCCCGACAAACGGGTCACGTCCTCGAACCGGACGGAAGGAATGGCTACCTCCGCACTGGATTCACGCGGAGGCTTCAGGGGCGTCAAACGCGTCGTGCCGCCACCCGCTCGCCGGCCACGCACCACCACCAAACCCACCACCAGCACCAACGCAATCAACACCCCCACCGACCAGCGAAGCGCCCGGCCAATGATCGCGTCATCCGCCGGCACCTCCGGCGGTTCGGGCAGCGGTTCGCGTTCGGTTCCAGTTCCGGGCATGCGCAAACCTAGGACGAACCCCCGCCCACCCGCGAGCCCGAGTCCGCCCGGCTCACAAATCGAACAGGTACGCCCGGAGCATCAGCATCGCCTGGAAGGTCGAGAAATCACCGCGCGCCGTGTCACGCCCCGGCAGCGAAATCTCATGATCCCACGTGTACTGGTATCCCGCCTCCGCCGAGAAGGAGAAGTTGCGCGTGAAAAAGTACTCCAGCCCACCCCCACCCCGCAGGACGGGATAAAACCCCTTCGTGTCGAGGCCCGGAAACATCACGCTCTGCGGCTTCGCGTCGTTGAACTCGGCATACATCATGCCCCCACCCGCCATCACGTACGGAACCCAGCGCCCACGCCCCATCGGATACCGGTACAGGAATTGCGGAATGAACGCCCCCTGGGCGTACTCGCCGATGGTGTACTTGCGGTCCACCTTGATGCTCGTCTCACCCCCATCCAACGCCAACTCAAAGGCCCAGTTCCGGTTCAAATTGAGCCCGACCGCCACCCCGTAGTGCGCATTCTGCGAACCGCCCCACGCGTTCGCCAGCGGCGTCAGCTCCACTCCGTTCCCCCAGCTCCCGTCAACAATCGTGTGCGCCCCGGCACGCGCCCCAAAATAGAAACGCGACGGCGTCGGCTTCGGACTCTCCGGAACGTCCGCCAGCGGCTTCGGGTTGTTCTCGTCGAAATAAAGCCTCAACCCAAACGACAACAGGAACGACGACATGTCCCTCTCCCCGGAGGCGGTGCCGACCTGGGTCTCCACCGGATCAATCCACATGTACTTCCCCTCGAACCCAAACGTGATCTCGTCCGTCAGGAAATACTCAATGCCCAACCCCGCCGTCGCCGCCAACCGCCAATCCTCCGCCTCAATGTCGATGCCAAACCCATGCGACTTGCGGTCGTTGAACTGCACAAAACTCGTCCCCACCCCCGCAATCGCGTACGGCACCAGCCGGTCGTTCAGCAGCGGCCACCGGTAACGGACCTGCGGCAACAACGAAACCGACGAAATCTCCGCCACCAGCCGGTCCGAAGTGTCCCTCAACCCCAGCTGAAAGGAATCCAACGCCAGCTCCACACCCCAATGCCCATTCAGATTCGCCCCCAAACTGATCCCGTTCGCATCGTCCACACCCCAAATCGTGTCCCACTCATAACTGCGCCACTGGAAGTAGGACCGGAACCGATCCGAGTCCTCCGCCATCGCCCCGGAACCGCCGAGGACCATCGCCGCCATCGCCGCTCCCACCGCCAAACGGGGGAACCCGGACATTTTGCCTGTTTGCTTCAGCTTCACGTTGTTTGGGCGCACCACCACGGTGCACCCCAAAACTCCCCTCTCCCCACCCACCGGTGCAAGCCCTTGTACTTCGCGTTCTCACTCCGAAGGATTCCAGCTCTCGACGATTTCACCGCATCCTGTTGATCCTGTGGATCCTGTCGAAGAACGGTTTCCTCCTGTCACGAATCTGTGTCCGCCGCTCTGCGGACCCCGCCGGGACACCGTCTCCGGGTTGTCGGCGGGGAGGGGTGGGGGAATGAAATGCGGGAGCCCCCGGAGATCGCACCCCATGCCGACAGGCATGACAGAAAGTGGCCGGAGGTCAGGCGTCTGCCAGACCTCCGGAAAGCCAGTAGAACGTAAGGTCTATTGCAGACCAACCCCGGGACCGCCAATCTGGCCCTTCGAAATCAGTGTCCATTTCAGCCTCTCCCGTGAAGACCTACCCCATCCCCCACTGGCTCCTGGTCCCCAGCCTTCTCCTGTTCACCCTCGGGACCACCCTGTCTTCACACGCCGCCGCCCGGGCCTGGACCGGCGCCGGAAATGACAACTCCTGGCACAACCCCGCCAACTGGACCGGCAACACGCTTCCCACCCGCGAGGACGACGTCTCCATCCCCGCCGGACGCACCGTCGTCCACGACAAGGACAGCACCGCCGTCCGCTCCCTCCTATGCAGCGGCACGCTGCGTCTCTCCGGCGGCACCCTCCGCGTCACCGGCGGCTCCTCCACCGTATCCGGACCCCTCGAACTGATCGGCGGCAACCTCGGCGCCGAGGGCGATTCCACCACCTTCACCGCCTCCGGCCCCACCACCAACGGCGGCACCGACCTCACCGTCTACGGCGGTGCCTCCCTCCTCCTGCCCCGCCTCACCACCCTGAACTCCTCGGCGTTCGGCGACATCACCCTGCTCGCCGACGGCCCTGGCTCCCGGATCGAGCTCCCCGCCGTCACCGCCACCTCGGTCCATCCCGATTACCAGCTGGAGCTGACCACCTACGACGGCGGCCGGATCGAGCTCCCCGCCCTCGCCGCCGTCCAGTCCTCCATCGCCGCCTACTCGGCCGACCCCGACAGTTTCATCGATCTCTCGGGCTGGGGTCCCGACCTCACCACACCCCATCGGGCGCAGGCCCGGCTCGAAGCCCGGGATGGCGGGACCCTCCACCTTCCCAAAGCCCGAACCCTGCACCGCATCGAACTCGCGCTGCGCGGCGACGGACGGATCCCCATCGCCCAACTCACCTCGGTGACCTACGCCAGCCTCGATCTCGACAACCACACCGTCACCCTGCCCGCCCTGACCAACCTCGACGGCTGCCACATCGACGTCTCCGGCGGCGCCCAACTCTCCCTTCCCGGCATCACCACGCTCGGCCGGACCAACACCGCCGATCTCACCCTCCGCGCCAGCGATGCCGGCTCCCTCCTCGCCCTCCCCAATCTCGCCACCGTCCGCGTCCCCGACTACTACCAGCTCGAACTCCAGGCCTACGGCGGCGCCCGCATCCAGCTGCCCAAGCTCACCACCCTGGTGGGCAGCCTCGACCTCTTCTCCCAGGACACCAACTCCCGCATCGAATTGGCGGGATTTTCCGGCCTGATCCGGAACACCAGCCTGTCGACCTCCCGGATCGAGGTCCGCAACGGAGGGACCGCCGATCTTCCCAACGTTTCCGGGTTCGACCGCTTCGAAATCACCCTGCGCGATTCGACCGGATTCCCCCTCGAACAACTGGGCAACCTCACCCGGGGCACGCTCCGCATCGACGGCATCAACCGCACGCTTCCCGGACTCACCAACCTCCAGGGGACCGACCTCATCCTTTCCGAAGGAGGCCAGCTCTCGCTTCCCGGCATCACCCGCCTCGAACGTACCAACTCCGCCAACCTCCACCTCGAGGCCACCGGCGCGAACAGCCGGTTGTCCCTGCCCAACGCCCTCGCCGCCACCGTCACCGACTACTACCAGCTCGAACTTTTCGCCTACAACGGCGGCCGGCTCGAACTCCCCCGGGTCGCCAGGTTCTCCGGCTCCATCGAGGTCTATGCCAGTGACACCAACTCCGTCGTCGACCTCTCCGGACTCCAGAGCGAGGTCGCCGACACATCCCCCACCACCTCCTCCATCGAAGCGGTGCGCGGAGCCCGCGTGCTGATGCCAGGCGTCACACGGTCCCACCGCGTGCACTGGACCCTGCGCCAGGCCAGCCAGCTCCCCCTCGACCAGCTCTCCACCCTCACCGAGGGATCCCTGAACCTCCACGAAACAACCCGCTCCTACCCGTCGATCACCAATCTCAACGGCTGCGATCTCAACGTCTACGGCGCCAACCTCACGCTCCCCGGCGTCACCTCGCTCGTCCGCACCAACTCCCGCAACATCACGCTCACCGCCACCGGCCCCTCCGCCACCCTCCGCCTGCCCGCAGTCACCACCGCGTCCGTGCGCGAGAGCTACCAGATCGAACTGTTCGCCTACAGCGGCGGCCGGATCGAACTCCCGGGCTTGCTCACCCTCTCCGGCTCGCTCGACGCCTACGCCAGCGACCCCGGCAGCGTGCTCGATCTCTCCTCCTGGACCGGCATCCCGCCCTCCCCCGACAACCCGTTCAGCTACCTCGACGCCCGCAACGGCGGCGCCATCGCCATCCCCGCCGCCACCCAGCTCGATCGCGTCGTCCTCTCCGTCCGCTCCCCCGCCACCGTCACCACCGCCCAACTGACCACCCTCACCCGGTCCCGCGTCACCATCGACGGCACCACCCTCGCCTTCAACGCCCTCGCCGACACCACCGGCACCACCTTCGACTACCTCAACGGCGGCAGCGCCTCGTTCCCCCGACCCGCCGATCTCACCGTCTCCGCCATCCAGGCGCCCGCCGTCGTCGACGCCCCCCGCGCCGTGCCCGTGATCTGGGAAATCACCAACCGCGGCACGCCGGTGGAAAACGGGATCTGGTCCGACGCCGTCTACCTGTCCCAGGACAACCTGCCCGGAAACGATCAACTGCTCGGCGTCTTCCGGTCCTCCGGCTCCCTTCCCGCCAACGGCTCGCTGCGCTTCACCAACCAGGTGCTTCTCCCCGCCCACGCCGCCGGCTCCCGCCACCTCGTCGTGGTCGCCAACCACAACCTGCTCGTCTTCGAAGGGACCAACACCGCCAACAACGCCACCGCCGCCACCACTCCCACCGAGATCCGGGCCGCGGATCTGGTCGTCGACTCCCTCGCCCTCGAACCCGCCGCCGTCACGCTCGGAAAATCCGCCACCGTCCGCTGGCGCGTGCGCAACCTCGGCACCGCCTCCGCCCCGGCCGGCTGGCTCGAACGGATCACCCTCCGCGACACCACCCTGTTCGCCACCAACGCCCCCACCGCACTCGCCCCCGGCGGTTCCGAATCCCGCACCGCCACCGTCATCCTCCCGCTCACCCCGGGACTTCCTCCAGGCCAGCAAACGCTGCTCGCCGCCATCGACCTCCACGGCGACGTCGAGGAACGACTCGAAACCAACAACACCGCCTCCATCTCCGTCACCCTCGCCCTGCCTCCGCTCCCCGACCTCGCCGTCTCCCAGCTTAACATCCCCGCGGAAGGGCTCCCCGGCTTCGCCCTCGCCCTTTCGTGGAGCACCACCAACCGCGGCTCCGCCCTGGCCCGGCCAACATGGTCGGAATCACTGCGTCTGACCCGCACCGACGGACCCGCCCGCTCCTACACGCTGACCTCCCTCGGAATCACCAACACCCTCGCCCCGGGCACCGCCGCCACGCGTTCGCCCCTGGTCAACCTGCCCGAAGCTCTGCCCGCCGGACGCTACGCCGTCAGCCTCGCCCTCGACGCCTCGGAGGAGGTCTACGAAAGCGACGAAGGCAACAACCTGTTTACCGGCAATTCGCCCCTCGTCGTGCCCGCGGTCCTGGATCTGCGGCTCTCGACCACCGCCATCGCCGAGAATTCCCAACCTCCCACGCTCGGGGGGCTGCTCACCCGCAACGGAGACCTCGCCAACCCGCTGCCGGTCTCGCTCTCCTCCAGTCTCCCCACCGAAATCGCCACCCCCGCCACCGTCACGTTCCCTGCCGGTCAGGGATCCGTGCCCGTCACTTTCACCGTTCAACCCGACAATACCCCGGACCCCGACCAAACCGTCACCCTCACCGCCACGGCCACCGGTTACCGCGCCGGCACCGCGTCCGTTACGGTCCGGAACACCGACCTGCCCCGGTTGCGGCTGCAATTCGCCTCCGCGTCCCTGACCGAGGGGCTGACCACGACCGCCACCGTGTCGCGCGAGGGTGGCCTCGGCAGCGCCGTTGTCGTCGGCATCGTGACGCCCGCCGGCAGCCAGTTGATCACCCCCGCCACCGTCACCCTCCCCGCCGGCTCCGCCTCCGCCTCCTTCACCGTGCTCGCCAACGACGATTCGGTCATCGAACCGTCTCGCACCGCCACCCTCGAAGTCTCCGCCCACGCCCACGTCGGCGCCTCCGCCACCCTCACTCTCAACGACAACGATCTGCCCGCGTTCACGCTCACCGTCGCCGATGCCTCCCTAAGCGAAGGCGCCGGACAAACCGCCACCACCGCCACCGTCTCCCGCGGCAGCCCCGGGCAACGATCGCTGTCCGTCGTTCTCGAGAATTCCCACCCCGACCTGCTCGACCTGCCCTCCACCCTCGACATCCCCGCCGGTCAGGCCTCGGTCAGCTTCCCCATCGGCGCCCGCGACAACACCACGGTCGACGGCCCCCGCACCGCCACCCTCCGCGCCTTCGCCCTGGCCACCGGCTCCCAGGTTCGCGTCGGTGCCTCCGATCCGGTCACCGTGACCCTGCTCGACAACGACGGCCCGGCCCTCGCCGTCACTCTCGACCGTGATCTGGTGGCCGAGGGTCTCGCCCAGGCCGCCCATCTCACCGTCTCCCGCAACACCGCCACCACCACCGCTCTGACCGTTGCCCTTTCGTCCTCGGCCCCCTCTGAAGCCACCGTGCCCCCCTCGGTCACCCTGGCCGCCGGTCAGGTCTCCGCCACCATCGTCATCACCTCCCTGGACGACCAGGTGCCCGACGGCACGAAGCCGGTCACCTTCACCGCCTCCGCCAACGGGTTCACCCCAGGCTCCGCCTCACTCGTGGTCACCGATCTGAACCGCCCTGATCTCGTGGTGTCATCGGTCGGCGGCCCCGACACCGCCGAGACCGAAGCCTTCATCAACGTCAGCTACCGCGTGCTCAACCAGGGGCTCGCCCCGGCCGGCACCAACTGGGTCACCCGCGTCTTCCTCTCCTCCGACGCCTCGCCCGGCGATGACACGCTGGTGGCCGAGTACGTGTTCGGCGGCTCCCTCCCCGTCGGTCAGTTCTTCGCCCAGTCCCGCCAAATCCGGCTCCCGCTCATCCCCGGCGATTACTGGGTGATCGCCACCACCGACGTCGCCACCCAGATCGATGAGGTGCTCGAGAACAACAACACGGCCGTCTCCCCGAAACCGATCCGGGTCAACGCCGCCTACCGCGCCACCGTCGAAGCCACCCCCGCCAGCGCCCCCGCCGGCACACCCATCACGCTCCGCGGCTCCGCCCTGCGCACCGACACCGGCGGCCCCGCCCCGTTCTCCCTCGTCAACCTGCACCTCGGCGTCCGCGGCACGCGCCGCGTCCTCTCCGCACTCACCGACGACCAGGGTCGTTTCTCCACCACCTTCCAACCTCTCCCCGGGGAAGCCGGGATCTACGAGGTCGGCGCCGCCCACCCCAGCGTGCCCACCACACCCGCCCAGGACAGCTTCATCCTCCACGGTCTGAAAGTCTCCGCACCCGAGCCGGTTTCCCTGGTTGAACGCGGCACCGCGACCCGCCCGCTGACCCTCGAAAACCTCGGCGACGCCCCGCTCTCCGGCTTGCAGGCCACGGTCCTTTCCAACCTGCCCAACGTCCAGCTGACCGCCACGCTCGCCGCCCCCACCCTCTCCGGCCTGGGCCGCGTCGGGCTCACCCTCAACCTCGCCGCCGCCGACGGCTCGGAAGGCAGCGGCACAATCGTCGTGCGCGTCAGCTCCACCGAAGGCGCCCGTCTCGACCTCGAACTGCCCGTCACCATCTCGCCCTACGCGCCGAAACTTGTCGCCCGACCGGCGACCCTCATCGGCGGTGTCCGCCGCGGCGGACAGGCGTTCGTCCAGTTCGACATCGTCAACAGCGGCGGCAGCGCCAGCGAACCAGTCCACATCGCCCTCCCCCCCCAGCTGCCCTGGATCACTACCGCCACCCCCAACCCGCTCCCACCCATCGCCCCCGGAGCCACCAACCGGGTGACCCTCCAACTGCGCCCCGGCGAATCGATCGAATACGGGCCCTACACCGGTTCGCTCCTGCTTGCCGCCGGCCCCAACCCCATACCCGTCCCCTTCGAATTCCGCGTGCTCTCCGACGCCCGGGGCGATCTCCAGGTCTCCGCCGTCGACGAATACACCTACTACGCCGAAGGCGCCCCACGGCTCGCCGGCGCCGAAGTCACCATCCGCGACGCCCTCTCCGACCAACTCGTCGTCACCGGCACCACCGACGCCCAGGGCGCTTTCCTCGCCCGCCAGCTGCCCGAGGGCTGGTATGACGTCCAGGTCCGCGCCGACAACCACACCCCCTTCCGCGGCAATCACCTCGTCACCGCCGGCTTCCAGACCAACGTGCTCGCCTTCCTCTCGCGCCAGGCCGTGAAGTACCTCTGGACGGTCGTGCCCACTGAAATCGAGGACCGCACCCGGATCTCCATCGAAACGGTGTTCGAAGCCTTCGTGCCCATGCCGGTCGTGACCATCGACCCCGCGGTCATCGATCTCGCCGACTTCACCGCCGACGTCACCCAGGTCGAGCTCCGCATCTCCAACCACGGTCTCGTCGCCGCCCAGAAGGCCCGTCTGTTCTTCGGCACCCACCCCGACTGGCGCTTCGAACCGCTCATCGAGGAACTCGGAACACTGCCCGCCCGCAGCACGCTCACCGTGCCCATGCTCGTCCGGCGTCTGCCCGGCGGCGGCGGCACCGCGGGCGGATTGAACCGCTCACTCGCCTCCCGTTCCCCCCTGCGTCACGCGCTCCAGGCCGGCGGCGGCTGCGGTGTCCACGGTGGGCTCACCTTCGAAATCCCCTGCGGCGGCGGCACCATCGGAGGCGGCGCAGGCGTCGCTGTCGTCAACGCCGGCTCCGGCTGCGGCGGCGGTGGCGGTGGCATGGGCGGCGCCGTCGGCGGCCGACCCGGTGGTGGCGGCAGCGGGAGCGGGAGCGGCGGCGGCGGGTCCTCCTCCTCGGTCCGATCCTGCGACCCCTGCCTGCTCGCCATTCTCAACTGCCTGCTCGAAGTGGTGCTCCCGGACGTCCTTGACTGCGCCAAGGACCTCTACGGCTGCGCCAAACATTCCAAGGAGGACGTGTCCGTGGATTCCGCCTGGGACTGCACCAAGGCCGGCCTCACCTGCGCCGAAACACTGGGCGCCGAACTCACCAAACTGAACACCGCCATCGACATCGTCGAATGCGTCATGGAACTGGCCAAGAGCTGCGGCAGTCCCCCCGGCGGTGGGGGAGGAGGCGGCGGCGGCGGTGGCGGTGGGGGCGGCGGAGAGAACCCCGGCGGCTCCCCAGCCTCCGCCCGTTCGCTGCTCTCCACCGGCGGCATCACGACCTCTCCACTCACCAGCACCGTCGAACGCGGGGAACTCACCATCCTGCGCCAGCGCGCCGCCTGGATCGCCGCCGAAATGGCCCCCATCCGCTACCTGCTCGGCAACGATGCCTGGACCGGCTCCGCCCAACCCGTCGGCGCCCAGGTGTTCCTTCGCGCCTTTCTCAATCGCATCGAGAAAAACACCGACGGCGGCATCGGGATCACCGCCACCGAATCCGACCAATTGCTCGCCACCCCCGTCCCCAGCTCCGTCACCCCCGCCATCGCCCGCAGCTTCATCGAACGCTGGAACCGGTCGGTGGACTACTGGAACTCCGGCATCTTCCGCGCTGCCCAGCTCACCCCCGGACTGAACCCCGACTTCCTCGACATGGAGGTTCTGCGCGACCTTGCCCGCGGCCAGATCGAGAGCGACGCCGCCAGCATCGCCGCCGGTTTCAAGTCGCCCTCCGACGCCTTCAACCGCGCCGGCGCCGATCTCATTCGCTTCCTCGGCGAAGGCGACGGCGGCGGGGTCTGCGCCCACGTCCGCATCCGACTCGACCAGGACCTGATCTCCGCCCGCGACGCCTTCGACGCCACACTCGAAATCGAGAACTCGCTCACCGAACCGCTCGAGAACGTTTCCATCGAAGTGCTGATCCGCCGGCGCAACGGCGAGGGAGCCAACAACCTGTTCGTCATCCCCTCCCCCTCACTCACCACGCTCAACGCCATCGACGGCTCCGGCATCCTCCCCGGCGGCACCACCGGCAAAGCCCGCTGGCTGCTCGTCCCCACCCCCGACGCCGCCCCCCAGGGACCCGAGGAATACCTGGTCGGCGGAATCCTCCGCTACCGCCAGGGCAGTCTCACCATCACCGTCCCTCTCGCCCCCGCCACCATCACGGTTTATCCCAGCCCGTCACTCGCGGTGAAATACTTCCACCAGCGCGACGTGTTCGCCGATGACCCGTTCACCACGGCCATCGAACCAAGCGTGCCCTTCTCCCTCGCCGTCATGGTCGAAAACCGCGGCCAGGGCGTGGCCCGCAACGTGCGCATCGCCTCCGCCCAACCCCGCATCGTCGAAAACGAAAAGGGGCTGCTCGTCGACTTCAAGATCCTCGCCACCGAGGTCGCCGGCCAAAACCTCCAGCCGTCGCTCACCGTCGACTTCGGATCGATCGCCCCGCGCACCAACGCCATCGGCCGCTGGCTGCTCACCTCCTCGCTGCTCGGCGGATTCCTCGACTACTCCGCCACCGTGGAACACCAGAACGAACTCAACGACCCGCGTCTCGCCCTCGTCGAAGGGATCGAAATCCACGAACTGATCCACGTCGTCCAAGCCCCCGGCCCGCGCGATGATCAACGGCCCGACTTCCTCGCCAATGACGTCGCCGATCTGCTCGATTACCCCGACACGCTGCACCTCAGCGACGGCACCCGCGAACCGGTCGCTGTGGTTCTCAACGGAACCTTCGACGCCACCCCCACCCCCGACCGGCTCGAGATCAATCTCACCGCCGCCGTGCCCCCGGGCTGGTTCTACCTCCGGCTCCCCGAACCCTCCAACGGCCGGCTCGCCCTCGCCCGGGTGATCCGCTCCGATGGCACCGAAATCGCCTTCGGCACCAACGTCTGGACCACCGATCGCACCTTCCTCGGCAATGCGCGCCGGCCGGTCGTGGAAAACACGCTGCACCTCTTCGACGGCGCCAGCACCGGCCGCTACCGCCTCGTCTACACCGCGCCCCCGGGCCGCGACACCGTCCCGCCCACCTCCCGCGTCACCACCCTGGCCGCTGAAAGCTCCGCGCACTTCCCCGTGATCTGGGGCGGCGACGACAACGCCGGCGGTTCCGGAATCTCCTTCTACGATGTCTATGTGGCCATCGACGGCGGGTCGTTCGCCCGCTGGCAGATGGAGACCCTGGATCGCAGCGCCATTTATCAAGGCGCCTTGGGCCACACCTACACGTTCTACAGCGTGGCCACCGACATCGCGGGCAATCGCGAGGATTCCCCGGCCACGCCGGATGCCGTCACCCGGGTGACCCGCTCCAATCGCGCCCCCGTGCTGGCGCCCATCACCGATATCGCCCTCCGCGAAGGCGCCAACCTCGTGCTGCAACCGGTGGCCACCGATCCCGACAACGACAGCCTGATCTTCAGCCTCGGCGGCAATCCCCATCCCGGTGTCGTGATCCACCCCTACACCGGCCGCATCACCTGGGCCACCGGCGAAGGCACCGGCCCGGCCACCTACCCCATCACCGTCCAGGTGCTCGACACCGGCCTGCCCCGGCTCGGCGCCACCCGCACCTTCCAGGTGGCCGTCTCCGACGACAACTCACCACCAATCCTCGACCGCCTCAGCGACCGGGATGTGCGCGAAGGCGAACTGGTGGAATTCACCGCCCACGCCACCGATCCCGACCGCCCGGCCCAGCGCATCACTTACACCCTCGGCGCCAACGCGCCGGCCGGCGCCAGCATCGACCCCGTCACAGGTGTCTTCCGCTGGCGGCCCACCGCCTCCCAGGGTGGATCGAACTACCGCATCGACATCATCGCCCGCGACAACGGCGTCCCCGCGCTCTCCACCACCGGCACCTGCCACATCGCGGTCAGCGACACCCGCGCCGATTTCCTCGTCGGCCTCGGCTCGACCACCATTGAAGCCGGTTCCCCGGGTTCGCTCCCTATCCAACTCACCTCCGACGCCAGCCTCATCCGCGTGGCCTTCGACCTCCTTCTCGACGCCGGCCATCTCGCGACGCTCGAACTGGAACAGGTCGATGACGAAGTGGCCTTCGCAGGCATCGACCCCATCGCGCCCGGCCGGTACCGGCTCGCCGTCGAACTCACCGCCCCGGGATTGATCGAACGCACGCGGACGATTGGGAACCTCCGCTTCGCTACCACCGCCACCGGGCATTCGTCGGTCGAAATGCTCCGACTGGACGGCGTCGAGGGAACGCGCCGGAATGGTGAATCCACCCGCAACGCGCTGGTCCGGCCCGGGCGGGTCTTCGTGCTCGAAGGCGAACCGCTCGTCGATGCCGCGCCCGGAACCAACGGCCGGATCGTGCTCACGGTTCATGGCCGCGCCGGCCAGACCTACCGACTCCAGGGCTCCGACGCCGTGGTGCCCGGCGCCGGATGGCGCGAGGAACGAACCCTCCAACTCCAGGGCCTGACCGGCACCCTCGAAGTTGCGCCCGGAACCGGAACCGCCGGATTCTTCCGGGTGCTGAAACC
>CAYZAE010000168.1:0-14063 GCA_964476125.1 uncultured Verrucomicrobiota bacterium | reverse complement strand
GTCGTGGTTCGTGCGTCGTGAGTGCGTTGTGCGTCGTTCGATCCGAACTCCGAACTCCTATCTCCGATCTCCGATCTCCGCCCCCCCAGACGCCAGACGCCAGACGCCAGACCCCAGACGCCAGACGCCAGCCCCCTCCCGCCCCCTCCCGCCCCCCCCCGATTCACTCCCCCCTCGACACGCCAGCGGTTCCCGCCTCCCATAGGTCGGCCCGCGCCCATGCCGATTCTCACCCCCCAGATCCGCGAGCAGATCCGTTCCGCCAGCGACATCGTCGAGGTGGTCGGCTCGTATCTGCCGTTGAAGCGCGCCGGCGCGAACTTCGTCGCGCTCTGCCCCTTTCACCGCGAAAAATCCCCCAGCTTCAACGTCAGTCCCTCCCGCCAGGCCTTCCATTGCTTCGGCTGCCACAAGGGCGGGGACGTCTTCCGCTTCGTTCAGGACTACGAGAACATCTCCTTCTTCGACGCCGCCAAGCGCCTCGCCGATCGCGCCGGAATTCGGCTGGAGTTCGACACCACCCCCGGGCAGCGCGAGGAATCCGCCATCCGCGAACGACTGCGCGAGATCCACGAACAGATCACCCAGCGCTGGCAGAACGCGCTGGCCAACGAGGCCTGCGGCGAGATCGCCCGCGCCTACCTCACCCAGCGCGGCGTTCTCCCCGACGCCGTGCGCACCTTCCGGCTCGGGTACGCGCCCGATGCCTGGGATGACACCGTCAATTTCGCGCGCTCCAAGGGCTGGGACATCAAGCTGGTGGAAACCTCGGGGCTCGTCATCCCCCGGGAATCGGACAACGCCGGGCGCGGCCACTACGACCGCTTTCGCGGGCGGCTGATGTTTCCCATCTGCGACGAGCAGGGGCGCGTGATCGGCTTCAGCGGGCGCGTGCTCCAGGCCGACGTCAAGACCGCCAAGTACGTCAACTCCCCCGAGACCCCCATCTTCACCAAGAGCCGCGTACTCTTCGGCCTCGATAAATCGAAGCGCGCCATCCTCGACGCCGGCTCCGCCATCATCTGCGAGGGACAGCTCGACCTGATCGCCTGTTTCTCCGCCGGGGTGCAGAACGTCGTCGCCCCCCAGGGCACCGCCCTCACCGGCGAACACCTGCGCATCCTCCGGCGCTATGCCCAGGAGGCGGTGCTCTGCTTCGACTCCGACAACGCCGGACAAAAGGCCGCCGCGCGGGTGCTCGACGACCTGCTCGCCAGTGGACTGTCCATCCGCGTCATCACGCTGCCCGCACCTCACGACCCCGACAGCTACATCAAGGCGCACGGGCCCGAGGCCTTCCGACAGCTCGCCACCACCGCCCGGGATTTCTTCGAGTTCTACCTCGATTACCTCTGCCGGCAGCACGACCTCCACACCGACCGCGGCCGTCTCGCCGTGCTCGAATCCATGGCTGTCGCCCTCCAGAAAACCGGCAACGAAGTGCTCCTCGATCGTTACGCGCAACGCACCAGCATGGCCCTGGCCGCGGCGGGCGGGGTGGCGCTTTCCCCGGACGCCGTCCGGATCGAATTCAAGAAACGCGTGGCCGCCGCCGCCACCGCGGCCGCCCGAACGGCCGCGCGCGCGCTCGAAACCGAAGCGGTCCGCGCCGCCCACACCCAGGCCCGCGCCCACGCGCCAGCGCCAGCGCATCCGCACTCCACCCCCACCTCCACCCCCAGCTCCACCTCCTCGCCCCCCTCCGGCACCGCCAGCCCGGGCCCTGCGAGCAGCCCGGCCCCGCATCCCACGGATCCGCCCCCGGACGATTCCCCGTGGCCTGACGATGAACAGGCCCCCGGGATGGACCACGACGAAGCCCCGGCTCCGCCGCCGCCGCCGACCGAGGACTGGCTCCTGAAGCTTCTGTTCCTGGAGGACGATTTCGCCGGGTGGCTGGCGCTCCACCTGGACGTCGAATGGCTGGTCCACCCCGGAGTCCGGGAAATTGTCCGACGTCGCCTCGCCCACCAGAGCGAGGGAATTTGGGAAAGCCCCGCGGCTTTTCTTGGGGAACTCGAGGACGAAGACCTGCGCGGGCTCGCCTCCCAGGCCATGGCCGACAGTCGGAAGATTCCCAATCCAGTTGTCCAGCTCACCGACGTCACCACCAAGATCCGCAACGCCTGGATTGAACAGCAGATCGCCCGACTGAGTCTGCGAGCGGCGATCCCGGAACTGGCCGACGCCGACCGCACGGCGCTTCTTCACCGGCTCCAGGATTTGCGCCGACAAAAGCGCAGCCCGCTCCTGGCGCGCGTCGAGCCGGACGCTGGCTTTTAGGGTCGGGAGGTTTTCCGGCTGGTGCCCTGAATTGGGGCGGGGGGTCCGGGGCGGATCTCCGCCGTGACAGCGCTCAAGGTTCGAGCGGCAGCCGGAGCACGGTGACCGAATAAGGCGGACAAGGGTGGGTGAATTTGGGTCGTGCGCTCAGGGAGCGTGTGACTGGAGCCACGCGCAAAGGTTGCTCGAGGGAATTCTCCGCCGCGGGATCCTCGTTCGCCAGGGTGATGGCCTGGCCCCGGCGTGAGACGCGTCCCGCCTCGGCGAGGTCAAGCACGGCATCCACGGGTCCCGCCGTCGCATTCACCAGCTTCAGCACGAGGGTTCCAGCGGAACGCTCCGGGTTCTCCTCGCGAACCGCGCTCGCGAAAAAACGCGGGGCACCCCGGCCCGACACAGAAACCGAGCCCACCTCCACCTCCACCACTCGATCCCCGCGATTCCGGCTGAACAGTTGCTGAACGTAGTAATTCGGGGTGCCGTAGGCGCGCAGGTTGTCCATCCAGATCAGGTTGGGCCGCCACTGCCACCGCTCCTCGTGTCCGAACAACGGCGCATACGAAGCCATCACCACCAGATCGGCGTTGCGCTCCAACCCCGTCAGATAGGCCGCCTCCGCCAGGGCCGTCTCCCAGGTATTCCGATTGTCCGGACTTCCCGTCTTCACGCTTTGGGCCGCGTACTCCCCCATGAACACCTTCGGTCCCGAACGAGCGCGGCGGTCATATCGACCGGCGTTGTCCAGAAACCACGCCGGCCCGTCGTAGCAGTGCTCATCGACGATGTCCGCGTTGAGTTCACGGAGCTTCGGCCAGAGGAAATGGAACCGCTCATCCTCCGGCGACGGCCCCGCGCTCGCGATGAGCCGGATCTCCGGGAACCGGGCATGGATCTCCCGCGCAAAGACCGCGTAACGCTCCACGTACTGGGGCCCCCACTGCTCATTCCCGATACCCAGGAACTTCATGCCAAAGGGTTCCGGATGACCCAGCGCCGCCCGCTGCGATCCCCACGGAGTGGTCACCGGCCCGTTGGCGAACTCCACCAGATCCAGCGCGTCCTGGACGTACGGATCCAACCGGTCCAGCGGCACGACTTCGGCGGTGTTGAACTGGCACGCCATGCCGCAGTTCAGGATGGGCAACGGCTCCGCCCCGATGTCCTCGCACATCTGGAAATACTCGAAGAATCCCAACCCGAAGGTCTGGTGATAATCCGGCGCGGGGCGGTGCTTGAACTCACTGCTCCATCGGTTGACGAGGAGCTTGCGCTGCTCAGGAGCACCGATCGTGTTCTTCCAAGGATATCGGTTCTCCAAGGTCCGACCCTCCACGATGCAACCGCCGGGGAACCTCACAAATCCCGGCCGCAGATCCGCCAGCATCTGCACCAGGTCCGCCCGCAACCCGTCCTTGCGCTGCTTCCAGGTGTTCACCGGGAACAGGGAAATCATGTCCAGATCCAGCGTCCCCCCACCCTCCACCGTCACCACCAACCGCGCCCGCGCCTCCGTCGCCGAACAGCGGAACGTCACCTCCTGCCGGCTCCAACTCCCCGAAAATCCGCCCAACCTCGCCCCGCCGAGCCGACGTCCTTCGGCGCCCATCAAATCCACCCGCAACATGTTCCGGGCCGCCCCCGTGCCGCGTCCGAAGGCGCTGAACCGATAGGACTCCCCCTGCTTCACACCCATGCCGGCAAACCCGTCGTTCGTCAGCACCGGCGCCGGACCGTTCCCGCCCAACTCAAGATGCAGGTAATGCGGGTTGTCGGGATGGATGGGACGCTCCGACCGAAGCCCGCCCCGCAACCCCTCGAACCCCCAACCCATCGTCGGTTCGGTGAACTCGAACGACCGGTTGCGCACCAGTTCCGCGTAAAGCCCGCCGTCCGCGCCGCCGTTGATGTCCTCGAAAAAAACGCCCCACATCGTGGGCTGAATCGGCGCCCCCAGGGGATCAGACCGGATCGACACCGAAACGCTCGCCCCCGGCCCCGGCCCCGGCCCCGGGGCAGCCGCGGCCAACGCTCCCGGAACATCAGCCCCTCCCGCCCCAAGCAACAACCCGGCAACAATCTGGAGAACGGTTCGTGGGCAGGAGAAGACGCGAGGAGTAGGGTGGCATGCCATGGCTGGGGGTGGATCGGAACCGATTCCACCTCCCCAGTGGCCCGCTATTCAGTCCGCCGCGCAAGCCCTGATTGGCGAACCCCCGGATCACTACCGGTAAACCGGCCCGTTGAAGATGTCGTTCGGAGCCGGAATCTTGTTCACGAGATCATAGGAGCGCGTCCACTTCACCATCTGCGCACTGCCTCCAAACAGTCCCACCACCGCGCCGCCGGGAAGTCCGCTGATCGACGATTGGGCGTTGGGATTCGAAATGTTCTCCCAGTTCGCCACACCGGCATGCCGGATCGAGATGCCATTCCCGACATTGCCCGGAGGCGGAAGATTCGAGGCATCGTTGAAATTGTACGCGTCCAACTCGTTGATCTCCCACATCTGCCAGTCCGTGCCGTTGTAATCCGCCAACCGGTAGGTCGCCCCCTCCGGACTCAACGAGGGTTTGCCGATGTTGTTGTAACCCCCGATGGTCCCGTTCCAGCAGTAGGACGTGATCTTCACCGGGCGCGCCAGCCACAGCTGCTTCAACCGGCCCCGACCCCGCGTCGCCACGTCCTTCGGACACGACAAAACCTTCGGATCGCCCAGGAAAGGTCCCAGCTGGCCGATTCTGAAGAACGCCACCTGGTTGCTGTACTGCTGCGAATTGACGTCCCGGCCCGCCGCCGAGCCCGGCACCGCCGGCCCCCCCGGAATGCGCCCGTTGTTCCGCGTCGCATAGGCCCATCCATCCGGCCCACTCAGATCCCCGCCCCAGGTCGGATGCGGCAGGTGATCGTCGTTGTCGTTCGCATACAGGTGCCCGGCGAGCACCGTCTGCTTCACGTTGTTGAGATCCAGGGTCAGCTGCGCCCGATCCTTCGCCCGCGACAACGCGGGCAGCAGCATGCTGGCCAGAATCGCGATGATCGCGATCACCACCAGCAACTCGATCAGCGTGAAACCATGGAATCCCCGGATCCAACCGCGGTCCGAAAAGGATTCCTTCCGTGTCCGGTCATCTTCGTGGGCGTGGGCTCGTGTCTTCATGGTTCGTCTGAACTCCTGCCTCCGTCGCTGCGTGGGTCCGTCCATCAGTCCGCCGCGGTTCCCTTCTTCGGGACCTTACGTTGACGGATGGCCTCCACCGACGCGAGCGACTTGTGTCTCTTCTATCGACAGAACAAATGCGGCGAAGACGGCCCGAGCCGCAGAAAAGCCCTGCTGCATTGGAGTTACAGGGAGTCCCGGAACCATGCCTCTCGCGCCGGCCAAGAACTCTCCCGCTGGCTTCCTGCGCTTCATGGAAGAAATCCGGCGGTCCATGCCCCACCGTGCATCCCGGAATTGTTGGTCGCGGTTGTCGCGCTGCGACAACCCCGCCCGCGTTGAGCGGGCGGTCTGGAATTTGGCCATTTTCAGGAGTCGCGGAGCGACGGAACGAAGGTAGCCGTGGACTTCAGTCCACGGTTTGCGCGAATTGACAATCGCGTCGCGGAGCGACGCCTGAAGGGCCTGAGGATCCGCACCGAATCGGTGGGTTCCACCGACATTTTGTGAAGAGATCGGAGGGGACCCATTCAGGCGTCGCTCCGCGACGCTTGGATACCTCGTCCACCATCCAGGGGCTGAAGCCCCTGGCTACCATCCTCCTGTCGCTCCGCGACTTCTGCGCGATTCACCAGAATGGCCAACCCCCCCGCCGCTTGCATCTTCCCCCGACCCCCGACAGCGTCCTCACCTCCCATGCGTCCCTCCGTCGCCCGCGCCCTGGTCTTCATCGCCTGCTGCCTTCACGCATTCGGCCAACAGCCGCCCTACGATCTCTTTCCGCCCGCTGATCCGCCTTACTTCCGGGTGCGTTATGAGGGTTCCTCCCGCCCCGGCGAACTCGTCTTTCCCGCGAACTTCACCGTCTGGATTCCGCCGGGCATCAAAACGCTGCGCGGCGTCATCGTGCACCAGCACGGCTGCGGCGAAGGCTCCTGCAAATCGGGCCTGACCGGCGCCTACGATCTCCACTGGCAGGCGCTCGCCCGGAAGCACCACTGCGCGCTCCTGGCCCCGGCCTACGAACAACCCGAGTCCGCCAACTGCCAGCTCTGGTGCGATCCGCGAAACGGCTCCGACGCTGTCTTCCAACGGGCCCTCGCCGAACTCGGAACGCGCTCCGGACACGCGGAATTGTCCCGCGTTCCCTGGGCACTCTGGGGCCATAGCGGCGGCGGCTATTGGGCCGGCGGCATGACCCTGCTCCACCCGGATCGCGTGGTCGCAGCCTGGCTCCGCTCCGGCGTGCCCCCGCTCCAGTCCACTCAGGGTCGCCCCGCCCCCTATTCGATTCCCAACGACGCCCTTCAGGTGCCGCTGATGGCCAATCTCGGCACAAAGGAAGGATTCACCGAAACCACCAACCGCTTCGCCGGAGTCTGGACGGGGACAAAAACATTCTTCGAAACGCTGCGAACGCGGGGCGGGCTCATCGGCATCGCCATCGATCCGCTCACGAGTCATGAGTGCGGCAATCAAAGGTACCTCGCCATCCCATGGCTCGACGCCTGCCTGAAAGCCCGCCTGCCCGCCAAAGCCGGCGCCCCGCTCAAACCCATGCCCGCTTCCGCCGCCTGGCTGGTCGCACTTCAGCAACCCGGCGCCCCGATCCCGGATCCCGTGCCCGCGAAGGCGTTCCCAGGCGCCTTGGAACAGTCCGTCTGGCTGCCCAACCGCCAAATCGCCAGGGCCTGGAAACAGTATGCCACCGACACCGCCGTGCCCGACGTCTCCCGTCCACCCGCCCCCCGAAATCTCCGCGTGCAGGGCAACGTCCTGACCTGGGACATCGACGCCGATCCCGAGAGTGGTCTGGCGGGTTTCCTCATCGAACGCGACGGACGCCAGATCGCCAGCCTCCCTGAACAGGCCACGAACCCCTACGGCCGCCCGGTCTTCCAGAAGCTCCAATACAGCGACACACCGCCCCAGCCGATCGCCCCGTTGCGATACATCGACACCACGGCAGCGCCGAGCGTCACCCACCGTTACCGGGTCATTGCCGTGAACACCGCGGGGCAACGGTCGCGATAGTTCTCCCCGAGGGTGGTGACCAGGGCGATGGGGCGGGGCGTCACCAGGCTGGCCAGGATGGGATAGGCCCGCTCCGCCAGATCCCCTTCCAGATCAAGTTCCATGACACGAACCTGCGCCCCCGCCCACGGCGCGCGCAATCCATCTGACGGCGGCCCTGGCTGGAACCCCGCGCGGAAGCAGCCCGAGCCGATGTTTTGTCCCAACAGCACAGGGAGGCGTGCAAGGGGAGCGGTCCGGGATTGGCGGAAGGGGAGGGATTTGAACCCCCGGTAGCCTTTCGACTACGCCTGATTTCGAGTCAGGTGCCTTAAACCACTCAGCCACCCTTCCCGCCGTGGAAGCGAACGGCCGTCTTCTTCGCCCGAAATCGCAGTCGCGGCAAGCTCATTCCCGGGACCTTCCGTGCTCCCGTGCTCCCGGTGCATCCCGAGTGGGTTGGGGGTGGAACTCGTCGCGCTTCGACGCGTAGCGCCGCGTCCAGCGGCGCTACGGCATCGCCAAGGCACAACACCCAAAGGCTACCGCCCGCGCAGTGGGCGAGGCCAAGGCTGCCCCCATGCCTTGGCCCGCTTCGCGTGCCAGGACTCGCCGCAGCGCGGCAAGTCCTCTTCGAGGATCAGGAGCGCTGGATTATTTCCTAAGCACCTTGCCCCGTCGCGAAGGTTCTTGGTCCGGGGCCCGGCCGTGGCCGCGCTTTGGGCGAGGTTGTTCGCGATCATCCTCGCGCCCGCGGAGGGCCAGGGACTCTCCCGATCGCGCGATCAGTTCCGCCGCCAGGGGATGCGGGAACTGACGCCGGAGCGTGATGGCATGGAAGGTCTTCCTGAGGCCCGGCACCTGGCAGATCTCGCGCAACCGGCCGTCCTCGAGTTCATCCTTCACCACGACCGGGGGCACCAACGCCACGCCCACCCCTTCGCGGGCCAGCAACCGGAGCATGGCCATGTCGTCAACCTCGGCCGCGACATGCGGACGGATGCCTGCCTGCGAAAGAAGGGCCTCGAACGGGGCCCGGGTCGCGCTGCGCGCATCCGGGAGCACGAGGGGCACGTGGCGCAGGTTGAGAGGGAAGGGTTCATTGGTGACCTTCACCCCCTTCGCAGCCACCAGGCTCACGGGATACTCGGCGATCAGATGATTGTTCAGCCGGGCCTTGCCCTCCTCCATCACCGGCTCGGTCGACAGCACGAGGTCGATGGTGAAGTTTTCAAGCATCTCGACCAGTTCCGGAAGGTTGCCCGAACGCAGCACCACCTCCACCTCGTGCGTGGCGAGTGCAGGACGGATGAACTCCAGCTGGAAGTTCCGGGACAACGTGGCCATGGCCCCGATTCGCAGCACCCTCCTCCGACCGGGGGCGCGCCGGGCCAGCGTATCGACCAGTTCCTCGCCCGTGGTGAAGATGGATTCGGCGTATTCCAGGGCCACCTTGCCCGCCTCGCTCAGCACCAGCCCCTTCCTCCGACGGTCGAAGAGCGCCTGCCCAAGCTCGGCCTCCAACGCTCGCAACTGCGTGCTCACCGCCGACGCCGACACGTTCAACAACCGCGCTGCCTGCGTGAGACTGCGTTCCTTGGCGACCACCCGAAAATACCGGAGGTGATGGTAGTTCAAGAACATCGGGCCAGAACGTGGAGAGTTCAGATAAACAGAACGAACCTTTTCGGTTAATCGAATACAACGCCCCGACACCAGCAGCTATGCAGGACGTGCATGGAAGATTCATCCATTCTGCGACTCTCCACAACCCCACCCGCCCCCATCCCCGGCGGGGAGTGCGATCCCCAACACCCCGACGGCCAGTGCTTCGTCGGACCCCGCGGCCGGCTTGCGGTCGTGCTTCGACCCGAAACGCTCGCCTCGATGTACCTGTCCGAGGCGCCGACGCACTGGCTGCTCCCGATCGACGAACCCGATCTCGTGCGCATCTCCGAATGGCTTCCCGGTCGGATCCTCTGGCTGGGTGCCCAGCCTCCAAGCCGGCTGCTCGGTGCCCTCGTCGAACAACCTCTCGGCGCCTGGCTCCACAGCGAATACGTCGAGATCCAGCTCGACACCGGCAACCCGATCCTTCGCGCCAGGAACGCCATCGACGCCTCCCATGGCACAAACCTCGAGCTCGCCCGGCTCGTCGTTGAGGAGTGGCTTGGGTCCCGGCCAACTCTTCCCAACCCCCGGGTGACCCCCATGGTCCGACTTCCCCGCATCCCGGATTACGCCGCCGCATGAAGACCCATCCTGTCACCCTCATTCCCGGCGATGGCATCGGGCCTGAAGTCACCGAAGCCGCACAGCGCGTGGTTGATGCCTCCGGCGTCCGCATCGCCTGGGAGACAACGCCCGCCGGGGCCTCCGTCTTCCTTCGCGGAGTGGCCTCGGGGGTTCCCGACGAAACCCTCAAATCCATCTCTAGCACCCGGGTCGCCCTCAAGGGTCCGCTCGAGACGCCCGTGGGCTATGGCGAAAAAAGCGCCAACGTCACCTTGCGGAAACTCTTCGAAACCTTCGGCAACATCCGCCCGATCCGCGAGTTTCCAGGCGTCCCAACACCCTATGCAGGCCGGGGCATCGATCTCGTGGTGGTGCGCGAGAACGTCGAGGACCTGTACGCCGGAATCGAACACCGCCAGACCGATCAGGTCGCCCAATGCCTGAAGCTCATCTCGCGCAAGGGCTGTGAGAAGATCGTCAACCTCGCCTTCCAGACCGCCCACGCGGAGGGACGTCGGTCCGTCCACTGCGCCACCAAGGCGAACATCATGAAATTCACGGAAGGCCTGCTCAAGCGGACCTTCGAGGACCTCGCCCCCCGATTCCCCGAACTCCGGGCCCAGCATGTGGTCGTCGACAACTGCGCCCATCAACTGGTGAAGAAACCGGAGCAGTTCGAGGTCATCGTCACGACCAACATGAACGGGGACATTCTCAGCGACCTGACCTCCGCACTCGTCGGAGGCCTCGGATTCGCCCCCTCCGCCAACATCGGCCACGAAGTCGCCATCTTTGAGGCCGTCCACGGCTCCGCCCCCAAATACGCCGGCAAGGACGTGGCCAATCCAACGGCCATGATTCTCTCCGCCGTCATGCTTCTGCGGCACCTGGGGGAAATGGAGGCCGCCGCCCGGATCGAAAACGCCGTCATCGTCACCCTCGCGGAGGGACGTACGGTCCCCCGCGATGTCGTCGGGGATGAACGCGCGTCCGGGACCCGGGCCTATACCGACGCCGTGATCGCCAACCTCGGGCGTAAACACCCGGACTGGACGGTCCGCAATCACCGCCCCCTCCAGATTCCGCCGATGGAGGTCGGCTCCTCGGAATCCGACATCCGCAACCGAGCGACCGTCGGTCTGGACGTCTTTGTCGAATCCCGATGGACATCCAACCGGCTTGGCGAGTTGCTGACCGGCCTCGCGCGGGACGCCGGGTTCCATCTGAAGATGATCTCCAACCGCGGAACCCAGGTCTTCCCCTCCCGAGGCACCTCCACCGACTGCGTCGATCACTGGCGGTGCCGGTTCCTGCGCAACAGCCACGAGAACGAGCTCGCCCTTTCGGACGTGAACCGCCTTCTGGCGGCGATGGAGGGGGCCGGGCTTCGATGGATGCACCTCGAAAGACTCCAGACTTTCGAGGGTCAGCCCGGCTTCACCAAGGCCCAGGGCGAAGACTGACCCGCGGTGCGGAGGGGCGGGAGCTCGCGGAGTTCCAACCCATTCCGACGGCAAGGCAGAAAGTGGCAGGAGCGTCGGGCGCCCGCCCGACCTCCAGGCTCAGGAATGAAACGAGGCCGAACCCGCCGGGGTCGCAGCTGGGAGCGGGAGGAGCGGCCGCCTTGTGTTCACCCCAGAGCGCACAGGGAGCACAGAGGAACCGGGATTGGGTTTGGGGCGAAACCAGTCTTCCAGTTCATGCTTTCTCTGTGCTCCCTGTGTCCTCTGGGGTGAACTCGCGGAATGGGTCTCCGGTCCATGGCCGGGAAGGGCCGTTCGTGATATCGCTTCCCCGTCGATCCTCCGCGACTCCGCGAGACACCCCCTTCCTACGTCATCGCACCTTGTGCGGTGGGTAGGAAGGATCGGGGCTTCTGGCACGCCCTTCGGGGTGCTTCTTCATTGGGTCTCATTCCGGAGGTGGCGGCGGAAACGACGCCACCTCCGGACTCCGGTAGGGGAACACCCCATGGATGACCTCCCCCACTTTCAGCAACTTCTCATTCCGCCTTTCGCAGGCCAACCACCACTCACATGACCATGAACAGGACAGGAATGATTGCTGGGATTCCACCGGAGATTCGGACCTCCGGGCAGGGTGTTATGAAGACAAAGCCATCCAAACTTCTCGGTCTGATCGCCACCCTGCTGTGCCTCTCAGGCGCGAAGATCCTGGGGGCGGGAACGGGCAATCTTGTGGTCAATGGCGACTTCGAGGAACCGGTTGTCCCGGGCGAACAGGGCTGGGAGACCTACTCCGGCGGCCAGACGTTTCCGGGATGGACGGTGGGCGGCCATTCCATCGACATCGTCCACGACCATGGTGATCGCGAGTGGTGGGTTTCTCCGTCCGGCCATCAGGGAGTCGATCTGAATGGGAGCGGCCCGGGATCGATCACGCAAGACCTGCCAACCGTTCCGGGCGCCGCGTACTCCCTGAGCTTCGCGATGGCCGGCAATCAGGTCGGCGGCCCGATCATTGTCACCATGGATTTTTTCTGGGGCTACGAAATCGTGGACACGCTGAGTTTCCTCACGAATCCAGCCGAGCCGAATTACCCGGGCGACATCGGCTGGGTCTACCACGAGTACATCCTCGAGGCGCCCACCGATTGGACACGACTGACGTTTCAGAGCCTATCCTACACCGGAGCCCGCGGCCCGGCGCTCGACGATGTCCGGGTGATCCCTTTTGACCGGGATGGCGATGGATTCACGGACGATGTCGACAATTGTCCCACCACCTTCAATCCCCGTCAGGCCGACACCGATGGCGACGGCGTGGGGGATGCGTGCACACCGTTCGAATTCCCGGTCGGCGGCAACTTTGTCATCGGCGACCTCGCTGCCACCGCCGGCAATGCCCGGGTGACCTTCTGGGGCGCGCAATGGGCCAGAAATAATCCGATGAGCGGCGGCCAGAGCCCGCACGCGTTCAACGGCTTCCTCAACGGGACAACAACCCCGGCAAGCGGCGACGCGTGGACCAGCCGGCCGGGCAAGGTTTCCAACCCGCCGCCGACAGTGCCGCAATTCATGGGCGTCATTGTGTCCAGCGTGGTCCGGAAGAAGGGATCCGTGATGACAGGGAACGTGGGGATGATCGCTGTGATCGAAACCAATCCTGACTACGGCCTGTGCTCAGGCCGCCCCGGCACAGGTCGGCTCGTGGCCCTCCTCGGCGGCGCACCGTAGCCTCGAATGCGCCCCACCGGACGCGGAACTCGACCGCCCCTTCAACGGCGAGTTCCAGCCGGTGCGGCGGCAGGGTCCGCCAGCTTTCGGTACGCGCGGCCCATCACCTGCAACAGCGCCAGCGAGTCCTTCGACTCAAACGCCTCACCACACCGGGCCAGAGCGCTGAAGCATTTCTCCGACTCCGCCTTCCGCCCCTGCTTCAAGGCCGTCTGTCCACGATCCCGCAACCCTGCCGCGATCTGCTTCAACGGAGGCATCTCCGCGATCAGCTGGGCCTGCACCTTGTCCCGCGCCGAGGACGGCAGCTCCATGAACTGCTGCTCCGAATAGCCAAGGATCGAGCCCGCGGGAAAAAGCGGGCGCCGGGCAAAATCCACGTTCAGGAAGGCGTCGAGGGATTCCTCCTTCTGGCCCGACTTCCAGAGCGCGATGGCCTGATCCAGGGTCGGGACTGACTTCGACCTGGCCGACGGTGCCGCCTTGTCCGTCGCGGTCTGGGCCGCGGCTGGAACTGCGGCCCAATCGCCCCCAAGGCAGCCGGCGACCAGCACCGCCACCCAGGCTCCCTGGCGTCGCGACAGGGATCGAACCAGCAGCGCCAGACCGGCGGACAAACCGACCACGAGCAGCAGGCTCCCCACCAGGCCTCCCCAGCGCAGGACCGAAAAGACCTGTCCAATTCCCGAGGCCGGCAGTTGTCGAACCAGCATCAGGGTGAACGTCGTGCTCGCCACGCGCAGTCCGCCGATCAGCAGCAGCAGGCCCAGCCCCAGGGCCACGGGCCTCGCCAACCAGCGTCTCCCGAAGTCGAGGGACGGATTCCAGCGCCCCCCGGCGAGCCGCGCGAACGCCCAGGCCATGCCCGCCAAAACGGCGGTTTGACCCACCAGCCCCGCCCAGCCTATCGCCATCCCCTGCCCGCTCCAGGCACTCCCCAGCAACAGCACCGCGCCGGACGTCACCGACGCTAGATCCGTCGCAAGCAGGTAGAACAGCACCCCCGCGAGCATCCACCCGGCACGCAGGCGCCACACACCGGCCGGGTTTACCTTGGCGAACTCGGAGGCCAGGACCTTCCGGGGCCCCACCCTTCCCACCGCGACATGAAACGCCTCCTCCCCGGTCAAACCCCGCACCCGCGAGGCGGCCATCGAATCCAGGAGATGCGACTCCAG
>CAYZAE010000167.1:0-14255 GCA_964476125.1 uncultured Verrucomicrobiota bacterium | reverse complement strand
GGGGGGGGGGGGGGGGAAAGGGGGGGGGGGGGGGGGGGGGGGGGGGGGGGGGGGGAAGGGGGGGGGGAGAAGGGAGTGGAGAGGTAAAAAAAGGGGCTGGCCGTGAGGGCCAGCCCGTAAAGGAGAGAGGAAGGGCAACCCGGGAGGGTTGACTACTTCTTGGGTTCGGCCTTGTCGGCCTTTTCGATTTTGGAGGCGACGAGGATGTGTTTGTCGCCGTCCTTCTTAACGACGCCCTTGGCGACGACCTTGGCGGTGGAGCTGCAGAGATTCTTGTGGAAGGCCTTGGAGACGTCGTTTTGCTCGAGGATGTAGAGCGTGGATTTGCCGTCCTTGTCCTTCACGGCGATGACGTTCTGGCAGGAGTCGGACTTCTTCATTTCGCACTTGAGGCAGCAGCCTTCGCCTTTGATTTCCTGTTCCTTTTCCTTCTCGGCGGCGCGGGTCGAGGTGGAGAGGGCGAGGGCGGAGGCGCAGGCGAGCAGGGTGAGGATCTTTTTCATGATTGGCGTAGTGGTTGGGAGAAATAACCGAACTTCGGGTTGGTGGCAATCTGCTTCTCTGGTGCCCATTCGCCATCTTTCACTGGCCACGGGAGCGGCCTCCGACTATCAATCGGCCCAGACCTCTCAGGCTTATGCACAATCTGTTTCACCATCTTGCGGACGAACTCCCGGAGTACCGGGAAGACATCAACCGGTTGTCAGCGACCGACACGAAGTTTCAGGAGTTGATGGCTCGTTACCGCGATTTGGATCATCAGATTCGGCTGGCCGACGACAACATTGAGCCGAAGTGCGACGAGACGGTGGAGTTGTACAAGCGCCAGCGGTTGGTGTTGATGGACGAGATGGTCCATTTGATTCGGTCGTCGAAGGCCAGCCGCGTGGCGGCCTGACCTTAGCCAATCCCGGTGTGCGGCCCCATCGCTACCTCCACCGTGTGACCTTCGCCGAATGCACGGTGGGGAATCACATTTACCACAGCCGTTATCTGGACCTCATGGAGGCGGCGCGCGGGGAGTTTCTGCGGGCGATGGGGCACCCGGTTCAGGTTCTGATGGAAGCGGGCTGTATTTTTCCGGTGGTTGAGGCGCAGTTGAACTACCGGAGGCCGGCGCGGTATGACGATTTGCTGCACATTGATCTCACGTTGTTTCTGCTCAAGGGCGTGAGGTTGGGGGTGCGGCATCGGATGGAGCGATCCGACGGGGTGCTGCTGTTCGAGGGCGACACCCTGCACGTGTGCACCGGGTTGGACGACAAGCCCCGCCGGATGCCGGCGGGGTTGGTGGAAGCGCTGCGGCCGTGGCTGGTGGGGGAGTGATTGGATCAGACCGATCCGTCTGATCGGACTGATCCGACCGATCGGACTGATCGGACTGATCTGACCGATCGGACTGATCTGACCGATCGGACTGATCCCATCAAAGCCCCGGGACGGCGATTTTAAAGAAGCACTGCCAGCCGCCGTAATCGGAGCCGAGGCCCACCTTTCGGCCTTGGATCCATTCCACATGGCCGTCTTCGAAGGCGAAGTTGCCGCCTTCGGGAGCGCCCCGTTGGTCGCGGTGAACCGCGGTGAAGACCTTCTTGCCTTCAAAATCCGTCTGCCAGCTCAACCTGCCGTCGTAGATGTTGGTGGTCTTGGAGCCGACGGCCTGGAGGCGATCGATGAGAATCGGGGCGCCGGAGAAGGGGCCGCCGAGTTTGGTGCGGAAGAACCAGTCGGCCGTGCCCTGGGCGCCGCCGGTGACGTCGGTGTCGCCGGTGCGTCGGCCAGGCAGGTAGAAGTAGCCCATCAGTTGGGCGGTGTTGTCGGAGGCGATCATCCCGCGTTCGGCGGCGCGGTGCCATTTGTCGGTGGGGCAGAACAGCACGTCGTTGTTGGGGCGATCGGAGCCCCTGACGGTGCGGCGGTTCTTGATGAGGTAGTTGTTCCAGAAATTGCTCATCGAGGGCATCATCCAGCTGAAGCCCTGACCATCGCGGTTGTCGGGGAAGGAATTGTCGAAGTCGATGGCGTAGACATTGACGGCAACGCCCCATTGCTTGGCGTTGTTCATGCAGAGTGTCTTGTGCGCGCGGGCCTTGGCCTTGGCGAGGGCGGGCAGGAGCATGCTGGCGAGGATCGCGATGATGGCGATCACCACCAGCAGTTCGATGAGGGTGAAACCCAATCGGGGTCGGACCGCCGAGGTCAGGGGAAAGGCCTTCTTCATGGGATTAGTGGGTCCTATTCGCACCAGACCTACGCGATCTGTCAAGGCGGCGTATCGACGGACACGAAATCAGTTTCTCGCCAGCGCCGGGCCGGAGGGGTTTTCCCCCAGAACCGCCCCATCGCCGATCTGCCAGAGTCGCAGCACACCGTCATCGCCACCACCGACGGCGAGTCGTCCGTCGGGACTGACGGCCAGGGCGCTGAGGAAGGTGGAGCCGGCGGGGAGTGTGCGGATCTGGTTGCCGTCCTCCTTGAACACGCGGGCGGTGCCGGCGCCGGAGACGGCGAGGAATTCGGCGGCGTTTCCGAGGGCGGCGACGCCGGTGACTTCCTTGCCGAAGTTGTCGACGTTCCGCAGTCGGTCGCCGGTGAGGCGGTTCCAGATCTTGACCATGCCTTCGCCGCCGCCGCTGAGCAGGACCCGGCCGTCGGCGCGCCAGGCGACGGCGAGTACGTGATGGGTGTGACCTTCGAAATTGCGCACGCCCTTGCCGGTGCGTGGATCGGAGAGGCGGAGGAAACGGTCGGCGCCGCCGCTGGCGAGCAGGTCGCCCTGGGGTGAGAAGGCGAGGCCCAGCACGCAATCGGAGTGGAGCAGGCCGAGGTCGCGGACAAGGGAGCCGTCCCGGGGGTCCCAGAGCTTGATTTCGCCGGAGCGCGACGGTTCTCCGCCACCGCTGGCGAGCCAGCGGCCATCGGGACTGAAGGAGAGCGCGTTCACGCGGTCGACGATCCTGGAATCAGGTCCGCCGGTGCCGAGGACGCGGGCGAGGTTCCAACGGCTTTCGAGCGGGTGACGCACCAGGGCGGCGGTGTCGAGGAAACGGACCTCGCCGTCGGAGCCAGCCGCGATGGGCCGGTTGAGGTGGGGCGGGAGGGTGATCTGGGGGCCTGGGCGGAGCGTGGCGATGTCCCAGGCGGCCAGCCGTTGCTCGTCGTCGAGGGTGATCAGCGATTTACCGTCGGGGGCGGTCGCGATCCAGACGTGGCCGCGTCCGGCGGCGGCGTCGCGGCGGGTGACGGACTGTTTGGCGAGTGATTCGGCCAGAGTGGTTTCCCGTTCGGCGGCGGCGATGGCGGTGCGGGCGTCCTCGATGGCCTTGGTGGCTGCCTCGAGATTGCGTCGGGCGAGTTGAACGTCCGCCTCGGCGGTGTCGTTCTGGATGCGGGCGCGTTCGCCTTCGGTCTTGAGGGTTTCGGTGGCCTTGGTGGCGGCGGCGAGTTGTTCCTCGGCCTTTTTGATCCGGGGAGGCAGTTCGGTGTTGGCGCGGTCGAAGAGGGACTTGGCCTCGCCTTCCTCCCGGGCGCGCAGGGCGAGTTCGTCGATAGCCTTGTCGTTGGCCGTTTTGGCCTGTTCGGCCTGAGTCTTCCGGGTTTCGGAATTCTTGAGCGCGGAGGCGGCGGCTTCGCGGGCGCGGAGGAGGGTGGGTTCGTCGGATTTGCCGGTGAGATCGGCGAGAAGCTTTTCCAGATCCGCGGCGGCGCGGACCGCCTGGTCGGCGGAGAGCCGGGCGAGGGTGAGACCTTCGACGGTTTCACGCAGGGCGGTGCGGGTGGTTTCGGCGGTTTTTTTGGAGGCTTCCTGGCGGGTGCGAGCCTGGTCGAGGGCGGTGGTCAGTTCGCCCTTTTCGCGGGTGGCGGTGGCGGCGTTTTGTTCCTCGCGGGTGAGGGCCTGGCGTTTTTCGGCGAGGGCTTTGGCGGTGCCCTGGGCTTTTTCGGTGGCCTTGGTGAGTTCCTCGGTGCGCTTCTTCTGATCCTCCTCGGCGCGTTTGAGGGCGCCTTTCTGGTACTCGACCTCGCCGCGGCCGGCGGCGAGACGCCGTTCGGCGACGGCGGCGGTCTCGGCGAGGCGGGCGTCGCCGGCCAGTTCGCCGAGTTGTTTCGGGGTGCCTTCGATGGACCAGAGGCGGGTGCCGCCGGTTCGGGTGGCGATGGCGATGGATTTGTTGCCGGGAAGCAGGGCGAGACTCACGACGGGCGAGCCGACCGTGAGCAGGCGCGATTCGGCCTTGGGGTCGGTGGACCAGATCCGCACCGTGCCATCCTCGGATCCGGTCAGCAGGGCGGCGCCGAGGGGTGCGCCGTCGAGAATGGCGGTGATCCGCTGGGTGTGGCCGGTCAGTTCCCGTTCCAGCGTCAGATCGTTGGTGGCGGCGGTGGGAAGGCGGTGCCAGCGGACGATGGGGGAGGTGCCCTGCGCCGTGGCGAAAGCCCGGCCCTGGTCGATCCAGCCGGCGACCTCGACGTCCTCCAGCGCGATGTCGCGGGGCACGAGGGCCTCCGGCTTCAGGCTGAACAGGGTGAGTTTCCCGCGTCGGCCGAGGGCGGCGAGGCGGGAGCCGTCGGCGCTGAACTCCAGCCAGCGGGGTGCGGGCTGAAGCGAGCCGAGGCGCGCGATGGGCGAACCGTCGGCGAGCCGAAGCGTTTCGAGGGTGCCGTCGGCCTGGGCGACGGCGAGCGTGGAGCGGTCGGGGCTGAGGGCGGCGGCGGTGGGTTGGTGGAGGGGGAAGGCGGGGGTGGGGGCGGGGTCCTGCCGTTCCCAGATCCGGATTTCGCGATAACCGCCGGCGGCGAGCTGGCGTCCGTCGGGGCTGAAGGCGAGGGCATTGACGAGATCCCGTTGGGCGGCGCCGTCGGGGAGGGAGGTATCGGAGAGGTTTTGGAGGAAGTGATTGCCGGCGACGCGGTAGAGGTGGATGCGATTGCCGCGGCCGCAGGCGGCGAGCTGGGCGTCGGGAGAGACGGCGACGGCGAAGATGGGGGCGAAGTTGGTGGGGACGGGTTGCCAGGGGATGGGGGCTTCGGCGGCGGAGCCGGCGGGGGCGCCTTGATCGATCCAGAGGGCGAGCAGTCCGAGTTGGGCGGGGGAGAGATTGACGGCGTTGACCTTGTTGTCCTTGGGAGGCATCCGGGGTTTGGCCTCGTGGGTGGCGACGCGGAGCAGCAGGGATTCGGAGGCTTTGCCGGGGACGATGGAGGGGCCTGATTCGCCGCCCTTGATCATGGCGGCGGGGGTTTCGAGGTTCAGATCGCCTTTGGGCGTGTTGCGGTTGTGGCAGGGCAGGCAGTTGGCCTGGAGCACGGGCAGCACTTCGCGGTGGAACTCCACAGGGCCGGGATGTTGGGGGCGGGCGATGGGGATGACGGTGGCGGCGGCGGCGGCCGGAGCTGGGGCTGGGGCGGCGGGAACGGCGGCGGGGGCATCGTCGGCGAGGAGCCGTGAACTGGCGCCGGAGCCTGGGCCAAGGACGGGGACGACGAGCAGTGCCAGGACCAGGGGGGCGAGGCGGAGGGGTGCGGGAAGGCGGATCATGGACGGGCGGGGCGGTGGCGGATCACTTCTTGGGCTCGGCGGGGGGCGGAAGCACATTCAGAACCACGGGGAGCGAATAGACCGCGGTGGAGAGATCCCTGGGTTTGGCGCGTTCCTCGGCGGCTTTTTTGGCGGCTTCGGCGGCCTTCCGGCGTTCCTCGGCGGCGGCTTTGGCTTCGGTGGACGCGGACGCCACGGCGTCGGTGGCGGCCTTGAGTTCGGATTCGGCGAGGGCGAGGGCTTCGGGGTTGTTGCGGTATTTGCCGGCGGCGAGTCCCTGGAGCCAGAGCGTGTGGCGGCCTGGGGGCAGCTTGGTTTCGGCGAGATTCAGTTCGAGCACGGTGTTGGTGGCTTTTTCGGCCACGGTGATTTCCTTCAGCTTATCCACTTCCGGATGCCCGGAGGGTTTGAGGTTGAAGGCGGCGGGAAACAGTTCGCTGCGGCGGATGGCGAAGGGGATGGAGATTTTGGCGCCGCTGACGGCTTCGAGCGGTTTGGGATCGGCGGGAGCGACGGTGATCGGGGCGGTTTCGGTGGCGCAGATCCCGGCATAGAGAGCCGTGGCGGGCCGGGCCTGGGCCCGTTCCAGGTCCCAGTCCTGGACATGCCAGACCGTGGTTCCGGGGGTGACGGAGTGGGTGACTTCGCGATCCCCGATGCGGGCCTTGCCGACCACGGTGACGGGGCCGGCGCTGGTGGGTGCATCGGTGGTGGCGGTGAGCAACAGCGAGGTGGCGGTCTGGCCGGCGGCGATGCGGGCGGGGGCGGCGGAGATTCCCGGGGGCAGGGAGGATGCGGTCAGTTCGATCTCGCCTTCGAAACCGTCCTGGCGCAGGGCGACGATGCGGAGGGGCCGGGTTTCGCCGCGGCGCAGGGTCGAGGTCCAGAGGTGGATCTGTCGGTCGCCATCATTCAGCCGTGGTTGCGGCTGGGGGAATGCGGCGAGCCGGAAGTCGTGGGATTCGCGGCGCAGGCTGAGCCAGTAGGGCAGACGCCGGGTCTCCGGGCCGGACCGGAAGAGGTTTTGCACGAGAACGCGATAGGTGCCGTCCTCGGGGGCGGTGAATTTTCCGGCGACATCGCGGGAAGCCAGGTCGAACTCGCGTCCGCCGGGATTGGCTTCGAGATCGTTGAGTTCGAGCAGGTCCGAGAAGGTTTCTGTGCCGGAGGCGGCCTCCTTCAGGATCCGTTGCACCACCAGTCGGGGATCGACGTTGAAGCCGAGTCTTTCGGAGGTGATTTCCAGCCAGAACGCCTCCCCTTTGCGGGCTTCGAATCGGATTCCTGAATTTTCGCCGCGGGCGGGGAAGAGACCTCCGAAGTCGGTGGGGGGCCGGACGGTTGCCAGGGCGGTTGCGTTTGTGGAAACGGTTCCGGCGGGAGGGGTTTTGGAGGGTTCCGGGGCCGCCTGGACGGCATGAGGGGTCAGGCCGAACAGAACCGGGAGGGAATGATGGCCCAGCCGGACCGGTACCAGGGTGAGATTCTCGCCGATCGCGGCGGTTGCGGCGCGGCGCGGGAAGGCGGGGGACGGTCCGCGTGCGACATCGAGGGCTGGGGCGACGACTTCGACGGCGACGCGTTCGAGCGGGTTGCCGTCGGAGCCTGAGACGCGGCTGGGGCCGGCGGCTGGCAGGTTGCGGCCATAGACGAGCACGCGGTTGGTGGTGCCGGCCTGGAGCACGGGTGGGACGGCGAACTCGACCAGCGGGCCGGTGTCGAGGGTGAGCCGGAAGAAGTAATCGTCCCCGCCGCGAAACGTCTGGTCGTGGATGCGAACGCGGTAGGTGCCGTCGGCGGGCGCTGTGAAGTCGAGCAACGAGGCGCGGCGCGCGATGCCGAGTTCCCGTTGGTCGGCGTCGAACACGGCCAGGTCCGGGACGAGCCGTGAATCGATTTCGCGGGCCTGGATCCGGAGGAGAACGCGCTGGGATTTCCGGGCGGAGAATTTGATCCAGTGGGACTGGTTGGGTTGGGTGCGGGCGTGGCAGGCGGAGTCGAGGGCGAGTTCCAGGGCGGCGTCGGGCGAAGTGGGGAGATCGCGGACGGTGGTTTCCGGTTGGTCGCCGATCACGAAGACCCGGGGGTTGGAGACGCCGAAACGTCCGACGAACCGGGCGTCGAGAATTCCTGGGGGCACCTCCTGGGGCACGATGACCTGGAAGGTTCCCGGGGATCCGGTTTTGGGGGAGGCGCTGACGCGCGGGTCGGAGAAGACGAGGGAGCTTCCCTCATCGAGGTCGGTGCCGCTGGCGATGATCTCGTTGGTGGTGCCGGCCTGGGATCCTGCGGGGAGCAGGGTGGAGAGTTTGGGCAGGGGCAGTTGCCCGAGGGCGGGGAGGGTGAGACTGGCCAGGGAGAGCAGGCAGACGAGCCGGTGACGGGATCGGGGCATGGCGGCGTGGGGCTCGGGCATCGGGGTGGGTGCGATGCGGAGAATTAGCATGCCGCTCGCGCCGGGCGCCAGCTTCGTCACGGTCGCGGCTCACGAACGATCGAAGATGATGCGCGCGCCCCGTTTGTAGGTGAAATAGGAGTAGGCCCACTGGAAGAGCACGGCGAAGCGGTTGCGGAACCCGATCAGGAACACGAGATGCACGCCGAGCCACGCCAGCCAGGCGGTGAATCCGGTGAGCTCGAGGTGGCCCATCTTGGCCACGGCCGCGGACCGGCCGATGGTGGCCATGGTGCCCTTGTCGAAGTAGCGGAAGGCCGGGCGTTCCGGGGGGCGGTGGGGAGGTTGCCGGAGTTCCTCGGCCAGCAAGCCGGCGACGTGCCGGGCCATCTGCATGGCGGCGGGGGACACGCCGGGAACCGGTCGGCCCTGGGCGTCCTCCACCCGGGCCATGTCGCCGAGGGCGAAGACGTGATCGTGGCCGGGGAGACTGAGATCGGGGGCCACGCGGATCCGTCCGGCGGGATCGAGGGGGACGTTGAGTTGCTGGGCGATGGGGGAGCCGCCGACGCCGGCGGCCCAGAGGATGTTGGTGGCGCGGACGACGCGGCCGTCCTGGAATTCCACTTCGCCGGCGCGGAGGTCCTTCACCTTGGTGTTGAGCAGCACGTCGACGCCGAGGGCGGTGAGTTGGGTGCGGGCGTTTTCGCTGAGGTTCGGGGGGAGGTGGGGAAGGATGCGCGGGCCGGCCTCGACCAGGGCCACGTAGGCCTGGGTGGGGTCCATGCGACGGAAGTCCTTGGCGAGCACGGTGCGGGACAGTTCGGCGAAGGCGCCGGCCAGTTCGACGCCGGTGGGGCCGCCGCCGACCACGACCACGGAGGTCAGTTCCCGGCGGAGCGCGGGGTCGGAGGTGTTTTCGGCGCGTTCGAAGGCGAGGAGCACCTCGCGACGGATCCGGACTGCATCATCCAGGGATTTGAGCCCCGGGGCGTGCGCGGCCCATTCGGGGTGCCCGAAGTAGCTGGTGGTGCCGCCGAGGGCGAGAATGAGGTAGTCGAACGGGATCCGGCCGCTTTCGAGTTCGACGGTTTTTCCGGCGAGATCGATGGAGCGCACGTCGTCCATGAGCACGGTGATATCGCGCCGGCTGGAGAGGATGGAGCGGATGGGGGCGGCGATTTCGGGGGCGGAGAGGCCGCAGGTGGCGACCTGGTAGAGCAGGGGTTGGAAGAGGTGATGGTTGGTCCGATCGATGAGCGTGATCTCGGCGTCGGGATGTTGGAAGGACTGGCAGAAGGTGAGCCCGGCGAATCCGGCTCCGAGGACGACCACCTGCTTGCGATGGGGCGCAGACACACCGGGAAGATGGCAGTGCCTTGGAGGACTTCAAACGTCAGGTTCGGATCAGGGCGCGCGCGGTGTGACGCGCCAACCCACGGGCTGCGTCCAGGCGCGCTGGAATTCGAACTCCGTGCTGGGAACAGCGGGGCGGGCGGAGGAGACCACGACGGCGCGCACGTAGAGTTCGTCGCCCTTGAGCGTGTAAGAGGGTAGCACGCCGGGGATTTCGGCGAGCACCTCGCCAATCGTGGGGCCTGTGTCGGAACGGTAGTCCAGGGTGGTTTCCAGCACGCGTCCCGACTCATCGAGACGGGGTCGCCCCTTGAGATTCACGCCGCGGCGCGTGCCGATGAATCGGGTGACGTAGGATTCGCCCGCTTGCGGCTGGATCTGGAGGGAGAGTGTTCGCGAGGAGGCATCGAAGCCGACGTCGATGAGTTCCACACCGGTGGAGGCGTAGAAGTCGCCGGAGCGCAGGGCGCGGAGGATGGATTCGGGGGTGAGGAACCGGGACCGGACGCAGACCCAGGCCCGGCCGGGTGGGGCGCGGGTTTTGTTGCCCTGGTAATCGTGCGAATCGTCGGTGGCAAGCGCGTGGAGCGGGGGCAGCCCCAGGCCGGCGAGACGAAGGGTGTTGGCAATGTCCCAGAGTTCGTCGGTGGAAGGGTGCCGGGCGTCGCCCGGGTCGTTGTCACCGTCCACGCCATTCCAGATTTCGAAGAAGTTTTCCTCGAGCATTCCGGCAAGGTCCTCTGCGGTGACGCCCCATTTGTAGTTGGGATGGTTGACATGAACGAGGATCTCGCGACCGGTGCGGGTGGCGGATTCACGGACGGCGCGGAGGGTGTTGGCGAGGAGTTCGGGGACCGTGGCGCCCTGGGGTTTTGGGATGGCTTCGGCGACATTGATGGCGCCGAGATGGAGGGCTCGGCCGTTGCCGGCGGCGTGGGTCAGTTCTTCGGCCTGGATCAGGAGGAAGCGGCCGGCTTCCTCCACCCGGCTTCGGTATTCGTCGAAAGGTTTGAGACGGACCTGCGGTTCGCCGTTGGTGGGGTTGGATCGGGTTTCGACCCAGTTCGTGCCGAACGCGCGGAGGTAGCGGCCGAGGGCGTCGGTCGGGGTTTGGCCGGCGGCTTTCCAGGGTTCGCCGCGGGCTTTGGCGGCGACGTTGGTGGCATCGACCCAGCGAATTCCCTGGCTGAGCAGGTTATGGTCGGAGAACGCGAGGAACCGGTAGCCATGGTCCCGGTACCAGGAGGCGATCATTTCGGGGAAATCATCACCATCCGACCAGAGACTGTGGGTGTGGAGGTTGCCCTTCCACCAGCGTGGGGAGTCATCGACGGCCGGGGCTGCCTGAGCCTGCGTTGGGAAGGCGGTCAGCATCAGCGTCACGAGCAGCATCCGGAGGAGCTGCGGCCTGCCCATGATCCGGGCGTTGGAGGTGCGGCGCGTCATCAGCGGGCAGGGGTTTTTGGCTTTCCGAGGACCGGGCGGCGAGGAGGCTGGAAAGGAGGCTGGGAGGTGGGGCGGGGTCAGGTGCCGAACCGGAGGGCGTCGGCGGCCTGGCGTGCGCGGGCCATGGCGTCGTCGAGCGAGTCGCCGAGTGCGGTGACGTGCCCCATTTTGCGGCCGCGGGCGGAGGTGGTTTTGCCGTAGATATGAATGCTGGCGCCGGGGACGGCGAGGGCGGTTTCCAGGCCGGTGGGGCGTCCGGGGCCGGGGCCGGCGCCGAGGAGGTTGATCATGACGGCGGCGGGGGCGCGGAGACGCGGGGAGCCGAGGGGCCAGCCGAACACGGCGCGCACGTGGTTTTCGAACTGGGAGCAGTCGCAGGCTTCGATGCTGTAATGGCCGGAGTTGTGGACCCGGGGGGCGAGTTCGTTGACGGCGAGGGTCTGGTCAGGGGCAAGAAAAAGTTCCACGCCGAAGGTGCCGGTGCCCCCCACGGCGGCGACGGCGCGCCGGGCGACTTCCTCGGCGCGCCGGGCGAGGTCGGGGGAGATGGGGGCCGGGGCTTTGACCACGTGACAGATGTGATTGTGCTGGATGGTTTCCGTGACCGGATAGGCGACCGCATGGCCGGTCACCGAGCGCGTGATCATGACGGCCAGTTCGCAGGTGAAGGGGAACCAGGCTTCGACGAACAGGGCGTTGGAGGAACCGTCGAGGGCGGCCCAGGCGGTGGGGAGATCGGCGGCGGAGCGGAGGGTGAAGTTGCCCTTGCCGTCGTAACCGTTGCGGCGCTTTTTGAGCACCACCGGCCAGCCGAACCGTTCGGCGGCGCGAAGCACGTCGGCCTGGGTCGGGGTGTCCTCGAACCGTGGCACCGGCAGGCCTTCGTCGGCGATGGCCTGCTTCTGCCAGAGTTTGTCCTGCACGATCTTGACGGTGCCCGAGCCGGGACGGAGGACGTGACCATGCCGCTCGAGGGAGGCGAGGGCTTCGGCGTCGACGAACTCGTTCTCAAGTGTGACCACGTCGGAGAGTTCGGCCAGACGGAGCAATTGATCCGGCTTGTCCCAATCCCCGATCAGCGTTTGGTGGGCCAGTCCGCTGGCTGGGGAGTGTTCCTTGCGTTCGAGCAGGGCGATGGCGCAGCCGAACTGCGTGGCCACCTGGGCGGTCATTTTGGCGAGCTGCCCGCCGCCCACGATGCCGAGAACGGGGGCGGAGTCCGGGAAGGATCCGGAGTGCGGAGCGGGGGGGGAGGAGTGCCCGGTGGTCGGAGGAACGGACATGTTTCGCCCGATTTCACGCCGTGCCGGCAGGGCAGGCAAACCCGGAATCAGATTTCGAACAGGGCGGGGAACCGCGCGAACAGGTCGTCCCAGGGGATCGGTGCGTCGGAGATCGGCTGGAGGATGACCAGGATCGGCTGCGGACCGGAGGCGCCGAAGGTCAGTCGCCGGCTGACCGATTGCCACCAATGGCGGGTGGTGGAGGCATGACGGGAGTGGGCATCGCTGTACCAGACCAACGCTTCGGTGGATTTCCCCGGGTTGTGGAGCGTGACGTGACGGGCCACGCCGCCAGGCACGGGGATTTCGCGGTCCTCGACCAGGTTCCAGCCGACACCGCGGAAGCGGAACAGCGGATCGGGCACGGAATGCCGGTTTGGGGAGGCGTCGATGGCCTCGAGCAGGAAGCTGTAGGGACCCACCTGGTAGCTGCGCTTGAGCACCCGCGCCTCCCCGAAGACGGCGCGCTCGGTGTCGTCGAGGGCCATCTCCCGGGAGGCGAAGCCATAGCCCTGCTGGGGAAGGCCTTCGATGCGGTCGGTGGCGTCCGGCAGGGGGATGAATTCGCAGAAGGCGCCCAGCACGGCGGCGGCCAGGAGCAGGGTTCCGGCGATCTGCTCGGTGAGGGAGCGCCCGTGCCACCGGAGGGGGAGCGAGCGCGGAGGCGGCTGGCCTCGGGAGGGAGCCGTTTTGCGGCGGTTCAAGCCGAGGTGTTCGGGAATGGGGGGGAGGATGTGTAGGTCTGCCGAGTCCGGGGGGGGCTCCGCGATTCTCAAGCTTGGGAAGCTTTCGGAACCCGCGGGGAGCGGCGCCGTACGGTTCATCGGGAGGTTTTTCTTGGGTCGTAAATTTACACTCGCGTCAAGCGGGCCACCCAGGATTTGGGCGATCTTGTTAAGGGCAACCCGCTAAGCGATTCGATATACGAAAACCTCGTAGGGTGGCAAGGGATTTCTGGTGAGAATGGGGCTTTGGTGCGAGACCTTTTGCAATGCGGCCCGGGGAGGAGGCATGGTGCGGCGTTGCCTCGACATGGTTGAAATACTTCTCCCTGAAGGTTCATCCCAGGACTGCCGGTCGCGGATTGAGCGGGCTGGGTGCTCCGTCGTGCGAACCGGGATTCCTCCGGTGCCGGCGTTGGACATGGTGACGGCGCATCGGGTGGTACTGATTCCCGCGTCGGTTTTTGGCGGGAGCCAGTGGCCGTTGTTGCGTGTCGAATTGTCGAGGTCGGCGCGGTTTTTCGTGGCGGAAGTGGCGCGTTCGGAGACGGCGCTGGTGGTGGAGGCGATGCGGGACGGGGCGTTCGACGTGGTGTCGCCCGGGGACACGGTGGAGCGCTGGAAGCAGGTGTTGTCGGCGGCGGCCGACAGCCAGCGGTTGTGGTTGGAATTGTATGCGGGTCGGCTGGATACGGAGGGGCAGCGGTTGGTGGGGCGGTCGGAGATCATGAAGGATCTGAGGCGGAACCTGGAGCGCCTGGGGCCGACGGATGTGACGGTGCTGGTGCTGGGGGAGTCGGGGGTGGGCAAGGAGCGGGTGGCGGCGGCGTTGCACGAGGCGGGGCGGGGTGGGCCGTTGGTGACGTTGAACTGTGCGGCGATGCCGCGGGAACTCATCGAGGCGGAGTTGTTTGGTGCGGAGAAGGGAGCGTTTACGGGGGCGGTCAAGAACCGGCCCGGGTTGGTGGAGCAGGCCAATGGCGGGACCCTTTTTCTGGATGAGGTGGGGGAAATGGATCTGACGGTGCAGCCGAAGCTGCTGCGCTTTCTGGAGACCCGACGGGCGCGGCGCGTCGGCGGGGAGTCCGAATACTCGGTGCGCGTCCGGGTGGCGGCGGCAACGAACCGGGACCTGGAGCGGGAGGTCAAGATGGGGCGGTTCCGGGCCGATCTCTTTTATCGTTTGGCGGAAGTGGTGATCCGGATCCCGCCGTTGCGGGAGCGGAAGGATGACATTCCGGATTTGGTGCGGGCGTTCATCGGCTTCGCCAACGAGCGGTTTGGGAAGAACGTGGAGACCGTCGAACCGGCGTTGCTCCTTCGGCTCCAGCAGTACTCCTGGCCGGGCAACATCCGGGAACTGAAGGGCGTGGTCGACCGCTTGGTCCTGTTCCATGAAGGCCCGGTCCTGCGGGCGGGGTGGTGGGAACCTCCGCCGTTGGTGGAGGATTACGAGACTGAGACGACGGGTTCCGGATCGGAACCGGTGGGAGGCGGGGGAGGCGGGCGCGCGGGGG
>CAYZAE010000166.1:0-14285 GCA_964476125.1 uncultured Verrucomicrobiota bacterium | reverse complement strand
AATCGCGACGACCCCCTCCTCTGGAACTGATCCTCAACAAATCGGAGATGCGCGGGGATAATGTTCCCAAGCAATTATTCCATTGACCCGGAAACCGTCGTCACGGCACAAGGGCGCATACCCCGCAAGTTCCGGCAGTTCCGGACCCTTCGTGCCGCCACTCCCTGGCCGGCTCTGGAGGATTGTTTGCGGGAGAACTGTCGCAACCACCCAACCCCCGCACCCAAGCCCAACCCATGACCCCCCATCGACTTCGCTCCGTACTCACCGCCGCCGCCACGGCGGTGATCGGAGCCCAGGGACCGCTGCTCGCCCAGGAAGTGCTGCTGCAGGAAGGCTTCAACACCGACGGCGAGGCCTCCTCCCCCAAGCGCTACACCATGACCGGCCGCGGGCTGTACGAACCCGACCGGATCCGGGCCGAACTCAACAACTTCGACCAGAAGGGGCCGATTTATTGGGAGCACAGCTTCAAGGTGTCCTACACCGGCAATCCCAACATCCCCGCGCGACGGGCCATTTTCGGCTGGCGCGGCACCGACGCCGGAGGCGCCACGGAGGATCTCTTCAAGGTGTTCGACTCAACGGTGAACTGGCTGCTGAACAACAAGAAGGCCGCCACCGTGGTGATTCACCCCAACGCCGCCTCGGTGCAGGCCCTCGCGGACCGTCTCACCGCCGCGGGCCACACGGTGGTCGATGACGACATCGCCGCGAATCCGAACGAATTCGACGTTCCCGGAGACCTCTTCATCCACGGCCCCGCCTCGTCCAACCCCAGCCGGTTCGTTCTGCTGCCCAAACCGGTGATCGTGATGAACGCGCCCGACTACGACGACATGCTCGTCGGCAGCATCGGGAGTTCCCTCGCCTTCGAACCGGGCCAGGTGACCATTGCCACCCCCGGGCATCCGGCGGCGGGCGGCAAGACGGGAACGTTCCCGGGCTTCACGGGAAGCCAGACCTTCGAACTGATCGGCAGTTTCCTGCCCACCAACGCCGTGACCCTCGCCACGGTCACCCGGATTGTCCCGCCGTCCATCAGCAGCCTGGCGGACATCGATGCCGCGGTGGCAGGCACCAAGGCCTCCGAGAAAACAACCGCCCAAATCGCCACCCTCGACTTCGCGGAGGGCAGTGCCGGTCAGTGGACCTACGAGAATCCCATTCCGGGCGGTTACACCGGCAACTGGGGCCTCGCCATCAAGGGTAAACTCAGCGTGGCCCAGGCCGGCACGTATCGTTTTGCCGTGGGCTCCGACGACGGCGCCCGGCTCCAGATCGATCTCGACAAGAACGGCCTCGGCGCCGCGGACACGGTCCTCGAGGACCCGGGCCCGCATGCCCACCAGATCGTCTATGCCAACGTGACCTTTCCTTCCTCGGGCACCTACGACTTCGACCTGCGCTCCTACAATTCGAGCGGCGGCGGCAGCCTCGAAGCCGCGGTCGCCGTTCAGGAAGGCGCCATTCCCGACGATGATCTGGCGTCCGGTTACTGGGAGGTGCTCGGCACCGACGGCCCCACCTCGCCCGTGCGCCTGAGCGGCACCGCGGAAACCACGGCCTACCGGGCTGTGGGACCGAACGTGGAACGTAACGAACCCTTCATCGTGCTCTCGAACGGACCCAGCGACACTCCCCCGGGCGCGTTCTACGATGGCGGCCCGTTCTCCGGCTTCGAAGGCGCAGGATTCCTGGGCGCCTCCGGCCTGAACAAGTGGCCCTACCCGGACGGCCAATCCTACCGTTCCGTGCGCCTGAACCCGGTCAATGTCGCCGGCAAAAAGAACGTCCATCTCACCGTCGCCCTCGCGGCCACCGTCGTGGATTTCGAGGACAGCGACCTCATCAACGTCGTCATCTATCCCAACGGCGCCAACAGCACCCCGGTGATTCTCGCCCATTTCCGGGGCGTCCAGAACGCAGTCCAACCCTGGCTGGCGGATCAAAGGCAGAACTACCAGCGCCGGCTCACGCGCCAGTTCGCTGATTTCACCTACGACATCCCGGCCACCGCCACCGATCTGGTGATCGAGATCCGCATGGCGACGACCTGGTGGACCGAGATCGCCGCCGTCGACAACATTCGTCTCACCGCCGGCAGCACCGCCACGCCGGCCACGCTTGGAGCCCCGAAGGTTTCGGGCAACGATCTCAGTCTGACCTGGTCCGGCGGACAGGCCCCCTACCAACTCCAGTGGACACCGGCCCTGGGCACCGCCTGGGTGAATCTCCTGGCCACCTCCTCGACCACCGCCAGCGTGCCCCTGGTGGGCAGCGGCGGATTCTTCCGGGTGCAATCGGGCGCCACCGGAGCCACCGCCAAGCTGTACAAGGCCCATCTTTCCGGAGCTGCCGAGGTGCCGGCCGTCGTGACTCCCGGTCACGGCGCCGCGGTGCTGGCCATCGAAGGGGACACGCTCACCTACTACGTCGGCTACTCGAATCTCAAAGCCAACGCCACCGCAGCCCACATCCACGGGCCCGCGGCGGCCACGGCCAATGCCGGCGTGATGGTCGGCTTCACAGCCGCGGGAACACTGGGAACCAGCGGCGTCTTCTCGGGGACCGCCACCCTCACCGCGGCCCAGAAGACCGCCATCGAAACCGGCCAGGCCTACGTCAACGTCCATAGCCCGGCCCATGCCAGCGGCGAAGTCCGCGGCCAGATCGCCCCGGCCCAATAACCCGTCACGCCGGAAGCCGACCACCGACTCCCCCACCCCGACGCCGTTCCTGGTTCTCCGTCGCGCCCCGCGCGGCGGCCTCCGGGAACGGCGTTTCCTTTGTCCCCTCCGGCTTGAGTTCCCCGATTCGAGCGTGATCCGCGGCGGATGCGGACCTAGGATAGCCGCGTGGACCTCGCCGAAAATCTGGCCGGTATTCGTCAACGGATCGAAGCGGCATGCCTGCGATCCGGCCGCGATCCGGCGTCGGTCGAACTCCTGGCCGTCAGCAAAAATCATCCAGCGGAATCCGTCCGCGCCCTCGCCGCCGCGGGACAACGGCTCTTCGGGGAGAACCGGGTTCAGGAAGCCAAGGCCAAGATCCCGAACTGCCCCGGACACCTCCGCTGGCACATGATCGGCCATCTGCAATCCAACAAGGCCAAGGATGCCATCCTCCTCTTCGAGATGATCCATGGCGTCGACAGCCTGGCGGTGGCCCAGGAACTTCAGAAGCGCGCTGAAGCGGCCTCACGGACCGTCCGCATCCTGCTCGAAACGAATGTGGCCGGGGAATCGACGAAGTTCGGCTATGCCCCCGACCGGTTGCTCGCCGAGCTTCCCCAGCTAAACGCCCTGCGCCGGCTTGAGATCCACGGGCTGATGGGAATGGCCCCCTACTCGACGAATCCAGAAACCGTGCGGCCCGTGTTCCGGCGCTGCCGCGAACTTGCCCGCGCCTGCGAAGCCGTCCTGGGCGCTCCCCTCGGCGTTCTCAGCATGGGCATGAGCGGGGATTTCGAGGTCGCCATCGAGGAAGGATCCACGCTCGTCCGCATCGGCACCGCCCTGTTCGGGGACCGACCGCCTCGCGCCGCCGCCGCCGAAACGGATCCGGCCGGCGACTGACCCCCGGGCTGAGAGAGGCATGCGAGAGGCGTTGCCCGATTCTCCGCACCTCGCCTAGGCTCACGCGCATGCACTGGTCGCCCCGCGCTCTTCTGCTCTGCCTCGCCCTGGGATCGGCTTCGGTCGGCGCCGCCGACCCCGCCACCGACTGGCCGCAGTTCCGCGGCCCCCAAGGCGATGGCGTCGCGCGCCAGGCGAAGCCTCCCACCACCTGGGGAGAAAAGGATCATGTGAAGTGGTCCACCCCCATCCGCGGCAAGGGCTGGGCCTCGCCGGTCATCGCTGGAAACCGGATCTGGATCGCCACCGCCACCGAGGACGGCCGTGAACTGTCGCTGCTGGGCGTCGACGCCGTGACCGGGAAGATCACGAGCGACCGAAAACTGTTCGAAGTCGCGGCGCCCCAGTTCTGCCACAAGTTCAACAGCTATGCCTCCCCGACGCCGGTGGTGGCCGAGGGACGGGTCTATGTCACCTTCGGATCCCCGGGCACCGCCTGTCTCGATGCGGAGACCGGCAAGGTCCTGTGGGAACGGCGCGACTTCGAGTGCAACCACTACCGCGGCGCCGGTTCCTCCCCGATCCTCCACGGGGATCTCCTGCTGATGAACTTCGACGGCAGCTCCCATCAGTACCTGGTGGCCCTCCGCCGGTCCACGGGGGAAACCGCGTGGCGGGTGAACCGTTCCATTGATTTCAAGGACCTCGACGCCGAGGGCAAACCCGCCATTGAAGGCGATCTGCGCAAGGCCTTCGCCACCCCGCATGTCGCCGTCATCGAGGGAGTCCCCACCCTGCTCAGCCAGGGGGCCAAGGCCCTCTACGCCTACCTGCCCGCCACCGGCGAGGAACTCTGGCGGGTCGAGGAACGCCAGAACCATTCCGCCAGCACCCGACCGCTTTACGCCAACGGGCTGGTCTACGCCCCCACGGGATTCTCCCAGGGCCAGGTGCTCGCCATCCGCCCGGGAAAGAAGGGTGAGGTGATCGATGCCAATGCCGAACAACCCGGGACCGAACAACTGCGGGTGGTTTGGAAGAGCAAGCGCAGCATTCCCAAGAAGCCGTCGCTGCTGTTCCACGAGGGACTCCTGTTCGGCATCGAGGACGGCGGCGTGGCCACCTGCTGGAACGCCGCCACCGGCGAGGTGCACTGGAACGAACGCATCGGCGGCAACCATTCCGCCTCCCCGATCCTGGCCGACGGACGCATCTATTTTCCCAGCGAAGAGGGGAAGACCTACGTCGTCGCGGCCACGCGCGAATTCAAAAAGCTGGCGGAAAACGCCCTGGGCGACGGCTTCATGGCCTCGCCGGCCGTCACCGGGAATGCCCTGATTCTCCGCTCCCGCACCCACCTGTATCGGATCGAGGAATAGCCCCGCCCCGCCTCCAACCCAACCCAACCTTGCGCTGCCCGGCCCTGCCCCTCGCAGATCAGGAGCCCAGGGGGTGGCTCAAGTCCAGATTCCCGCCGCCACCAACTCACGCGTTGCCGCAGCCGACCACCCGCGATTGGCGGCCGGACTCGCGGGACTCGGATGGAGCACCCGCGCAATCCGAACGGGCAATCCCACCAGCGCCTCCCGGGCCCGCGTCTCCGCAAAGCCGCCGACCCCCACGACCCAGTCCGGCTCCAGGGCCGTCACCCAACGTCGAAGGTGCGCGTCGCACGCCCGCTCCAGCGGTTCAGCATCCACCGCGGCCAATTTGTCCGGGGTGAGGTTCGCCCCGGTGTCGCTCATGAACACCAGGGGACAATAGTTCGCCACGAAATGGTCCTGGAAGAAGTCCTCCGCCCGGCCGAATCGCTCCGCGAAAAGCCCCCACAACCGTCGACCGCTGACCTCGCTCTTCGCGCAGCTCAACCCTTCCACCGGCCGCTTGGGATGCTCCCGGACGGGTTTCTCCACCCGGCCGGACAACCCCATCCAATCGCGCACCGCGGCAATCTCCCCGAAGGGAACCCCCGTCTGCGCCATGCCAAACGGCCCGGGATTCATGCCCAGAAACACCACCTGCTTGGGCCCCGACCCAAACTTTTCCAGGTACTGGCGATGGATGTCCCAGGCGTAATCCAAGGGGTTGTAGATCCAGGCCACCGGCGGCGGGAACCGGAGTCGATCGACGGCCTCCCGAAGCTCCAAGGCCGCGGACAGCAATTCCTTCACCGAAGCGGGGACGCTCATGAGCAATTGGGTTCTGCGTCGAGGCCAGCCTCACTCGTCCAGGCATGGTGCCCGGTCGACCGACCCGGGGACCGCCGCCCGTGGGGGCGCGTCGGACGTCCGCCGCAGGATTCTCCGTGAACCCGGCATTGACTGCTCGCGTCCAGCCCGCAACTTCTTGCCGACATGGAATGGGTTTCCAATCCCTCGATCTGGATCAGTCTGCTGACGCTCACCCTGCTGGAGGTGGTGCTTGGCATCGACAACATCATCTTCATCTCGATTCTCAGCGGTAAACTGCCTGCCCACCAGCAGAAGAAAGCCCGCAAGGTGGGGTTGGCGCTGGCCCTGGTCACCCGGATCATCCTGCTTTGCGGCATCGCGTGGGTGGCACGCCTCGACAAGCCCTTTCTCGAAACCACCGTGCTGGGCATGCACATCGCCATTTCGGGCCGGGACCTCGTGCTGATCGTCGGCGGTCTTTTCCTGCTCGCCAAGAGCACCCACGAAATCCATGAAAAACTCGAAGGCCCCGACGGTGAGAGGACCACCGGCATGGTCCCAAGCTTCGCCAGTGTGATCACCCAGATCCTGCTCCTGGATATCGTTTTCTCCCTCGACTCCGTCATCACGGCCGTCGGCATGACCAACAACGTCCCGGTCATGATCGCTGCCGTGGTGCTCGCCATGCTCGTCATGCTGGCCTTCGTCAATCAGATCGGATCCTTCGTCGACCGCCATCCCACCATCAAGATGCTGGCCCTGTCCTTCCTGATCCTGATCGGCGCGATGCTGGTCGCCGAAGGCTTCCACCAGCACATTCCCAAGGGCTACATCTACTTCGCCATGGCCTTCGCCGTCGGCGTCGAAATGCTCAACATGAAGGTCCGGGTCAAAAAGCCGGACCCGGTCAACCTCCACCAGCCTTACCGGTAACCCCGGAGGCAACGGGGTAAGGCGCGCTCGGAGATCGCGCCCTGCCCATTCCGGAAGCACCTTGCTTCCCCGGCTTGCCGAAATCACCGAAGGCCGGGTTTGATCCCGGGCATGAAGCCCCGGTCGTCCGCCCCCTGCCCTCCCGCCACGCCCCGCGGGATCCTGCTTTCCCTCGGCCTCGCGCTTTCCCTCACGGCTGTCGTTCCGACCGCCCTCGCCCAGCGTCGCGGAGCCGAGGCGCTGTCCCAAACCGCAAAACCCAATCCCAACTCCGCCCAGTCACCCGCCGGCGCCCCGCCTGCCCTCACGCCCTCCACCGCCCCCATCCAGATCCGGCTCGGGCCCTACTTCGGCTGGAAACGCTCCGTCACCATCTCCAACGGCAAGGTCGAAGCCATCGCCGTCCCCGCCGTCGGCCGCGTCCTCCAGTTCCGCTTCGTCGGCCAGTCCGGTCCCTTCTGGGAGGACTCCTCGCTGCGCGGCAAGGAGCCGGATCCGAAATCCACCGAATGGGGGAATTTTGGCGGCGACAAAACCTGGCCCTCGCCCCAGGCCGACTGGGACAAACAGACCCCACGCGCCTGGCCCCCGCCGCCGGCCTTCGATTCCATGCCCGTCGAAGCCTCCTTCCGGCGGGATACCGTGGTGCTGACCTCGCCGGTCGACCCGTTCTACGGCATCCGCACCGAGCGCGTCATCGCCCTCGACCACAACGCGCCGGTGATGACCATCACCACGAGCTACGAAAAGGTGGAGGGCGAACCGGTCAAGGTCGGGATCTGGATCATCACGCAACTCGACGAACCCACCGGCGTCTACATCCCCATCCCACCGCGTTCCCTGTTCGAATCCGGCTACAACCGCCAATCAGGGGACATCCTGCCGGCCAACCTGAAATTCGACCGCGGCCTGCTGTCCCTGACCCGCGACCCAAAACAATCGACCAAGATCGGCACCGACTCCGGCCGGTTGCTCTGGGTGGGGCCAACCCAAATGCTCCTGATCGATTCCCCGCGCCAGCTGCGTGGGGAGTACCCGGACCAGGGCAGCAGTGCCGAGGTCTACACCAACCCGGATCCCAAGACCTACGTGGAGCTGGAAATGCTCGGGCCCCTGCAGACGCTCAAAATCGGCGACCGTATGAGCCAGGTGAACACGTACACGCTCCTGCCCCGCCAGTCCTCCGACGCCAACGCCGACGCGCGCAGAGCTCTCGGCCTTGCACCGTGACGTGGGAGAAGGTGTCATCGGAACCGCGCAATCGATGGCGCCCAACCCGAACGAACCATGATCGATGAACTCCAAATCGAGAACTTCCGAGGCTTTCGATCGCTCCACCTGGAGGAGCTCAAGCGGGTCAACCTCGTGGTCGGACGGAACAATTCCGGCAAAACTTCGCTGTTAGAGGCGCTGTTTCTGCTTTGCGAACCTGAACGAGCAAAAGAACTCCCCTCATTGCTGCGGCAGATCCAAGGAAACCCCAACCTCCGATACTTTCCCTGGCTTCTGAGGAAGGCGACAGACTGCCGAGTAGGAAAGCTCTCAGCCAGCCAGGGCGCAGGCCCGAAATTGATCCAAGAACTCGGGTCTATCGAAGGACCCCGCCCTGATACGTCCTCGGCTGCACTTGGCTACAGCTTACGAATTCCTTTCTTTGCCATCTGCGGCACCACCGAAGGTCCGGATTGCAGCATCCTATCCACCGTTCCTGGCCGACTCGACGACCTGGTCAAACGCGTTGGAAATGCCCACCGGCACCGGGGAGGGGAGGAGCAAATGCAGCAACTTCTCGCCAAGATCGATCCTCGGATTGTGAAAGTCCGAATTGATCCAGGCGAAGACGGCAACCAGATCATTCTTGATATCGGCCTTACCGAACTCATCCCGCTTTCCCAGGCTGGACAAGGCGTCACACGACTGGTCTCGATCCTCGCCGAGATGATCGGCAAACGGCCCCAGATCCTCATCCTCGACGAGATCGAAAACGGGCTCCATCACACCGTAATAGAACAGGTCTGGAGCGGACTGGCTGAAGCCGCGGAAAGTCTCGATATCCAGATTTTCGCCACGACCCACAGCGCGGAATGCGTCGAAGCAGCCGACTCCGCCTTCAGTCGACGCGCGAACTACGACCTTAGCGTGATCCAATTGTTTCGTACCGAGACCGAGGTTCAAGGCCGGGTCCTGGGTCGGGATCTGATCCGCGCCGCAATCGAGGGGAACATCGACTTGCGCTGAGGAGGACCTCCATGCCGGGCTTTTCCCCGAATCGACGAGGATGGAGTCGCGAACCGTTTGTGCTGTTCGTGGAGGGTTACGGCGACCTCGTATTCTACGCCGAGTTCCTCAAACACCTTCATTTCCAAGAAGGTTCGTTCTTTATCCAGGACCTCAGGGGACACGGCCGAAACAAGCTCGAGGATCAGGCATCCCTGGTCCTCAAGCCGGACAACCTGGAAACCATCCGGTACGCAGGGGTCATCGTGGACGCGGACAACGATGCGGAAGCCGCGTTCCGGAGTGTCCGGGATGCTCTGCGACAGGCCCTATCCACGGATATCCCGAGCCCGGGGGAATGGGTCGCCAAGGTAGGGTCTGAATTGAAAGTCGGAATCTTCATTGCAGGAGGTCCCGACAAGGTCGGAGAGGTGGAATCCCTGGCGTGGTCGGCATGGAGCGCTCAACCCCGCCATCAGGACCTCAAACACTGCGTCGAGCAGTTCATCGCCTGCGCAAAATCGGCCAATCTCCCCATTCAAAGTGAGGACAAGGTTCGGATCGGCACTGCGCTTTCGATCTTAAACGAAGACGACCCAAGACTCGGCCCCGGAGCCCGCGCAGGGCTGTTTCCCTTTGAGTCCCCGGAATTCGAAGGCCTGCGACGATTCTTCGACGCGCCCAAGCAATCGCTGGCTCGGCAGCCGAACACGGGTCGGTGATGCCATTTCCCTGGCATCACCGACCCGCGTCCGCGTTCACTGCTTCCACCGCACCCATTCGAGGCCGGGCCGGTCGACCCGGAACTCGACCAGGCGCTGGTGCTCGACCTCGGTGACGTAGACCGTCCGCCCGTCGAGCCCGCCGAAGCACAGGTTCGAGGGCTTCGATCCGAGCACGTCGATCTCCTTCAGAATTTCGCCCTTGGGCGAGAGCTTCACCACCGTCCCCTTGCCGTGGCGGGTGATGTACAGGTTGCCGTCCACGTCGCAGCGCATGCCGTCGAATCCGAAGTCCTCGAACTTCCGGAGCAGTCGCTTGTTCGCGAGCTTCTTCTCCGCGGTGAGATCGAACACCCACACGTTCCGCTGAACGCTCTCGTTCACGTACAGGTTTTTGCCGTCGGGACTGACCTCGATGCCGTTGGTCGTGCCCATGCCTTCCGCGAGCCGCTCGGTCTTCCCGTCGCGATCGATGCGCCAAAGCTGGCCGGTCCCGGCCTTCCAGTTCGGGTCGCTGGCATACAGCGTCCCGTCCAGGGCGATCGCCAGATCGTTCGGCTGGTTCATGGCGTCGTTGTGCGCGAACACCGTCACCGCGCGGGTCGTGGGATCCACCCGCAGCACGTTGTGCCCAACGTAATCCGCGATGTACATGACTCCCGTCCGATCGAAGCGGATCCCGTTCCCCACACTCACGCCGGGCAGGGTCACATACACCGAGCTTTCCCCCTTCAGGGAGGTCCGGCCGATGGTCTGTTGTCGGGCGAAGTTGACGGCGTAGACGTTGCCGTCGCGATCGGAGGCCGGCCCTTCGATGCCTTCGGTGAACTCCTTGGCCGGGGTGAAGGCACGGGCCGTGAACAGGGCTGCCCCCTCCGGTTCCGCCCCGAACCCTGTCTGGACAGTGGCCCCACCGCCGAGGGCGAGAAGGACCGCTGCAATTCCGGCCTTGGCCGGGTGCCAACATGAAGAGAAGCCGGACTGGGAAATCATGGGTTCACGCTATCCGACCGATGTTCGCCGGCAAAACCAATCTGCTCGGTCAGAAAGGTTACCGGCCCACCCTCATTTCTCCCCAACACAGAGCACCTGCTCCCCGGTCCGCAGATAGAGCCGCCCCCCGGAAATCGCCGGGGTGGTGTAACAGAAGGCTCCCAGCTCATTCGTCGCCACCGGACGGAAGGCGGCGGGATTCGCCTCGAACACGGTGGTCACCCCCTGGTCGTTGGTGGCGTGAATCCGGCCATCCGCCAGCACCAGCGACGCCCGGAACCGCCCGGTCAGACGATGGTCCCAGGCCGGCTCGCCGGTGCGCGCATCGAAGCAGTACAGGAATCCATCGTCGATGACCGTGTACAGATGGCCCTGATGGTAAACGGGCGAAGGCACGTAGGAGACCTGACGCCGATGCGACCAGGCGACCTCCGAACCCGTGACCTCGCCGTTGCCGGAGGTTCGCACGGCCATGCGGGTTTTGGTCGGGTACCCGGCCGTGGCGAACACCATGCCGTTGCCGTGGCAAAGTCCGGCGACCGCCACATCGCTCAGTCCGCGGCACCACCACAGGGGCCGGCCTGAGGCGGGATCGTAGCTCCGGATCTCGTCGCTCCCGGCCACGACCATCTGCTCCCGGCCCCCTTCGGAAACGATCAGGGGAGTGACATGCGAGATCCGGCGCTTGCCGGGTTCCGCGCGCCAGCGGGTCTTGCCGGTCTTCTTGTCGAGCGCGAGCACCGCCGCCTCCCCTTCCTGCCGGCAATCGAACAGCACGAGATCCCCGTGAAAGATCGGCGAATAGCTGTAGCCATGCTGCCCCTCGAATTGGAGAGGCTGGATCGACCAGAGCTCCTTCCCGTCGAGATCCAGACACCGCAGATCAACGCGGTCACCCACCTGGAACGACGTGATGAGGTGGGTCCCATCCGTGGCCAGAGTCGATGACGCGCTGCTGTTCTCGCGGTGCATCGACTCACGCGACGCGGCGATCACCGCCTTCCGCCACACCACCGCCCCGGTCTCGGCATCCAGGCGCAGCACGGAACGTTCGCCCGTTTCCTTGACCGCCGTCGTCACCAGCAAGGCACGGCCCCAAACCACCGGCGAGGAATGGCCTTCCCCGGGAATCGCCGTCCGCCAGCGTACCCCCTCCGTGGCGCTCCAACGGATCGGAACGCCTTTTTCCAGACTCGTGCCATCCCCGCGCGGACCGCGGAACTGCGGCCAGTTCTCGGCCCGGACGGCTTCCGGAGCGGTGCCCAGCAGGAGAAGAATCGCGGCCAACCGCCCGAAGATCGATCCATTGGATTTCACGCGGGCCTTCCCCTAACAGGTCCCACGCCGGGTGGCCACCGCGGACTCGCCGCGGGTGGGGTTCTTCCCCAGACTGACCCGGCCGATGCCCGTCACCGACCACATCCGCAACAAACTGTCGCAGACCCCCCACAAGCCGGGGGTGTACCTGCACAAGGACCGCTTCGGCCGGGTCATCTACGTGGGCAAGGCGCGCGACCTCCGGAAGCGGGTCAGCACTTATTTCCAACCGTCCCGGCGCTCGGGGTGGGACCTGAAGTTCAATGCCCTGGTCGAGGCCATCCACGATTTCGACTGGCACGTGGTGAAGTCCGAGGCCGAGGCGCTGCTGCTCGAAGGCAAGCTGATCAAGGAATACAAGCCCCGGTTCAACATCGATTTCCGCGACGACAAACGGTTCCTCCTGCTCAAGATCAACCTCAACGATCCCATCCCCCGCTTCACCCTGACCCGCATCCGGCAGGACGACGGCTCTCTCTACTTCGGCCCCTTCGCGCATTCCGGTTCTGTGCGCCGCACCCTGGCCGTGCTCCGGCGGCGCTTCAGCCTGCGCGGATGCCGTCCCCTGACCCCGACCGAGGCCGACTACAGGCATTGTCTCTACGCCAACCTCAAGTACTGCACCGCCCCCTGCATCGGGAACGTCTCCCGCGACCAGTACCTCGCCCAGGTCCAGGCCGCCTGCGATCATCTTTCAGGGGAGGTCGACGAGATGATCTCCGGGTTCGAGGCCGAGATGAAAAAAGCCGCCGCCGCCCTCGACTTCGAGAAGGCCGCCCAATTGCGCGACGCGATTTCCGACCTCAAGCGCACGACCCAGAAGACCGAAAAATTCGAGCGCATCCCCTACAAACTCCCGGTCGCCATCAACCCCGAAGCCGACCTCCGCGAACTGGCCCGCGTGCTCGGCCTTCCCTCCCCGCCGGCCCGCATCGAGGGCTTCGACATCTCCAACATCAGCGGAACCTTCATGGTGTCGTCGATGGTCTCCTTCTGGCACGCCCGCCCCGACCGATCCAACTACCGGCGGTTCAAGATGAAGACCGTCACCCGCCAGGACGACTTCGCGTGCATGGCCGAAACCATCCGCCGCCGTTACTCCCGGCTGATGGAGGAAATCCGTCAACCCGGCCCGCCCCCCGCCCCGGACTCCACCGCTGCCCCCGACTCCCCTTCCGCTGCCATTGACCGAACCGAAGGCGGGGAAGCCGGTCCCCAGGAACTCCAACGGGCCGCCGACGACATCAGCGCCGCGTTTCACGACCGGCCCCTGCGCCTGGACACCGACGCCGCGGCCGCCGCACTGCCGCGGCGTGGAAGCAGGGCGGTTCCCCGGAACCTCGCGCCCCTCCCGAACGATCCCAGCCCGGACGACTTCCTCCCCGAGATCGACCCCGATTTCCCGGAGAGCGAAGCGGAGGCCGGGACCGGAGCGTCGCCGGTACCGGGCACGACCCAAACAGATCCACGGCAGGCAAGTCCCGAACTTGCCGCCCCGTGGGTTCCCAAGCCGCCGTCGCGCGCCCGGCTGCCGGACCTGATCCTGATCGATGGCGGCAAAGGCCAGTTGAACGCCGCCTGCGAGGAACTGCGAAAGCTGGGGCTCTCGAACATCCCGATTCTCGGTCTCGCCAAGGAATTCGAGGAGATCCATCGCCCCGGGGAGAAGGAACCGCTCCGGCTCGGCCTGGACAGCGGTGCCGTGAAGCTGCTTCAGCGCGTTCGCGACGAGGCCCATCGTTTCGCCAACACCTTCAATGCCCAGCTCCGGTTGAAGAAGATTTCCGAGAGCCTGCTCGATGAGTTTCCGGGCATTGGCGACACCCGAAAGCAGGCGTTGCTCAAACGATTCGGCTCCGTGCAACGGCTCAAGCTCGCCACCGTCGAGGAAATCGCCGAGGTGCCGGGGTTCGGCGGTGCCATGGCGGTGAAGCTCCGGGAGTTCCTGGTTGCCCGCACCACCGGCGCCCCCGCCGCGGATCCTCCCGCCTGAGTGCGGTCGGTTCACCGGCCCCTGCCCCGTCCACCGGGGCGGAAGAACCGGAGGGAGATCGGGCAGCGCCGCATACTGAGGTCGTAACCGAATCCACAGCCGTCGCCGCGACCTCGCCCCCCCGGTCCCCAAGGCTCCCGCAGTCCCGACATCGGGATGCCTGCATCCCGATGTCGGAAAACCCCCGGAGCGAAGACCCTCGGGCATGTCTCGAAGTCGGTGCCGCCTGCTTGGCACAGCGACTGCTATTCCGATCCCCGATCCATGAAGTCCCCATGTCCCCCTGCCACGATCCTCCCTCCTGCCCGTTGGACTTGTCGGACGGCGTGCGCGCCGGTAACCCGCCCCATTCGCGCGTCGA
>CAYZAE010000165.1:8737-14290 GCA_964476125.1 uncultured Verrucomicrobiota bacterium | reverse complement strand
GTCTCGGGGTGCTGTGGAACGGTCTTTCTTCGTGGCCTTCGTGCGCTTCGTGGTTATCCATCCCGGTGTTTTGGCTTGGGCTGGGCGCGTTCGGGCGTCGGGGATTGGCTCGCGCAGGGGCGCTGTGGCGCTGAGGCGCGATGGACCGGAACCCTTCCCCTGCCGACCGAACCTGCCTAGGCTGACCGCGCAATCCCATGGCATCCCCTTCCCTCAACCGGCCCGCCCTGTGGCTGATGGCGACCCTATCCGCGCTCCCGGGTTTCGGCGCCGTGCCGGCGGTGGACTGGAAACCGGTGCTCTCCCAAAGAGACGGCAGCTTCCACGTGGATTACGCCTCGGAATCCCTGGTCGTGGCCCGATCCACCGAGATGGCACCGGCGGGCGTGGAAGTCCGAGGGCCCGACTCCACTCCCACACCCCTGGTCTTCCGAACGGCCACCGAACGGGACGGCGTCATTGAACTGGGCCCAGCGACGAAGGACGGACTCACCTTTCGGTGGACCCTTGCTCGCAAAACCCCCGCCTTGGTGGAGCGAACCCTCGAGGTCACGGCGGCCGCGGACCGCAAGTTTGCGGTCACCTTCCCGATCGATCCCGCGCCCGGTGTCGTAGGCACGTTCGCGTCCTTCTCGGGACCGTGTGCTGAACGACACCTCTTCGACACGGTGCGGGGCGGCCGATGGGAAACCTTCCCAACAGCGATGCTGCTCACCTCAAACCGGGTGTTTGGCGTGGTGGCGGATTCGCCGGGGCTTTGGGAGAACCGCTGCCAGATCCTGGTCGATCCGGGAGCACGCCGGCTGGCCGTGCTCACCGGCGACGGACGCGATCCGTATGATCTGATTCTCAAGCCGCCGGAAGACGCCCGCGACACCTACCAGTACCGCATGGATGGATGGCAATCCCTGGCCGCCGGGGAGACCCGGCGTTATGTCACCTGGACCTTTGCCAGCGCCGCGGGATCGCACTATGACGCCCAGCTCGCCGCCCACCTTGCGGTGGCCAATGGCAAGGGATGGAACGGCTCCGCGGTCGAAGCCATCCTCAGGAACACTTCGCTCTACCTGCTGCGGAGAAATCTGGCCCTCGACGCCAACCAGCAGCCGCGCGACGGCCGGTTCATCTTCGTGAGCGGACCCGGCTACGGGTGGAAGCAATGGGTCTCCGACGGATTCTGGGCGGCGCTGGGACTCAACGATCCGGAGAAGACCATTGAATCCAACCGGGCGGTGTTCTGGAGCCGCATGGATTACGAGGAGAACAGCCAGTACTACCTGATCTGGGCCGTGCTCATGAAGCGCGCCGGGGGCACGCCCAACGAGAAGCTGGTGCGACAGGCGTATGAATTCATCCGGCGCCACGAACGCGAAGGTCTGTACGTTCCCCCCTCCCTGCCGGGCGCTCCCAGCAGCAAGGGCTGGAAAACCTACATGGATGTCCTGGAGTACGACGACGATGACGCGCCCGCGTCCAACCAGGGATTCCATTGTGGCGCACTCCTGGCGGCCCGCGAGATCGGATTGCCGGTCACCGACGCCGACATCGAGCGCGCCATCGCGGGGTATCGCCGCATGTTCAACACGCGGCTCGGCTTCATGCCCACCAGCCTTAAAAAGCAGGAGACCCTGGGCCAGGACACGCTCTACGGCGCCACCCTGACCTACGCGGTGTTCGGACGAAAACTGCTCACCGACGACCAGGTGCTTACGCATTACCGGACCTCCGAGAAGGTGAAATCGCCGCATGGCCTTCGCGTCATCTCTCAGGCCGATGGATCCCTCCTGCCTGGGCATTCGGGGCAATACGTGTTCGGCGGCTCCTGGTTTCTCTGCGACGCCTCCAATTATCTTCTGGCTGGAATCCACGGACTGCCCGAGGCCGAGGTCGAGGCCCGGCTCATCGAACGGATCCGGCTTGAGCTTCGTTACAATCCGGCTTTCAACGAGGACATCGAAACGGTCGGAGGCAAACCTCACGGCCACATTCTTTATTCGTGGAACTCCGGGTACGCCTGGCTGCGGAAGGAGATCCGACGCCGACTCGGCCAGACCGGCACCGATCCGGTCGATGCCGCCATCGACGCCGGGCTGGGTGTCCGACGAAACAAGGGCGTGCTGGAGATCGATCCCAATCGGCCGCACCGCACCGCTCCCCTTCCCACGCCATGAAACGCTCCGCCAAAACGCCCGTGAAATGGCAGGTCGCCGCGGTGCAAATGCGCTTCCAGGCGCGCATCGCGGACAACCTGGCCTTCATCCTCGACCGCATCGCGGAACTCGCCGCCGCCGGTGCGGACGTCATCCTGTTCCCGGAATGCGCCGTCACCGGATACAACGTGGACTTCGCTGCGGTGCCGCGCGCGGACGTGGAAGCTGCCTTGAAATCCATCGCCGCAGCAGCGCGTGAACACCAGTGCCACGTGCTGGTGGGCAGCCCGACCTTCGAGGGGCGGCGACGGTACAACTCCCTGGTCGTCTTCAATCGCCGCGGCCGCGAAGTGTTCCGTTATTCCAAGATCCACCTCACGCCCAGGGACCGGCAGTGGTTCACCCCGGGCAACGCGCTCGCGTTCTTCCGTCTGGACGGTGTGCCCTGCACCGCTCTCATCTGCCATGAGCGGCGTTACCCGGAAGTGGTCCGGCTCCCGGTCATGCTCGGCGCCCGGATCATCTTCCACCCGAATGCCGGGCTCGATTCGCTCGAGGTTTCCCGCACCAAACGCCGCGGACGCGACGGCATCGTGGCCCGTGCCTTCGAAAACCAGGTGCCCTATGTGTTCGCCAACTCGGTCGGTCCCCAGGGCGACGGGCTTTGGTCCGCTGGCGATTCGAAGATCGTGGGGGCCGATGCCCGGATGCTCGCGCTGGCCGACAACCGCCGCGCCATGACGATTCAGGCGGAGATCGACCTCTCGCAATCCGGCCGAAAATACGCGATCGAAGCCCTGCAGCAGCCGGCGTTCCTGCGCAAGCACTGGTCCGCGATGCTGAAAGTGGTGGCCGCGCGCTCGAAAGGGGGATGACTTCCGGACGTCGCCGGCGCACCCCGAGTTTGTGGGGGGTGGAACTCGCTACGCCTCCCTGAACGGTCGCAGGTCGCTCCGGGACGCCAACCCCAAAAACCACGCAAACCGTGGGCGTTGCCTACGGCTACCGTCATTCTGTCGCTTCGCGACGCCTGAAAATGGCCAGACTCCAGGCGTCACGTTCAGCGGCGCAACGGCCTCGCCAAATCGGAAAAACCAAGGGCTGCCGCACGCTCCACGCGGGCGGGGTTGTCGCAGCGCAACAACCGCCACCAACAACCTCCGGCGGCACCGGGGTGTGGCGCCTCAAGGCAGCGCGCGGACGCTCCCCGCCACCGCCCGATAAAACCGGAAGGCCCGTGGCTCGGGGCCGGCCGGCAAGAGAACTTCCACCGTTCCTCCCGGGGGAACGACGCGTTCCTCGACCCCCTCCCACGCCACGAGATCCATGGAGCTCTGGAGGCGATAGGAGACGCCCGGACTTCCCCGCAGCGCGACCACCAGCCGACCGCCCAGCCAGCGAGTGGAAACAAAGACCGCCGGGGCCGCACGTCCCTCGGGCAGGGTCTCCAGTCGGAACCGCGTGGTCCGGGTATGGTAGGCCCGGAGCATCAGCAACGGACTCCGGTCGTTCACCGCCAGCTGGGTCGCGCCAAAGGTCAGGAATCCGGTGTAGGCGGATCCCGGCTTCAAGCGGCCCGCAGGGATCTCGATCGAACCGGCGCGCCGCCCCAGCAGGGTCTGCCCGGAACAATCCGAGGCCGCCGTGAAGATCGCCTCCCCCGAAGGTCCCATCACGTTGAGAACCACCCGGTCGTTCGTGCCTGCGCCCGTCCAGGGAACCCAGGAGAGGGTGAAAGGAACGTCCGCCGACACCGACCGCGCCGCCGCGGAATCCAGAATCTCGGGAACCGGCGGAACATTCGAAACCACCACGAACGGGAAGAACCCGGTGAACGACTCGCCCGGGACCAGGGACAATCGATAGGTGGTGTTCCACGAACCGAACGGCAGCCGACCCGTGACCGGCTCCTCCTCCCCCGCCTCGGACCACGTGAACAATCCGTCGTCGCGACGATCCAGCGAAACCCGGAACCCCGACGGCCCCGACACTGCGGAATTGAGAATGGTGTACCGGGGCGGTGCGCGGAGTTCGATGGCCGTGGTGGCCCCCTCGGACACCGGCCGGTCGCCGCTCGTGAGTTCCTGGCGATACCTGCCAAGCTTGAGCACGTTGAACGTGCCGTACCCCTCCGGAACGGTGTCCGCGAAACATCCCTCCCCCCCGGGCAACGCATTGACCGGCAGCACCGTCACCGGAAAGGTCAGACTCCCCGAAAGGCCCTCCGCATCCGTGACCGTCACCCGCACCTCGCCGGCCCCGATCCTCCCGCCCGCCGGAGTGATCACCAGCGTTCTCAGTCCGCCCTCGCCTCCCAACACCAGGTTCGTGCCGGGCAACAGTTCGGGTGTCATTGACTCCACCCGCACCCCGAGTTCACCCAGCGGCGTCCGGTCATCGTCGATCACCAGCAAAACAGGCGCGCTCGAGGCATCCCGATACACCGTCACCCCACCCTCCCCCGCCACGGTCGGCGCCCGGTTCGTGCTCAGGATCACCTCGATCCGCACCGGGGCCGAGGTCACGGAAAGGCTGTCGGCGGCAACACCTCGCGCCACGGCCGTCAGCAGGTGTCGCCCCGCACCCGGATTCGCCCAGAGCCCCGCATAGGGTGGCTCGACCACCGATCCGATGAGCCGGTCGTCGACGTAAAAATCCACGGATCCCAGGGGACCATCGACATCGGAAGCCGCCGCCACCCAGCGGATCGGGGCCCCGCCCGAAAACACTGCGCCCTCCGCAGGTTCCTCGAGCGCAACCAGGGGCGGATCATCAAGGGGCAGGATCCTGACCTGGATTTGATTGGTGGCGGTCAGCCCCGCCCCACCGGTCACCACAGCCTGAAGCGTCAGGGTGCCCACGGCGTTCGAAACCGGGCTGAGCCAGAGCAACCACCCCCCTCCACGCGATTCCAGCCGGATGCCGGAATCCGCAATCAGCGTCGGATCCGAGGATCTCACGACCGGAACCATCGGTTTCGGAGGTCCCGGAATCCCCGCCTGGGCCGTCAGGGTGATGGAAGCGGCTGTCGAGTCCTCCAGAAAATCCAGGGATGCCGCCGAGGAACGCAAGGCCGGCGGAGTCGACACCACCACCCCCAGCGCCACCCCATTGGCAGGAAGGCCCTCCTGATCGAACCCCTGGAGACCCAGGAAATGGAGACCCGGCGTCGGTAGTTCCCACTCCCAAAACACCTCCGTAGCCTGCGGCTGCACCCACCGCGGAAGGCCCTGGGAAGGCGAAAACGCCAGCAGACGAAGCGGGCCCGCCTCATCCTCGGTCCGGACCCGCACCATCACCGAGGTCGTGCCCGGCGGAAGAATCGCACCATCCGCCGGTTCAATCACAGTCAGGCGCGGAGGTCCGCTGGGTGGCTGGATCTGAAGGATCCGCTCCGCTTCGG
>CAYZAE010000165.1:0-8727 GCA_964476125.1 uncultured Verrucomicrobiota bacterium | reverse complement strand
CGGTGCGATCACGTCCGCCGTCGGCGGTGCCCCCATCATCCACCAGTTCCAGCCAAAGACCCACCTCCGCCGCCCCCACACCCTGGGTTCTGCCCGGAAACCTCAACCGCGCCTCGTTTCCTCCCGGATACTCGACGACGGGATCCGGCAGAAGATCGGGCCGCTTCGATTTCGCGCGGAGCGTGACCCGCTGGACAATCTGTTCGTTGTCGGGCCCCGCGCGGATCCCGGTGACCAGAGCCACCAGATCCCCGCCCTCCAGGCGCCAAGCCAATTCAGACTGCGGATCGAGCGTGGGCGGATCGTTGATGGGCCGGATCCGGATCAGGAACTCCTGCGCGGTCACATCGCGACCGCCAAAGAGCGTTCCCCCATCGTCACGGACCCGCAGAATCAGCCTCGCCGTCCCGAACGCCTCCGGAAGAACGCGGAACCGAAGCGTCCCCTGCGCATCCAAGCCCGGCGATTCCGCAAACAGGGCATTCCCCTCCACAGCACTGATCTCGGCGGTCACCGATTGCCATTGTTCCGACACAAAACCGCCCGGTCGGACGTCCCGAAGCCATTCCGGCACCACCACCAGCCCCACATCCTCCTCGACGGACAAGGAGTCCGAGGAAATCACGAAGCTGGGTGGGGAGTTGGAGGCCGGGGTCAGTCCGGGAACGGCGAAGGCCAGCAGCCGGCTGTCGTCCGCCACAAATAGATGCTCGTTGGCAACCACCAGCGCGCGCGCCTCGCCTTCGGTATCGAATCGACCCTGAAACCTCGGCGCCGCCGGCGTGGCGAGATTCAACACCGACAGCCCCGCTTCCCCATCGGCGATGAATCCAAGCTCACCCCGAACCGCGACATCCACCGCCACACCGCTGGTCTCAACGCCATTGCCAAGAATCCTGGGGCGCGTCGGATCCGAGATATCAACCACCTGCAGGCCCCGGTTTTCCGCAGCCAGAAATGCCCGATCCCCGCGCACCGCCACACCCACCGCCCGCCAACCCGCCGCCGGAACACCCGTCCCACCCACCCAACGCGCCTCCCCCGGATTCCGGACGTCCACCACCTGAAGGCCCTGGCCCAAGGTCGCCACGTACGCATGGCCTCCCTCCACCGCCACCGACACCGCGCTGCCGTCGAGGGGCACCCGACGCTGAAAAACCGGACGGTCCGCCTCCGCCGCGTCCACCACCACCAATCCCGCCGGTCCCGCCGCCGCCAAAACCCAGTCGCCCGTCATCGCCACCCCCGAAATCCGATAGGAACGATCGTCCGCCCGGAAAAAACCCCGGCGCACCAACCCGCTCTGGCCGCCGTCTCCGGCCGGGCGATCGAAAATCCGCACCCCGGCCCAGGTGTCGGCCACCTCGGCGGCCGCGAGGCGACGATTGCCCACCGCCACCGCCATGGTGCTGGCTCCCGCCTCCGGCGGCACATGGCCACGGTTGATCAGAAATCTCGGCTGCCGGATGTCGAACAAACGCAACCCCTCGACCCCGTCGGCCAGGCACAACCACGAATCCGTCGCCGCCACCCCCAGTGCACGCCCCGACAACCTCACGGTGCCCAGCAGAAACGCCGCCCCGAGAAGGTCGGGTTCGGAACCGTCCACGATGCGCAACCCCGCCTTGCGATCGGTCACGTACAACGTCGTGCCCGTCACCGTCACCCGCCGGGCATCGCCGCCGGTGGGCAGCGATGGATCCAGCAATCGCGGTTTGGCGGGATCCGAGACATCCACGCACCGCAGCCCGCCCACGCCATTCGCCACCCAGACGAGATTTCCGCTCGCGGCCAGGGCGATGCCCCAGGCCGGGCCATCGACGGTGGCCTGGCCAAGCAGGCGCGCCGGTTTCACGGCGGACACGGCCGTGACGTCCACCACTGAAACCCCGGCGGCACCATCGACCAGATAGGCGAAGACCTGGGCGGAGCTCGGCCGGGACACGGCGAGGTCGTTCACCGGAAAGCGGGTGGGAAAGAACGCCAATTCCCGGGGTCGGGCCGGATCCCGAAGATCGATGACTTGCAGCCCCTCAACACCTGCCAGGTAGGCGCGCTGGTCCGCCACCCGCACCGTCCCCATCTCGCCGCGGGTGGGAAGCGTGCCCACCAGCACCGGCGCATTCCTCGGAGAAACCTGGATCACATGCAGGGACCCCGAGCGGTTGACGACCAGGGCATGGTTTCCGAACAACGCGACATCCGCGGTATTGCCCTGGAATTCAACCGAACCCACCAATCGCGGCGCGGCAGGCTGGGTGATGTTGACCACCATCACGCCTCCAATGCCGTCGGCAATCACCGCAAGCTCCGCCGTCGCCACCACCGCCTCGGCGCTTCCCGGCGTATCAATCACCGCCAGGGTCTGCTCCTCGGCGGGATTCGTCACATCTCTCAGATGAACCCCGGACACCCCCGCCGCAATCAACGCATAGTTCCTCCCGGTGTTCCGGAAGTTCGGGGCGACAAACGCGGACCGGATCGTGCCCAACCGCGGGCCGTCCGGCCACTTCGCCACCCAGACCGGATCCAGGGCCAGTCCCGGAAGGCCCACAAGAAACGCGATCCATCCCAGCAGGCCGGACACAACCCACCGGCGAATCCATAAACCTGTTCTCATCCTCGGGGCGGCCTCGATCATTCAGCGACTCCGCCAACCGTTGCGCCCCGAGTGCACCCCCGTCAAATCCCCAACCTTTGTTCACCTTCTTTCCGCTTCCGCCGATTCGCGGGTCTCACCACACTGTCGGCATGTTCTCCTGCCTGCGCCCCACCCAGGCCACGCCGTACGCGCCTCCGGGCCTCGCCGCCGCGCTTGGATTCCTGCTGCTCGCTGCGTTGCCCTCCCCCGCCGCCTTCGCCGCGGAGGTCCCGGCCGATCCCCCCGCCGACGTTGTGCGCTTCGCCGGCATCGGAGCCGTCGAAGCCGCTCGCGCCATCACGCTGCCCGAAGGTTTCCAGGCCCACGCCTTTGCCGCCGAACCCGACGTCACCCAACCCATCGCCTTCTGCCTCGACCACCGCGGCCGGGTCTGGGTCGCCGAAGGCATGACCTACCCCAAGCGCCGCGGACGGCCCCCCACCGAGGAACGCGCCCCCGGCTCCGATCTCTCCCAACCCAGCCCTGCCCAGGTCCGCGACATCCTCGGCGGCGGGGATCGCATTCTGATTCTCGAGGACACCGACGGCGACCATCGCTTCGACAAACGCACCGTGTTCCTCGAACACGTCAACCTGGTCAGCGGCCTCGAAGTCGGATTCGGCGGGGTCTGGATCGGCGCCGCTCCTTACCTGCTGTTCGTGCCGGTCACCGACTGGGACCAGCCCAAGCCCGCCGGGGATCCGAAAATCCTGCTCGATGGCTGGGATTTCCAGGCCGACACGCACGAGACGCTCAACACCTTCGGCTGGGGCCCCGACGGCTGGCTCTACGGTTGTCACGGGGTGTTCTGTCCGTCCTTCGTCGGCAAACCCGGCACGCCCCAGGATCGTCGTCAGCGCACCGACTGCGCGGTCTGGCGTTACCACCCCACCCGGCACGTCTACGAAATCTTCTCCGAGGGCACCAGCAACCCCTGGGGACTCGACTACGACGAGTTCGGGCAGTTCTTCCAGGAAGCCTGCGTCATCCCGCACTTCTGGCACATCATCCAGGGAGCCCGCTACGAGCGTCAGGGGGGACAACACTTCTCCATTTCCGCCGAGGAAACCGCCCATTGCCGGAAGCACCTGCCCAAAGGCGCGCCGTCCTACGTCAATCCGTTCATCTACCAGGACATCAAGACCCACGGCGACCACGTCCATTGGGCGGGTTCCAAGGGCCCGCACGCCGCCAACGCCCGGAGCGACGCGGTCGGTGGCGGTCACGCCCACGCCGGTCTCATGGTCTACCTCGGCGGCACCTGGCCGGACATGTACCGAAACAAGATCCTCATCGGAAACATCCATGGCCAGCGGTTCAACATGGACTTCGCGGAACGCCGCGGATCGGGGTTCGTCGGACGGCACGCCCAGGATTTCCTGAACTTCAACGACACCTGGAGCCAGACGCTCAACCAGCTCTACGACCAGGACGGCTCGATGTTCATCATCGACTGGTACGACAAGAACCAGTGCCACCACAACCGCGAGGACGGCCATGACCGCGCCAACGGCCGGATCTACAAGGTGGTCTACCGCAACCAGCCCGTGACCCGGATCGACTTCGCGACGCTGTCCGACCAGGAACTCGTGGCACGGACCGGGGACCTGAAGGAATTCTCGGTGCGCCACGGACGCCGCGTGCTCCAGGAACGCGCGGCCCGGGGCCAGCTCAAACCGGAAACCGCCGGTTCCCTGCGGGACATGCTGAACAAATCCCCGGAGACCCGGGTCCGCCTGCGCGCGCTTTGGGCGCTTCACGCCATCGGCGCCGACGAGGAGGCACTCCTGCTGGGCCTGCTCCGGGACCGCGATGAGTACGTTCGCGCGTGGGCGATCCAGCTGTTGGTGGAACAACGGCCTCCGGGAGCCCAGGCGCTGGGAGAATTCACCCGGCTGGCGAAGGAGGACGACTCCGCGTTCGTCCGGCTTTATCTCGCCTCCGCCCTTCAGCGCACGCCTGTCGAACAACGCCGACCGATCCTGGAACCGCTCCTGGCCCGGGCCGCCGACGCCACGGACCACAATCTCCCGCTGATGTATTGGTTCGCGCTGGAACCGGTGGTGGGCGCCGATGGCGTGGGTGCGATCGATCTTTTGGGCGGAACGAAGATCCCGCTGCTCCGCCAGTTCATCGCCCGACGGCTGGCGTCGGAGTCGCTGAGCTCATCAAACTGACGGTTCGTCGAGCCGCTTGAGCGCATCGCGCAGCTCGGCGGCTTTTTCGTAATCCTCGCGGGCGATGGCCTGGTTCAGCTCGCTTTCGAGCCGTTCCCGGGCTGTGAGCGGGAGATGGGGACGAAGTTCCTGGAGCCAGGATTCCAGCATGCGAACTTCGGACGCCTGCTCGGCCATGTCCGGCTGTTCGTGGTCGCGGAACACGCTGCGAATCGCCTCGACTCCGGCCTCGATGGCGCGGACGGCTCCCTTGGGATCATCGGCTTCGAGAGCCAGGGCACCCTGGGCGCGGGTGCGCATCAGAAGAACCTGGGGCTTGAACACGGCGAGAGCGGCGCTGACCTCGGGGGTCTCGGAGAACTCCTCGAGCATGGTGAACACCTCGAGATTGCGCTCGGTATCGCGCAGCACCCCGCCATGGTCTCCCAGCTGGAACAGACAGATGTACCGGTGATAGTACTGGATGGCCTCCTGCTGAAGGCGCTGGCAGTCCTCGCTCTTCAGTTCGTAGCCATCGTCATCCCCGTGCTCGGCAATGTGTTCCCCCAGTTTGGACTGGTAGAAATGAAGCCAGGAATCGTGGCCCATCGGGCGTTTTCCATCCGGCCGCCCCTCGGCTTCCATCTGTAAAACGCCAAGATCCACCCGCAGCTGAAGCTTCTGCCGTCCATCGCGTCCCTTGAAGCGACGAACCCGCAGCTCGCCCGGCTGGTAGTCCCACTTGCGCAGAAAATTCGTCAGGTCGTGACGCATCCCTGCGGCGAATCAGAGCGGCCCAGCTTCCCCAAGTCAACGAGCCAAAAGTCTCCGCGCCAAATGTCCGCTGGACCTTTGCGTCAGCGATTGATCCCCAACACTCGCCAACTCTGCTGGAAGGGCACGCTGCGGCTTCTTAACCACAGAGAACACAGGGAGCACAGAGGGGAGCTGAGTGGATTCGGGTCTGAACAGGCTCGGCACCACCGGATCCTCCCTGCGGTTTTTTATTCCAACCAAGGAACTGCAGATCCTGGTCCGATGGCTTCTCTCCCCCACTCTCTCTGTGCTCTCTGTGCTCTCGGTGGTGAACCTCCCCGATCGGGAATCCGTCCCCCACCCGGCCCAAACCCAAATCCGTTTCCTCCCGCCCCCTCCCCGCCTTTCCTCCGCGCCTCTGCGCCTCCGCGCGATGCCTCTCCCCCGCCGCCCGCACACCCCAACCCGCCGCCATCGGATCCTCCCTCGACTTGATGACTCCATCAAAGGTCCAGCTGATCCCGGGCCGACGGCTTCTCCCCCACTCTCTCTGCGCTCTCTGTGCTCTCCGTGGTGAACCTCCCCGATCGGGATCACTCCCGGATCGAGGCCTGCAACGACTGCTTCAACTGCGCGACCACCCGGTCATGCGCCGACGTCGCCTCCGCATCGGTCAAGGTCCGGTCGGCCCCACGATACGTGAAGGCATACGCCAGACTCTTCTGCCCCTCCGGCACGTGACGACCCCGGAAAACGTCGAACAACTCCACCGACTCCAGGTTCGGCGCCTTGGCCTGACGGACCGCCTGGAGGACGGTGTCGTGCGTGATCGACTCCGACACCACCATCGCCACATCGCGGCGGATGGCCGGGAACGCGGGCAGCGGCTTGAAGGATCGCCCGGCGTTCCGACGCGCCAGGATCTGGTCGAAATCCACTTCGGCGAGCAGCACGGCGTCCCGCAGATCGTAGCGCTTCGCCAGGCGGGGCTCGAGCTGGCCCATCTCGCCTAGCACCAGCTTGCCACCCCCGAGCGCCACCTGGGCCGACTCGATGAACAACCCCACCGGCTCGGTCCGGCGCGTGAACGTGAAGCCCTTGAGCCCCACATGCTCGAACAACTCCTCGAGCAACCCCTTCAGATCCATGAGATCCAGACGCGCATCCCGCTCCGCCCCGGTCCAGAACGGCGCCGATCGCGCCCCGGTCAGGGCAATGGCCAGCCGCCAGCCTTCCCGAACCGTGCCCTCCACCTTGCGGAACACCCGTCCCAACTCGAACAACGCCACGTCCCCGTTCTGATGCCGCAGGTTCTGCCGCAGCACATCCAGCAACCCCGGCAGCAAACTCGGCCGGAGGACGTCCATGTCGCTGCTCAAGGGATTTTCCAAAGCCACCGTCGACTCCGCCTGCGTGGTGGGCACCGTCGATCGCGAAATCAGGGTCTGGCCCTGGGCTTCGTTCAGTCCCAGCCCCGCAAGCACACGCCGAACCTCCATGATCTCATCGTACCGGGCATCAAACGGATGACTGCCCTTCGCGTGACGCGGTTCCGTCGACGGAATCTTGTCCACGCCATACATGCGCGCGATCTCCTCGATGAGATCGACCTCGCGTTTCAGGTCCACGCGATAGGTGGGGATCTGGAAAGTGGCCGGTTCCGGCGGCGAGACGTCATCCACGGCCCGCGGTTTCCGGTTCACCAGCTTCAATCCCAGCTGCCCCAGGAAATACTCGATCTCGGCCGGGTTCAGGGAAACGCCCAGGAGTTCGCCCACCTTGCCGTGGCGCAGCATGACCTGTTTCGGCACCACCGGCTCCACACACGCATCAACCACGCCAGGAACCAGCGTCCCACCCGCCACCTCCAGAATGAGCTTCGCCGCCCGACGCCCCGCCCATTCCGCAATCCCGGGATCCGCCCCACGCTCGAAGCGGTACGAGGAATCGGTCCGGATCCCCAGCGACTTGCTGGTCCGCCGGATGCCGGTCGGCCCGAAATACGCCGATTCCAACAGCACATCCACGGTCTGCGGCTGGATCTCCGAGTTCTTCCCACCCATCACGCCAGCCAGGGCGATGCCCTTCCCGGAATCGGCGATCAGCAGATGATCGGCACCCAGGACGTGGTCCTTGCCATCAAGGGTCGTGAATTTCTCGCCATCCGCCGCCCGTCGCACCACCACCGTGGGCCGTCCGTCCGCCGCCTTGTCCACGAGATGATAATCGAAGGCGTGCAACGGCTGGCCGGTCTCCAGCATCACGTAGTTCGTGACATCCACGACGTTGTTGATGCTGCGCAGACCGACCTTTTCGAGCGCCGACTTCAACCACTCCGGGCTGGGACCGATCTTCACGCCGCGGAGGACACGGGCGGTGTAGCGCGGGCACAGGTCCGGGGCTTCCAGCCGGACGGCCACCAGCGCGGAAACCTCGTCCCCCGACGGCACGGGCCCGGCCTCGGGCAGGCGCAGGGGATTTCCGGTCAGGGCGGAGATCTCGCGGGCGATGCCGATCAGGCTGTTGAGGTCGGGCCGGTTCGGCGTGACCTCGAGGTCATACACCACGTCGCTGCCACCGCGGCCAAGGTGCTCGGCAAACGCCTGGCCGACCACCGCGTCGGCCGGCAGGATCAGGAGTCCGCTGGCATCCTCGGCCAGGCCCAGCTCGCTGGGCGAGCACAGCATGCCATGGCTTTCCACGCCGCGGATCTTGCCGACCTTGATCGGAAACGGCGCCTCCCCGGGACGGGCCGGCAGCGAGGCGCCGGGAAGAATCATGGGCACCTTGTCGCCCGCCTGAAAGTTCTGGGCCCCGCACACGATCTGCCGCTCGCCCTGGCCGTCCGCCACCCGGCAGACGGAAAGTTTGTCGGCGTTCGGATGCTTGTCGCGGGCCAGGACCTGGGCGACGACGACGCCATCGAAGCCGGCGCTGCGCTTCTCGACCCCTTCGACTTCGAGGCCGAGCATGGTGAGCCGCGTGGTCAGATCGTCGGGCGTCCAGTCAAAATCCACGTATTCCCGGAGCCAGTTGAGCGTAACTTTCATGCGTAACGATAGCGACGGTCGAGTGTAAGCAGCGCGGGGCGAATAACCCAGCATTTCCTCGGGTCCCCCCCCTCCCGCGCCCCGTCCCCCGGCAGCAGTTCTCATTTTGGACCGGAGCGCGGAC
>CAYZAE010000164.1:0-14541 GCA_964476125.1 uncultured Verrucomicrobiota bacterium | reverse complement strand
TTGATCTTCGCTCAGACACAGTTACTCGCCCATCTCAGGGCATGCGCGATGCAAAATCCTCGACTTCTCCAAAATCGAGTCCCAGCGCCTCACCCTCCAACCCGAACCCTTCGACCTCGAAGCCCTCGCCGGCGGCGTCATCGAACTGCTCGCCCCCCGGGCCCACGCCCGCTCCCTCGAAATCGCCGCCCTCCTCGACCCCCGCGCCCCCAGGCACCTCGTCGGCGACGACGGCCGGCTCCGCCAGATCCTCGTCAACCTCCTCGGCAACGGCATCAAATTCACTGACCGCGGCGAAGTCGTCCTGCGCATCGAAGCCGTCCCCGCCCTCAACCACCTGCCCAAACTGCGCTTTTCCGTCACCGACACCGGCATCGGCATCGCCGCCCCCGACATCGCCCGGCTCTTCACCCCCTTCACCCAGGTCGATGCCTCCGCCGCCCGACGCTTCGGGGGCACCGGTCTCGGACTCGCCATCTCCCAGCGTCTGGTTCAAATGATGGGCGGCGAAATCATCGTCCGAAGCACCCCCGGCGCCGGCAGCTCGTTCACCTTCGAAATCCCCCTCCCACCCGCCCCACCCCCACCCGTCGCCCGCGAAACCTACCCCGGTCTGCGCGCCCTCGTGCTCGCCCCCTACTCCGCCGGCCGCGAGGCCCTCACCCTCCTCCTCCAGTCCTGCGGCATCACCGCCGAATCCGAGGACCAGCTGCCCGCCACCCTCGGCCGCCTCCGCGATCCCGCCCCCAACGGCCAGCCTCCCTTCCAGCTCGTTTTCGTCGACTCCCGCGTCCCCGCCGATTCCCGGCGCATTCTCGCCAAAGCCGTGCGGCAGATGTCGGGCGGGGATTCCACGCTCCTCATCCTGCTCGCGCCCCTCGGGGAACTCACCGAGGCGGCCACCGGCGTCGGGGAGACCTTCGACGCCACCCTGCCGCGCCCCACCAAACCCGCCACGCTCCGGCAGTGCCTCGAATCGCTGCTCTCGCCCAAACCCGCCCCCGAAGCCGCCGATCCAGCCCAGGAATCCCGGCCCGCCCAGCCCGCCCCCGTCGCGCCACTCCGCATTCTCGTGGCCGAGGATCATCCCATCAACCAGCGACTGACGCTGCTCATGCTCGAAAAGCTGGGCTACCGCGCCCGCTTCGTCGCCAACGGCCGCGAAGCCTTCGAAGTCGCCACCCGCTCCCAGCTCGACGTCATCCTGATGGACTGCCAGATGCCCGAGATGGACGGATTCGCCGCCACCCGGGCCATCCGGGAATTCGAGGAGAACCACCCCGAACGGCCCCGGTCCCGCATCATCGCCATGACCGCCAATGCCATGCGCGGCGACCGCGAATCCTGCCTGGCCGCCGGCATGAATGCGTACATCTCCAAGCCGATCCGCATCGAAAACCTCGCCGAAGAACTCCGCATCGCCGCCGAACTGCTCGCCCAACCCGGGGCCGCAAACGAATCCCAGGGCCCCGACCCGGACTTCGAACCCACCCTCCGCGAACTGTCCTCCGAGGTCGGCCCCGAAGGCACCGCCGCCCTGATCGAATCCTATCTCACCGAAACCCCCGAACGTCTCGAAGCCGCCCAACGCCACGCCGCCGCCGGACGGCGCGAGGATCTCGCCCGCATCATGCACTCCATCGCGGGCAGCAGCTCCATCTTCGGCCTCGAAGCCCTCCGTCACCAGGCCCTCGACCTCGAACGCAGCGCCCGCGACGGCGTCGCCGCCGAAATCGAATCCCGCCTCCCCGCCTTCATCGCCGCCTACGAAAACGTCGCCCCGTTCCTCACCCGGTTCCGCGACCAACTCCTCGCCCAAGCCCCCCCGGGAACCGCCCCGCCAGCCGATGAACGTTCTCTACGTTCATGACCGGTTCGGGCCCCTCGCCGGCGCCGAGGCCCACCTCCACCTCACCGCCTCCGAACTCGCCCGTCGCGGCCATCAACTCGCCCTCCTCCACGGCCCCCCCACCGGCCGGGACCCCCACGCCTGGTCCATCCCCTTCCCCCACCGCTTCGCCCTCGGCTCCACCGACAACTCCCCACTCACCCGCCGCGCCCTCCAGGAATTCCAGCCCGACCTCGTCTTCGTCCATAAAATGGGCGACCTCTCCGTGATCCAACCGCTCGTCGACAGCGGCCTGCCGCTCGTCCACATGGTCCACGATCACGACCTCTACTGTCTCCGCAGCTACAAATACAACGTGTTCACCCGGCGCATCTGCACCCGCGCCGCCTCCGCCTGGTGCGTCTTTCCCTGCCTCGCCCCGCTCGTCCGCAACCGCCAGGGACCCCTCCCCTTCAAGTGGGCCAGCTACTCCGCCAAACGCCGCGAAATCACCCTGAAACAACGGTTCCACCGCATGATCGTCGTCACCCCCTTCATGCGCGACGAACTCACCCGGAACGGGTTCGACCCCAAACGCATCGAAATCCACCCCCCCGTCCCACGCCACAGCGACCCCGGAATCCATTCCTCGTTCTCCGACCGCAACCTCATCCTCTTCGCCGGCCAGGTCATCCGGGGCAAGGGCGTCGACATCCTCCTCCAGTCCCTCACCCACGTCCGGAATCGCTTCGAATGCGCCATCCTCGGCGACGGCAATCACCGCCCGCATTGCGAACGTCTCACCCGCAAACTCGGCCTCGCCGACCGCGTCCGGTTCCATGGCTTCATCCCCCACGACCAGCTCAAGGCCCACTACCAGGAATGCTCCGTCGTCGCCATCCCCTCCGTCTGGCCCGAACCCATCGCCACCATCGGACTCGAGGTCATGCGCTACGCACTCCCCATCGTGGCCTTCGACGCCGGCGGCATCCGGGACTGGCTCCAGGACGGTTACAATGGCTATCTTGTCCCGTGGATGGATCGTGCCACCTTCGCCGCGCGCCTCGACCAGCTGCTCGCCGATAAATCCCTCGCCCGCCAACTCGGCCGGAACGGCCTCGCCCGCGTCACTGAACGGTATGACTTCGAACGGCACATCCTCGACCTGGAAAACCTGTTCCATCGCGTGTGCTCCGAATGCCGCACCGCGGCCTGAGCCCGAACCCGTCCCATGACCACGCCGAAGCCCCTCGCCCGCTCCGCCTCCACCCCTCCCCACCCGGCATCCCCACTCGTCATCCTCGGCCTCGCCGGCGGCAGCGGCGCCGGCAAAACCTGGCTCGCCACCGAACTCGTCCGCCTCCTCCGCCCCCACGCCGGAATCCTGTCGCTCGACGACTTCTACCGCGACCTGGGCGCTCTTCCCACGTCCCGACGCGATCGCGTTAATTTCGACACCCCCGACGCCATCGACTGGGAACTCCTCGACGCCTGCCTCGACCGGATCCGCTCCGGTCGTCCCGTCGCCATCCCACGCTACGACTTCACCACCCATTCCCGTCTCGATCCACCCCGGCGCTGGACCCCGAAACCCATCGTCGTGGTCGAGGGACTCTGGCCCTGGACCCGGCGACCCCAGCAACGCCACTACAACCTCCGGCTCTACATCGACGCCCCCACGGACCTGCGCCTCACCCGCCGCCTCGCCCGCGACGTCGCCGAACGCGGACGCACCCCCGCCTCCATCCGCCGTCAATGGCGCGAAGCCGTCGAACCAATGTTCACGAAGCACGTTAAGCCCCAAGCCTTAACTGCCGATGCCATCCTTGGGCCCGAACCATGCCCCGACGACCTTAGCCCCTTGATCAACCTGATCCGACAGCTCGCAGGCCTGCCCCCCGCAGCCCACCCATGACGGCCCCTTTCCCTCTCCCATCCAAAGGATTGCAACGATGAAGGCCATCCTCGTCTGCCCCTCGGACAGGCACTCCGTCGCCTTCCTCGGACAGCACCGCCCCCTCGCCCTCGCCCCCATCCTCGGCCGCACCCTGATCGATGTCTGGCTCGCCGAACTCGCCACCCGCGGCGCCCGACATGTGATCGTGCTCGCCGCCGACCGCCCCGATCGCATCCGCGCCGCCGTCGGCTCCGGCGAAGCCTGGGGCATCCGCGTCGAAGTCCAACCCGAGAAAAACGAGTCCACCCCGGAACAAGCCCGCGCCCGCCATCGCTCCGGGGAAGGCTGGCTCCCGGAACCCTGGGACGTCACCGTGCTCGACTCCCTCCCCTCCGGCAGCCCCCCGCTCTGGTCCGGCTGCGCCGACTGGTTCGAGATCCTTCGCCAACGCCTCGGCCCCCTCGCCAACCAGCGCGTCGGCATGCGCGAACTCGCTCCCGGCATCGCCGTCCACGTCCGCTCCCACATCTCCTCCTCCGCCCGCCTCGATCCCCCCTGCTGGATCGGCGACCACGCCTGGATCGGCCCCGCCGCCCGCATCGGACCCAACACCATCATCGAGGACGCCGCCTTCGTGGACGACGGCGCCGAAGTCGTCAACAGCCTGGTCGGCCCCTCCACCTACGTCGGGGCCTTCACCGAGGTGCGTGATTCCATCGCCTGGGGCCGCGATCTGCTTCGCTGGACCACCGGCGCCCACGTGGAGATCACCGATGACTTCCTGCTCAACGATCTCAGCGACCACACCGGCCGCTCCTACACCACGCCGATTCCCGCCCGCGCCCTGGCCGCGGTTCTCCTCCTCCTCGTCTCCCCGGCCTTCGCCATCGCCTGGCTTCGCCGATCCGAGGGCTGCCCGCTCTTCGTCCGGCACCAGTCCGTGCTCGCCCCCGCCCGCAACCTCGAATTCTCCAACACCTGCGTTCACTGGCATCTCGCCCCGTTCCGCGGCCTCTGGCGACGCCTGCCCGAACTCTGGAACATCGCCCGCGGCGAATTCGCCTGGGTGGGCAACCGGCCGGTGTCCCCCGCCCAGGCCGCCCTGTTCCAAAATGAATTCGAACGACTCTGGCTCGCCGCACCCTGCGGCCTGTTCTCCCTCGCCGATACCGAGGACTGCCCCGACCCCTTCGGCGACGAAGCCCGCGCGCACGCCAGCTTCTACGCCGTCCGACGCCAATGGAAATCCGACCTACAGATCCTCGGCCGGATCCTGAAACGCCATCTCCTTCCACGCCGCCCACCTCCCGCCCCGGTCCCGCTCCCCGCAACTCCACCCCCCAGCCAGCCCTGATCCAATTGCCTACGTACTCCGTCGGCAGGTTTGCACGTGCAGCCTCCGAAGGGATCCGTAGAATGCTCGCAAACGTCCATCCATCATGAGGTTCGAATCCGACGGCCAAGTACTTCAGGTGTTCGGGGTCACCGAACTCAACGCATCCAGCGCAACGGCTTTCCGCGACCAGATCCGGTCCGCCCTCCAGCCCCAGCACACCCGGCTGGACCTTGAATTCTCCGATCTCCGATTCCTCGACAGCTCCGGTCTCGGCGCCCTGATCGCCCTGCACAAAACCATGGTCGGCCGCCAGGGCCATGTCCGCATCGTCAACGCCCAACCCCACGTGCAACAAGTGCTCGAACTCACCCGGATGCACCGGATCTTCGAACTCGCCAAACCCACGGAATGAAAACGCACACCGTCGGCGACGTGCTCCGGGTGGACGACTTCGACAACCTCGGCAACACCAACGCCACCCTCATCAGGGAACTCGTCCGCGCCACCCTCCAACCCGAACATCGCTTCCTCGAAATCGACCTGTCCCACACCGATTTCATCGACTCCGAAGGTCTCGGCACCCTGGTCTGCCTCCAACGCGACATGGCCATTCGCGGCGGCAGCGCCCGCGTCCTCCACGTCTCCCCCCGCCTCCGCGAACTCTTCCGCCTCATGAAGCTCGATCGCGTGCTCGAAATCCCCGCGCCCTGACCCGCCCCACGTGTCCCAGCTCGCCACCACCCTCGGCCGGCTCCTCGTCCTCACCCTGCCCTGCGAACTCCACGCAGTCCGGGCCATGGCGAAATCACTCCGCGCCTTCCTCGAGCAACACAGCCTCCCCAACGATCACCTCGACAGCTGGGAACTCGCCGCCGTCGAAGCCGGCAACAACGCCGTCCGCTACGCCACCGGCCCCGGCCGCGACCTCAACGTCGTCGTCACCATCGAAGTCACCCCAGCCCACGTCGAAGTCCGCATCGCCGACCACACCCCAGGCTTCGAACTCCCCGAAACCTTCGACCTCCCCGACCCCCTCGCCGAAGGCGGCCGCGGACTCTTCCTCATCCACAGTCTCACCGACTCCTTCGATTACCTCCGCGGCCGACAGGGCAATTGCCTGGTGATGCGCCGGCACCGGCCCGCCCCTCCCACCCGCAACCCGGAGAACCCCGAGGGCAACCCCCACCCCGCCCCAGCCCCCGACCCCATCGTCCTCGAATCCACCCTGCAGGCGATGACCGAGGACCTCGCCGCTTCCTACGAAAGTCTGTCCGCCATCTTCCGGTTCACCGAAGACCTCGCGCGCGGGGGCGTCGACGCCGCCTTCGTCGCCCGCTGGCTCGACGAACTGAAATCCATCACCGGCGCCGACTGGTTCGTGCTCCGCCTCGTCGACCCCGGCAGTCAGACGCTCCGCCCGTTCCAGACGCTCCCACCCGTCCCCGACCTCGCGCCCATCCCGCTCGAACCCGCCCCGGACACACCCATCCCGTTGGAGCTCGCCGCGGCCAGGGAACGCCAGGATCGCTGCTTCGATTCCCGACAACCGCTCGGCGTCTCGGACCCCCTGGCCCGCTTCGGCTCCGAACTGTCCGGCCGCATCCATCCCATGCACGTCAGCGGGGATCTCATGGGCATTCTCACCGTCGGCGTCTACGGCCCCACCCAGCCCTTCAACGCCGGCCAGATCAACATCGTCCAGACCCTCGCCGACTTCCTCGCCATCCAGATCCGCGAATCCCAGTTCCAGCAGGCCCGACTCCAGGCCAGCCTCCTGCACCGCGACTTCGAGGTCGCCTCCGACATCCAGCGACGGCTCCTTCCCAAGGACCACCCCAGCCTCGGCCCGTGGATCACCTACGGCTACTGCGAAAGCGCCCAGCGGGTCGGCGGGGATTTCTACGACATCCTCCCCATCAACAAATCCTGCATGCTGCTGGCCGTCGCGGATGTCATGGGCAAGGGCCTGCCCGCCGCCCTCTTCGCCACCGTCTTCCGCACCCTGCTCCGCGCCCGCCGCGATCTCGCCCCGCGCCCCGGCGTGTTTCTCGAATGGCTCAACCGCGATCTCGCCTCCGACCTCGGCGACATCGGCATGTTCATCACCGCGCAGCTGGCCTACATCGACTTTCGCACCCGCCGGATCCGCGTCGCCGGCGCGGGCCACCCCCCGCTCCTCATCACCGGCGAGGATTCCCGGACCGAGGAGATCCACAGCGACGGCCCACCCCTCGGCGTGCTGGAAAACCTGACCTTCCGGGCCACCGACCGCACCCTGCCCAAACGCGCGCGGGTGCTGATGTACACCGACGGCATGACCGAGGTCACCGACGGCTCCGGTGAACAGATCGGAGCCGCCCCGCTCATCCGCATTCTCGAGGAATCCGCCGCCTCGGGTCTCGACACCCAGGCCACCGCCGCCCGGCTCGCCGCCGTCCAAAAAGAGGTCGCAGGCGACGCCCCGGCCTCGGACGACCGCACCTTCCTGCTCCTGGTCGAGGACCCCTCCGCCGCCGGACCCGAAACCTCGACCCTCCTCGCCCCCTACCGCACCGAGTCGCGCTCCTTCCCCCCGCGCTAATCCCGGCCACGCACCCTCACGAACTCCCATGCCGCACAAGGTTCTCATCGTCGACGATGAACCGCACATGCTCCGGGTCACCGAACTCTCCCTGCGCAAGGGAGGCTTCGACCTGCTCACCGCCCGCAACGGGCGCGAGGCCGTCGAATGCGCTTTGCGCGAACACCCGGCTCTCATCGTGATGGATGTGCTCATGCCGGAGGTCGACGGACTCACCGCCCTCCGGCAGCTCAAGCAAAACCCCGAAACCACCTCCATCCCGGTCATCATGCTCACCGCCCGAAGCCACGTCATGACCCGGCAGGAAGCCGGCGAATCGGGCGCCGCACTCTTCCTCACCAAACCTTTCAGCCCCACCCAACTCCTCCAGGAGGCACGGCGCCTGATCGGATTGCCCTAGCCCGGGCCCCGGGATCCGGCCACGGGACCACCCCCCCTCCCCCGCCGCCCCGTTGCCCCGTCGCATGAAGCCCATCCTGCCGCTCTTCATCATGATCGATGCCTGCGGCTGTGAAATCCTCCGGAAATTCCCCTTCGCCGAACACCTCGCCCCCACCCGCCGCCGACTCGACTCCGTGTTCGGCTACAGCTCCGCCTGCGTCCCCTCCATCCTCAGCGGCCGCTGGCCCGACGAACACCGGAACTGGTGCTACTTCGTCCACGACCCCGCCCACTCCCCCTTCGCCTCCCTCCGCTGGCTCCGCTGGCTCCCCACCGCCATCACCGGCCGTCGTCTCTTCCGCCGCTGGCTCAGCCGACGACTCAAGGTCAGGCTCGGGTTCCGCGGCTACTTCGACCTCTACAACATCCCGTTCCGCCACATCCACCGCTTCGATTTCACCGAGAAAAAAAGCCCGCTCCAGCCCGGCGGCATGAACCGCGGACCCAACATCTTCGATCACCTCGTCCAACGCGGCATCCCCTACTTCGTCAGCGACCCCACCCTCGACGACGCCTCGAACCGCGACCTGCTCATCGCGGCGCTCCAGTCGGAGTCCGTCGATTTCGCCTTCTGCTACTGGCCCTCCCTCGACGGACTGCTCCACCAGGCCGGCAACGATTCCCCCCGGATCCCTGAAAAGCTCCGGAGCCTCGAATCCTGGATCGAGCAGGTCATGGACACCGCCCGGGCGCACTACCAGGACGTCCGGCTCTATGTCTTCAGCGACCATGGCATGGCCAACTGCGACGAATACCTCGATCTGCCGGCCGTCATCGACGCCCTCCCCCTCCGCATGGGCCGCGACTACGCCGCCGTCTACGACTCCACCCTGGCCCGCTTCTGGTTCTTTACTGCGGACGCCCGCAGCCGGATCGAGTCCGCGCTGCGCACCCTTCCCCAGGGCCGCATCCTGCCCGACGAGGAACTCCGCTCGCTCCACGCGCTGTTCGAGGACCGCTACTTCGGCGAACTGATCTTCCTCGTCCGCGAAGGCGTGCTCATTGTCCCCAGCCACATGGGCGAACGGCCCATCCGCGCCATGCACGGATATCATCCCTCCGAAAAACACAGCCACGCCGCCCTGCTCACGAATCAGGAGTCCCTGCCCGACGACGTCACCGCCATCCCCCACATCTTCCGATTGATGGAACGATCACTCGCCACCCTCCCCGCACGCGGCTGATCTCCTCATGACCCACGACCAGATCCGAAAGAACGTCGTGCGCAGCACGCTCTCCGGATACGTCCGGCTGCTGCTCCGGATGGTCCTCGGCCTGGTCACCTTCCGGCTGCTCTACCAGAGTCTGTCCCCCGAGGAATTCGGATTCTGGTCCCTGCTCTGGGCCCTGTTCGGCTACGGAATCCTCCTCGACTTCGGCTTCGGGTTCACCGCCCAGAAACGCGTCGCCGAACTCTCCGTTCGGCGCGACTGGACCACCCTCAGCCGCGTGCTCAGCTCCATCCTCGGCTTCTACCTGCTCAGCGCGTTCGTCGCCTGCATCGTCGGCGTCGCCTGCTCCGGCTACCTCGTCGATCTCCTCGGGGTCAGCGCCCTCCATCGCGAATCGTTCCAGTTCACCCTCAAGATCTTCCTCGTCGGCCTCGGCATCGCGTTTCCACTCGGGCTCTTCCCCGAGGTCCTCCAGGGACAGCAGCGAATCACCACCGCCAACAACATCGGCATCATCTCCATGCTGGCGAACTTCGTCGCCGTGCTCGCCGCCGTCTGGTTCAAGCTCGGCCTCGACTGGCTGGTCGTGCTCGCCCTGCTCGCCGTGCTCCTCCCCTACCTGCTCGCCACCTGGCTCGCCCTCCGCCACATGCCCGAAGTCCTCATCCGCCCACGCTTCGTCTGCCGCTCCGCCCTCCACGAATCCCTCCGGTTCAGTCTCTACGCCTACCTCAACACGCTCAGCAATGTGCTCCGTCACAAAGCCGATGCCCCCATCCTCGGCGGCATCCTCGGCGTCGCCCACATCGCCCCCTACCAGGCCGGCGGCAAGGTCGGCGAAATGTTCGGCATGCTCACCCGCCAGATCGCCGACGTCCTCTCCCCCACCGCCGCCCACCTCCACGCCCACGGCGACACCGCGGCCCTTCGACGCATGCTCCTCGACGGCCTCCGCTTCAGCGTGCTCGCCGCCACCCCGCTCTTCGTGCTCACGGCCGCCTGCATGGACGGCCTGATCCGGGTGCTCACCGGCGTCGACACCCCGACCCCCGCCATGTTCTGGAACGGTCAGGTGCTCCTCCTCTGGTACTACTCCCAGACGCTCACCCATTGGGTCTTCAAAAGAATCTTCCTCATGGCCGGGCAGGAACAGCGGATGATGTGGCAGGGGGTCTCCGAAGCCCTCGTCGGACTGGTCCTCAGCATCCTGCTCACCCTCTGGCTCCGCTCCATCCTCGGCGTCGCCATCGGCGCCCTCGTGACCGCCCTGATCTTCGGCTGGGGACAGCTCTGGGGCTGGGCCGCCCGCGAAGCCGGATTGTCCCGCACCGCCCTCTTCGCCCGCGTCATCCTGCCGGCCTGGACCGGCTGCCTGCCCATGATCGCCGCCGCCTTCGCCCTCCGACTCCAGCCATGGTGGAACCTCCAAAGCACCCTGCTGAGCTTCCTCATCGAAGGCGTGATTCTCGGCCTGCTCGGGATCGCCGGCATCTGGCGCTTCTCCCTTGCCCCCGCTGAACGCGCCCGGATTTCCTCCCGCAGGTCCCACCGCAACCCGTGATCCCCATGCCCCCCCCACCCCTTCCCGACGCGCATCTTCCTGCCCTTCGTGGTGCCCTCCGGATTTCCGAGGGTCCGTTGCGCAGGGATCGGAGCGGCTCCAAGTCCGTTGCGCCCCGCGCCAGCCTTGGACAAGACTAGGCGTCGAGCACACGCACAGCCCCAAACCCAACGCCAACCCCAACCCCAAACCCAGCCACCCGCATCGCCGCCCCTTTCCGCACCGCACCACCCACGCCATGACCGAGCCGTTCGTCAGCATCATCCTTCGGAGCTTCAACGAAGGCTGGGCGCTCAAGGACACCCTCCCCGCCCTCCAGGCCCAGGACTTCAAATCCTGGGAACTGATCGTCATCGACTCCGGATCCACCGACGGTTCCCAGGACCTCATCCGCGCCGCGCAACCCGCCCACTTCATCCAGATCGCCCCCGACGATTACAATCCCAGCAAAGTCCTCAACCAGGGGATGCGTCTTTCCAAGGCCGAGATCGCCATCTTCCTCACCGCCGACGCCACCCCCCAGGGTTCCAACTGGCTCCACCCCCTCGTCAAAGCCCTCGACCGCCCCAAGAGCGCCGCCTGTTTCGGACGCCAGATCCCCCGTCCCGATTGCCACGCCGTCTTCGCCCACGACTACGATCGTTGCTTCGGACCCAACCGCGAATCCGCCCACTGGGATCACTTCTTCAGCATGGTCAGCTCCGGCGTCCGGCGCGACATCTGGGCCCGCCGCGGGTTCCGCGAGGATCTCAAATACGCCGAGGACGATGAGTACTCCCGCTGGTGCCGCGCCGAAGGCTACGACGTCTTCTTCGTCCCCGAATCCGTGGTCATGCACTCCCACAACTACACCGTGGAACAGTGCTACCAGCGGGCCTTCGGCGACGCCCGCTCGCTCGGTCTGACCTGGTCCGGCAACACCCCCGTCCCCAGCGTCATCAAAACGCTCGTGGCCGGCTGGTTCCGGGATCTCCGCAAAGACTTCCTCTTCTGCCGCCGCAACGGTCGTCTCTCGGAACTCGCCCACGCCGCCCGCATTCGCTGGCACCAACGGCGCGGTCGTCTCGCAGGCTTTCGCGAGGGTCGCAAGGAAGCCGAGCAACGCCTCCGGAAGTGACCCCACCCCGTCCGTCCATGGCCCGCCCGGACCCTCCCCTGCCGGCCGCCGAACCTCGATTCACGCTCGATGGCTCCGACGCGCTGGAACAACACCTGGGCAAGGTCTGCCGGCTGGTCCGCCGCGCGGTCAGCGGACTCATCCCAACCGCCAAACTCCGCGGACTCCTCCTCGCCGGCGGCTACGGCCGGGGCGAAGGCGGGGTCCTCCACACCCCGGCCGGCGACCGCCCCTACAACGATCTCGAGTTCTACGTGTTCGTCCGCGGCCTCGCCCTGCTCGAGGAACGCAAATACCGGCAACCCCTGCTGGATCTCGGCAAGCAACTCTCGCCCGATGCCGGACTCACCGTCGAATTCAAGGTCCTCACCCTCGAGAAACTCCGGCGCAGCCCCGCCAGCATGTTCTACTACGACCTCGTCGTCGGCCATCGCTGGCTGATCGGCGACGACGCCCTGCTCGCCGGCTGCTCCCATCACCACGACGCCTCCCTCATCCCACTGCACGAAGCCACCCGGCTCCTGCTCAACCGGTCCTCCGGTCTGCTCTTCTGCTCCGAACGCCTCGCTCGACCGCACTTCGGCGAAAACGACGCGCACTTCGTCGGTCGCAACCTCGCCAAGGCCAGGCTGGCCTTCGGCGACGTGCTGCTCGCCACCCAGGGGCTCTACCACTGGTCCTGTCGCGAACGCCATCGCCGGCTCCAGTCCCTGTCCCTCCCCGACCCCGATCCCAACGCCTTCCTCCTGCCGGCCCTCACGCAACTCCATGCCCAGGGGGTCGAATTCAAACTGCGCCCCGGTCGCACCCAGGAAAACCGGGAATCCCTCGCCGCCCGCCATGCCGAACTGGTCCTCCAGGCGCGCCGGCTCTGGTTCTGGCTGGAAAACCGCCGGCTCCACGGCACCTGGCAGGTCCCCGCCGATTACGCCTTCTCGGAAACCAATCTCTGCCCCGAATCCCCCCGCTGGCGAAACCGACTGATCAACGCACGCACCTTCGGCATGGACCATTCCCTGCTGAATCGCACCGCCACCCGCTACCCCCGCGAACGCCTGATGCGCAGTCTCGCGCTCCTGCTTTTCGAACCGGCCGCTCTCCAAACGCCCGACCACGTCGCGGCCCTCCAGACCTGGCTCCACTCCAGCGCCCGCGATCTCCCCGGCCTGGTCGCCGCCTACCGGCGTCTCTGGAACCGGTTCAACTGACCCCCGCGCGTTGCCATCGGAACACGCCCTCCCCAAAGGCCGGCCGGCCTCCAATCGACATCTCCGCCAGCGCCTCGCCCACGGCCGCCGAATGCTTGAAGCCGTGGCCGGAACAGGCCGAGGCCACCCAGACCCGGTCGCTGCCAGGCATCCGGTCGATCAGAAATCGAAAACCCGCAGTCACGGTGTACTTGCAGGCCACCGCCCGCACGCACCTGGGTGAGATTCTCAAGTGCGGCGCCAAAACCGCGTGCAGCCGCGCCGGCTCCCCGGGATCGACCTCCGGCCCGATCCGGTCCGCCGTCCCCAGCGTCTCGAACTGCTCCGTGGCCACCTTCACCCCCGCCGTTCCTCCGGTCACCGACGGGAACCCATAGAACATCGACTCCCCACGCCCAGGCACGCGAATGAACACCGGCAACCGATCCTCGCTGAATAGTTCGGGGGCTCCCTCCGGCTCGAACCAGCCCAGGACCTGCCGATAAACCTGAAGTCTCGGCGCAAGCTCCGGAACCATCTCCCCCATCCAGGCTCCCGCGCAGAGGATCAGGCGCTCCGCCGATTCCATCCGCCCCCCGACATCCACCGCCGCGCCGCCCGACCCGGTTTCCCGCCAACCCTCGACCGGCTGCCCCAGCCGGAGTTCGGCCCCCAGCCGTCGTGCCTCCTGGAATTGCGCCGCGATGCAATCCTCGGGATGCACGAACCCCGCCTCCGGCTCGTAGTATCCCACTTCGTCCCCGCGGTAGCGGAATTGCGGAAACCGCTGCTCCAGAGCCGTCGCGTCCAGGATCTCGTGAGGAATCCCGTGCCGCGCCGCCACCCGGATCGTCGTCTCCAGGAAATCCGCGGCTCCATGCGTCTCGCCCCGCTCCCCGCCGGGCCCGAAAAAAAGTCCGCCCACCGACCGCAGCAACCTGCGTCCCGTGGCCTGTTCCAACTCCCGCCAGATCGCATGGCTGCGCCGGACCAACGGGACGTATTCCTCGCCCTCCCCCACCGCCAGTCGCGTGATGCGGGTCTCGCCATGCGAGGACCCTAGATCATGCGGAGGATGGAACCGATCCACGCCAAGCACCCTCACCCCACGCCGGGCCAACTGGTAAACCGCGGCACTGCCCACCGCGCCAAGCCCGACCACGATCGCGTCCCACGACTTCGGTTTCATGAGCGGATGAACCAGCGCACCTTTCGATCCACGGCCTCCTGGGCATTCCCTACGACTACACCAGCCGCGTCGTGTCCCCCGACTCCAGCTTGCGCAACTGCTTCTTCACCACCTCCACGTGGCGGGTGAGTTCGAACATCGACTTCAACATCTCCCCGCGCTCCGGCCCGTCCGGCAACTTCCCCACACCCCGGTGCAAGGCCGTGACCTCCGCCGCGATGCGATTACAAAC